>JAUYIZ010000019.1 GCA_030688615.1 Desulfobacterales bacterium | reverse complement strand
TGAGGGTTTCAGTGACGCCGCATCCCTTTGTGCTGCGGCCGCCGGAAACCCAAAAGCAGAGCTTTTCAAAGGATGATGAACTGGTTTTTAACCTGCTGCTCTTTGGCGATCTCAACAAGCGGCTGCCCTATTTTATTTATGCCTTTCAACAGGCCGGCAGGAGGGGCATCGGCAAGCGCATAAACGGCCGCCGGCCGAAATTTAGCCTGAAACAGGTTTCCGCCAGGGGATTTGAGATCTACTCGGATGCAACCGAGACCATTGAGCAGGCCGATGCGGTGGAGACTTTGTCCGTGAACCGGGAAAATGTTCCGCAACAAGCTTCGCGGGTTCGCCTGGAGCTGAAAACTCCCTTGCGGTTGAAGTTCAACAACCGCATCGAGCGGGATCTTCCTTTTCACGTGCTGGTGCGGGCCATGCTGCGCAGGATTTCCTCGCTTTTCACCGCCTATGCCGGCGGCGAACCGGACCTGGATTACAAGGGCCTGCTGGAACGTGCGGCGACCATCCGCACGCAGGATAACCAGCTCTTCTGGCACGACTGGGAGCGCTACTCCAACCGCCAGAAACAGCGCATGCCCATGAGCGGCATGGCCGGCTCTGTCACCTACGAAGGCGACCTGGGTGAATTCCTGCCGCTGTTAGACATCTGCGCCAAGGTTCATATCGGCAAGAACACGGCCTTCGGGCTGGGGAAAATTGATAGCATCATTTTGTGATAACCTTTACAATCGGAGAAAGATTTATGAACGAAACGACCTTGAAAATAGCCATTGCCGGGTTTTTCCACGACATTGGAAAATTAACCGGCAGAGAGACTTTCGGCGTAACCTGGGAGGAAATCGAACGCCAGGCAGCAGATTTCCTGCCGGTATACAAGGGACGGTATTCACACCACCATGCGCTTTATACCGCCATGTTCATTGAAAAGTTCAAAGATTATCTGCCAAAGGAGTTTGACCGGCCCTGGGGAGATGGAGACGGACTTGTCAAATTAACTGCCTCCCATCACAGCCCGTCATCTCCCATGGAATGGATCATTGCAGAAGCGGACAGGATCTCAAGCGGCATGGACCGTAAATCCTTTGAAGCGTACACCAATGAATCGATCGCAGTGACGGACTATGAGAAAACACGCCTGGTTTCAGTTCTGGAATCCCTGGATGTCAGCGGTGCATCGCGCATACTGGACCGGAAGCAATACAAGCACGGCTATGCGCTCACGGAAATGAGCCCAGACACCATTTTCCCTAAAAAAATAGAATCTGTGACACCGGATAGCAAGGATGCGGCCAAGGCTGAATACGCCGCTCTGATAGACGGTTTCACTGAGGGGTTGAAGGGACTCTGTCATCCAAATCATATTGGTCTCTGGTTTGAACATTTCGAAAGTCTGGTCATGCGATTTGCTTCCCAGATGCCGGCCGCCCGTGTCGGCAGGGTGATACCGGATGTATCCCTCTATGATCATTTGAAAACAACTTCTGCTTTGGCCTCGGCGATCTATTCGTTCCACAAAGACACCGACACACTGACTGTGGATGAAGTCAAAAAAGGCCACACGGAAAAGTTCCTGCTGATCAGCGGCGATTTCCATGGAATCCAGAATTTCATTTTTTCAGGATATGGAGACACGCGGAAATACCGGTCTAAACTGTTGCGGGGACGATCGTTCTATGTTTCCGTGCTGACAGAGTTAACGGCCTGCCTGCTCTGCGAGCAAATCGGTTTGCCTTCAACCTCAGTGGTCCTGGATGCTGGGGGCAAATTTACCATTATCGGGCCAAATACAGAGGCTGCACAACACGCTGTGCAAAATGTTCAGCAACAGCTCGAACAATGGTTTGTTCGTTTGACCTTTGGCGAATCGGGTATCAGTCTGTCCGCAATCCTCGCGAGTCCGGATGATTTTAAAAGTGGTGGTTTTCCCTCCCTTCATGACCAGATGAACCGAAAAATGGCGGGAAAAAAACTGAACCGCATAAACCTGAACCGTTTTGGAGGGGTGGTGCAAAACTATTTCGATACTAAGCAGGCAATCCTCTGCCCGTTTTGCGGAAAACGTCCTGCGGATGAGTCTATCCTTATGCCTGACGGCCAGGCAACTTGTCGCCTGTGCCGGGATCATGTGTTTATCGGTGACAACCTTGTGAAAAAAAATTCCCTGGCGGTTTTACTGGCTGGAAGCGCCTTGAGCCAACAGGGTTTAATGGAACCTGTGTTTGATTATTATCAACTGTCTTTTTCCGAAAATGCGCAGGAATCAGTTACGACCAGTGGCGGCTTGTTGAAATACTGGAAATTGAAAATCGACCACGAACATCCTGCAAACAACAATGCGGCCTTCCGTTTTTTCAACGGCTATGTCCCGGTTTATCGTCTGGAAGACCTTCAGGACCCGCGCTTTTTGGATCGCGGGCCAGATGACGAAACAACCGAGCCAATCGAAGAGGGTGCGCTGAAAACCATGAATCATATCGCTGCGGCTGCACGGACCAATGAAGACGGAAAGCTGATGGGACTTGAAGCCCTGGGCATCCTCAAGGCCGATGTGGACCACCTGGGGCTGCTGATGGCCTGCGGCCTGCCCGATAATTTATACTCCGTATCCCGCTTGGCGACCCTGAGCCGCCAGATGAACAATTTTTTCACGGTTTTTTTGCCCTGGTTTCTGGAAAATAGCACTGAATACCGTGATGTCTATACGATCTTCGCCGGTGGCGATGACCTGCTTCTCATCGGGCCGTGGAACAAAATGATTCCGCTTGCAGCGTCGATATCCGAATCTTTTAACCGGTATGTCTGCAACCCTGCGATCCATCTTTCCGCCGGCATCTCCATCCATAAGGCACACACGCCCATTGACACGATGGCCACGGCCGCCGAGACCGCCGTAAAGAAATCCAAAAATGACGGCCGCAGTCGCATCACACTTTTCGGCCAGACCGTGACATGGGCGGAAGCGGAACAATTGCAGAACGTCAAAGAGGTCATGGAAAAATGGCTGGATGAGAAATACTTGAGTCGCGTCATGTTCTACCGCTTGAACCGTTTTATCGACATGGCGGAGCAGGAATCCTTGCTGATCAAGGGGGACAGTATACATATCCGCCACATGGCCTGTACGAAATGGCGCTCCCTTCTGTCCTATGCGGTTGAAAGAAATATCGGCAAAACATTGGCAAAAGAAGAAAAACAGCGGCGGATTATGGAGGTTAGGGAAACGCTGGCCGAATGGCTGGCTACCTGGCAGGGGAAACTGCGAATTCCCCTTTGGCAAATACAATACAACAGAAGATGAGAGGTTGAGATGGAAAAAATTCAATTTTGGAAAGAAAGAGACAAGCAAATTATGGACCCGGCTCTGTTTTCAACGATGGCGGAAAAACTGGCCATAAAAATAGCAGAGGACAATAAAAAAAATGACAAACAAAACAAGCCGGCACAACTAAGGAAATTTTTTGATGAAGTCGTCCGGCTGGACATGGCCTCTAAAAAAAGATTCAAAGACTGGCAAAGTATTTTGCCACTGGTACACATGATGACGGCAAAAGCTGCATATGCTTCAGGTCGGAAGTTGATTTCTGACGACTTTTTAAACTTTATCAAGAATTCAGTGGATCAAGTGCAAGAGCAAAAGGATCTGGCTGTTTTCGCCACCTTTTTTGAAGCGTTTATTGGTTTCTATAAAATGCATGGACCTTCAAAATAGAAGATAGGAGATTAACCAATGAAACTAATCGGAATCAAAGAATATACTGGCAAAATCATCCTCAGAAGTGGACTTCACATTGGCGCCGGAGACACGGAAATGCGTATCGGCGGCACGGACAACCCGGTCATCAAGCATCCACACACACTGGAGCCATATATCCCCGGCTCCTCCATCAAAGGTAAAATCCGCTCCCTCCTTGAGTTGCGCAGCGGTATCATCGGCCGGCGAAATAACGGCGATGGTGGGCCGCTTACCCTTAAGGATTTTCGCGATCTATCAGGCGAAGAACACAATGCCTGTGAAAAGATCCTGAAACTCTTTGGCATCAGCGGTGCGGATCAGGATGAAAGCGGGGTTATCGGGCCGACCAGGGGTTCTTTTGCCGACTGTCCGCTGGACGAGGAATGGAAGAAAAACGCTTATGAAAATAATCAGGCATTGACTGAAGTCAAATCCGAAAACTCCATCGATCGGATCAAAGGCACGGCTCTCCATCCGCGATTTATTGAGAGAGTGCCTGCTGACACCGAGTTCAGATTCTCTTTCAGCATCAAAGAGATGGAAGGCGATGACGACCTGGTAGGATTTCTGTTCGAAGGTTTGAAACTGCTGGAACTGGATGCCCTTGGCGGCAGCGGTAGCCGGGGTTACGGCAGGATCAGCTTCGAGTTTGAAAAACCCGAGGAGCAGGAAAAATTTAGCGGTGTTGTACCGCTCTAACCAGAGGAGGCACCCTTGAAGCTTTATGAAATTGAAATCAGGCCCCGGACATCTATGGGCACGGCGATTAAAGGTGACACCCTTTTCGGGCATTTCTGCTGGCAGGTTGCTTATGATGCCAAACTTGTGGAAGGCGGTCTTGAGAACCAGTTGCGGCATTATTCACAAAGCCCTTTTATTGTGTTTTCCTCGGCGTTTCCCAAAACCACGGGCAAAAACCCCACCTATTTTTTCCCGCGCCCAGGTGCTGCCTTGCTGGAAACATCCGTTTTGAAAGACAAGCCCCGAAAAGATCGGTTGTTGGAAAGAAAGGCCCTGAAGGACAAAAAATGGATGGCGGTACTGAACCTTACTAAGATTTCCCTGAAAAACGCTCTTTACCTGGACGATAGTGAGATCAAGGAGAGATCAAATGAGACTGTTGTGGCCACCAAAAAATCAACCTGTGAAACCCGGAACACCCCTGAGTTCACCTTGCGGATGTCCTTGCCTCATAACAGTATCAACCGTTTATCTGGCGCCACAGGCACAGGTGCGTTTGCGCCCTATATTAGGGAAAGCCTCTTTTTTCGTCCAGGATTGACCCTGGCGCTGTTTGTCCTGCTGGATGAAGCGGCCACGGACATTGACAGGGTCAAGAAAGGGCTGAAGCGAATCGGAACGTGGGGTTTCGGTAAAGATGCATCCATCGGCATGGGCCGCTTTGATGTCGGCCTGCACCTGGAACTTTCTTTGCCCAACCCCGAGGCCGCCAACGCATGTTTTTCTCTTGCCCCATCGGTGCCCGAGGCGGAAGCATTCAGCCGCATCTTTTTTTCTCCGTTTATCCGCTTCGGTAAGCATGGCGACATATTAGCCACAGGGCGAAATCCCTTCAAACGACCGGTGATCATGGCCGATGAAGGATCGGTATTTGTAAGAAGAGAAAACACCGGGATAATGAAACCTTTTATTGGCCAGGCGGTAACAGGGGTATCCTATTCAAACCCGGAAACCGTAGCGCAAGGGTACGCCCCCTGGTTGCCGCTGCAATTGGAGCTATAAAAAATGAACAATTTCAAAGATACTTTTCACTGCATGCTGAAAGTGGTTGCACCGCTCCATTTGGGATGTGATGAGGTTTATGAGCCCATGGGCTTTGTCGTGGATGAAGAGAACAACCAGCTAAGGGTTTTTGATCCCATTGACTTCATCAGCGGCCTATCGGATGAAGATCGTTCAAGGTTTTCCGGCATTTGCAAAACCGGGAATGTTGATTCCATCCTGGAAATCTTTAAATTTCTCAATGGTAGAAAAGTCCAAGGGCGGCCAATCGATTTATGTGGTTCATTTGTCGCACACTACAAGAAGATACTGGGAATCCGTGCTAATGAAAGAGAGATATTAACCAATTTGAACCAGTTTCAAATATCACGGACGGCATTCAAACCATCGGATGACCGCCCCTATATTCCAGGCAGTGCGATCAAAGGAGCCATTCGAACGGCCTATCTGAATACACAGAACAAAAAAAAACAGCTTCCAAAGTCAAAACAGCGCGGTAAAGAACTCGAGAATGAACTTCTGGAAAACCGTTCAGGCAAAATCGAGGGCGACCCTTTCAGGCTGCTGAAGGTTTCCGATTTCATGCCGGTCGGCAACAGCCGGACGAAAATCGTTTATGCCGTCAATAAAAAGAAAAAGGAATCACCTAAAGAGGCCAACGGTCCCTATCAGATCCTTGAAGTCATCGAACCCGGCGCGGTCTTCACGGGGCAGATCGCCGTGGAAAAGCTCCAATCTGACAGGTTTATCCGGCAGCCCCTTGACCTCGGACAGTTATTAGCGAGCTTGGTCGGTTTTTATGGGGATGAAAATGCAAGGGAATGTGCGGAGCTGAATGGAATCGGGGTTGACGGCATTGCCCTTGAAAAATGCAACTCTGCAATTCCATTACGACTCGGCCGGCATTCCGGCGCAGAGAGCCTGACCATCAAAGGTCACCGAAATATTCTCATAAGGCTTGGAGGTAATAAAATAACTTATCTGAACAAAGCCACGACAGTGTGGCTGTCCTCCGAGACGGAAAAAGGCCAGAATAAAAAGGCATTGAGACCCTTTGGCTGGGTTCAATTGGAAAAGCTAACCGATGAATCCGAGAAAACCAACCAACTGGAGGAACTTCAATATATATCCGAAAAGCAGGAAGCGCTCAAAAAGCGGGCTGAAAAAATTGCGTTTATAAAGGAAGAAGAAGAACGGGAAATTCGGGATGTTGAAAAACGTGCTAAAGAAACAGAAGAAGCACGAATGGCCGAGGAAAAGCGGCAGGCCGAACTCGCGGCCATGGGGCCTGAGGAAAAAGACATTGCAACGCTTAAGTCTCCTGATGTCATCGAAAATACGGTAGTTGAGATTTATTATCGGATAGACCATTTTTCAGATAACAACAAAATTCAGGCTGCTTTGGCAATTAAAGCGTATTGGCAAAAAAACAATAAATGGGAAAAGAAGGCTTGTTCGAGAAAACAGCAGGAAAAAGTCCAGAAGATTAAATCTATGCTTGCTGATTAGATTCGCTTTGGGAAAGACCATGAAAAAAAAACTGTTTCTCATATTCAACCATGAACTGACGCATCTTCAGCGGGAAGATGCGAAGAAATCTCTCGGGGTAGAATCCATCGCGGACCTTCCGCCGGATCTGAAATCGCTGTGGAAACAGCT
>JAUYIZ010000018.1 GCA_030688615.1 Desulfobacterales bacterium | reverse complement strand
TTGCCCTGTTTTTTCATCGGGCGATGTGATGCATCGGGCGCAGGCACAGGGGCCAATCGGGCAGGCACAGGGGCCTGCCCCTACGGGGAATCCCGAATCATCATCGTAGGGGCAACCCCCCGTGGTTGCCCTGTTTTTTCATCGGGCGATGTGATGCATCGGGCGATGTGATGCATCGGTTCAAAACCATGACGATCACATGATATGCCGATGGCATAAAACAAAATGGATGGGCACCATTTCCCGGCAGATTATGCAACACAATTATTGGGAACACATCATTCGCAATGAAACCTAAATGACGCTGCTCTGTTCGATTCTCCGGACCGCCTTTCTGGCCTGCCGCTCGCCAATCTGCTCGGGTGTGCCCACAAAGATGGCCCCGGCCTGGCAGGTTGCCTCACAGGCGGTTTTTTTCCCTTGCCTGAGCCGGTCGATACAAAGGTCGCACAGGGTCAGTTTGCCGTGTTCGTCAAAAACCGGGGCGCCATAGGGACAAACCCAGAGGCACGCCTTGCAGCCGATACATTTGCCCTGATCCACCAGTGTGATTCCCGTCTCAAGATCCTTGTAAATGGCCGAGGTGGGGCAAGCTTTGATGCAGGGCGCCGGGTCACAGTGCATGCAGGCAATGGAGACAAAGGATTGGTACACCCGGCCGCCGCGTATCTCAGGGCCGGTCGGGTACACATTGACCAGGTTCCTGCCTTTGGCTTCAGCCGGCATGGGCGGCCCGGCATGATACGACATGTGTTTGACCTTGCAGGCAATCATACAGGCCTTGCAGTTAACGCAGGCCTCCATATCGCGATAGATCGCTTTACGCATGATTCTGGCCCTCTACTTTGTATATCCTGCACAGTAAGGCCCTGAGATCCACCGATCCGCAGGCCGGATCAAAGGGCCCTTCATCACTGGTCAGGGCATTGGCGTTGCTCACCAGAAAATCCTGCTCCGGCCCCGGTTTTTCAGGATAAGACCACGAGTTCTGGACCACGATAATCCGCGGGTCCATGCCGGAAAACAGATTGGCCGTCTGCTTGATCCTGCCCCGGGGCGACTCTATCCAGACCCAGTCTCCCTCCTCGATGCCATGTTGCGCGGCCGTATCCGGATGGATCTGGACCCGGGGATGCGGCTGGAGTTCTCTAATCCAGGGCAGATTGGTGTACTGGGAATGAAAGTAAAAGGGAATCCGTCCTCCGGTGTTGAGAATAAGAGGATATTCTTTGGCCAATTCCGGGGTGGAATAATAACTTTCGCCGGGCTCCTTATAGTGAGGCAGCGGATCGTATCCCAGTTTTTCCAGAACCGTTGAATACAGCTCCACCTTTCGGGTCGGCGTGGGAAATCCTCCCCCTTTAACCCAGTAATCCGTTTTATGTTTCTCGTACTGCTGATCCTTGCCGGTTCGAGCTAAAAATCCCATTTTTTTGAACTCTTCAAACTTGATATGGGCCTTCCTGAGCTGATAGTCCAGCATCTGCTCATGCGTGTCGAACCAGTCTTGCGGCGCCACCCTTTTGCCGATCTCGTTGTATATTTTGGCAATCGGCCAGGCCTCACCCGGAGGGTCAACGACTTTATTGACAGCGCCGATCATGAAACGGGCATGCTCATCCCAGATGGCGTCTTCTTCAAGCCAGTGGGCGGCCGGCAAAACCACATCGCTGATCTCGGCCAGCGGAGACATGAATTGCTCGGCCAGGGAAATAAACTCCAGGTTCAGCAGCCCCTCGCGCACATTCCTGGAATTGGGCAGGCTGAACAGGGGGTTTCCGCCGCTCTGATGCAGCATTTTTATGATGCAGTTGCCCTCCCTAAGTTGTTTTAAGACAGTATCCGGGTGGCTGCGGCCGATGGGCAGCCGGAAGGTATCGCCCGCGATGGCGCTGGCCAGATTTTCTTTCGGAGGGCGTATCTCACGTCCAAAATCCTCTATCAGTCCCGCCTCCGTCGGCACCCAGTCCACCATGCTGCCGGGTTTTTCCACATTGCCCGTCACGGCCATCAGGCATAGTATCGCCCTTAACGTCTGGGTCGAATTGCTTGAAGCCACGACGGCTTCGCCCACCTGGATGCACCCGGGGGTGTCCAGCGCGAACATGCGGGCGCCCTGAATGATTTTCTCCTTGGGCACCCAGGTTATTTCAGCGACTTTTTCCGGGGAGTATTCCTGGACCCGCGCGGCCAGCTTGTCGAAACCATAGGTCCAGTTGGCAACAAACTCCTTGTCGTATATCCCCTCATTGATGATGACGTTCAGCATCCCCAGGGCCAGCGCCGCGTCGGTTCCGGGCCGTACCGGCAGCCAGAGATTTGCCCGGTTGGCGATGGCGGTTGCCCGGGGATCCACCAGTATCAGATTCTTGGCGTGCTTCAGGGAATTGAGAAACCATACCGCCATCTCCCCGTCGGCATTATTAATTTCATTCTGCCGGCCCCAGCTTATCTGGGTCTTGGGAAACTTGCCGCCCCAGCCGTGGTAGTCACAGAAAAGTTTTTCGCCCACCGTAATCGCGGAAGTGATCAGGTAGGGGAAAAAACAGATGTAGGCCGGGCCCAGGGTGTGAGCCGTTCCCACGGAATTTTTCAAGCGGGCCGTGTAGCGGTTGTATCCCCTGCCCGTCCCCTGGCTGATGGCGATGGAATTGGCCCCGTATTTCTCAATATAGCCCTTCATTTTACCGGCAATGGTGTCCAGCGCCTCTTCCCAGGTTATCTTCTGCCATTTTCCCCCGCCGCGCTGCCCGGCCCTTTTGACAGGATGGGTCACACGACCGGGATGATGAATATGCTGTATGCTGGCCAATCCCTTGGCGCACATGGTCCCCCGGGTGGGCGAACCAGGGTTTCCTTCGATATAGGTAATGGCCCCGTTTTCAACGGTCACCAGCACACCGCATCCTCCATGACAGCTCACGCATGTACTCTGTATGACTTTCTTCATGCCTCCTCCCGCTTCAAACGGATGGATCTCAGTTGAGCCGCAAACGGCAGAAAAGCTACAGCCAGCCCCACCAGGGTCGTTTTCCAGCCAGGGATAAAGAGGAACAGACCTGCAACCAGAAGAAAAAATCTTTGCCACAGTCTGGTATGCGTCAGCAGGTAGCCGGACGTCCCCCCGGCCAGAAGATAGCAGGCCATGGCGCTGGAAATAAAATCCAGAACGATTTTCCACGGCGCTCCGATCAATATGAGGGAGGGTTTGAACAGGATCATGAAGGGAATGAGAAACACGACAATTCCCAACCGCATGGATTGAAACGCGGTGCGCCACATGCCGGACCCGGCAATGGAACAGGCGACAAAAACGGCCGGGCAGTAGGGCGGGGTAATAAACATCGAAACCCCGGTAAAAAGCAGGAACATGTGAGCGGCTAAAAGGGGCACCCCGATTTCCACGAATGCGGGCGCAACGATAATGGCCATCACAATGTAAACCACCAGCTCTCCCATCCCCGCTCCGGACAGGTAGATCACCAGCCACGTATAAATGGCCAGCAGCCAGATATTATCTCCGGCGGCGTCTTTGATCAATACCGATAAATTGACACTCAAACCCGTCAGGGTCAGCGCGCCGAAGACCACGCCGATGGCCGCCAGCACCGGGCCGATGATCAGAATTTTTTCCGTGGCTTCAGCCAGAGAGTCAATAATTTTCCGCGGCCCCATCCGCGTTCTTTTGGAAAAAGCGCTGACCATCACCGTAGCGGCGACGGCATACAAAACCGATTCGCTGACATCCAGACGAAGCCCGAGAAGGACGATCAAAATAATAATGGGCAGAAGAAGATGCCAGCCTTGTCTGAGCGTCTTTTTAAGAGACGGCAACTGGTCACGGGGCAATCCTTCAAGTCCGGTCCTGGCGGCTTCAAAATCCAGCTGAAAAAATAAACAGCCGTAATATAACAGCGCCGGCAAAACAGCGGCGCTGACGACCGCGACATACCCCAGACCGGTGATTTCCGCCATGACAAAGGCGATGGACCCCATGACCGGCGGGGTGATCATGCCGCCGGTGGACGCCACGGCTTCGACCGCCGCGGCAAAATGGCTCGTATAGCCCAGTTTTTTCATCAGCGGGATGGTTGTCGCCCCGGTGGTGCCCACATTGGCCGAGGGACTGCCGGACATCATTGCCATGGCCCCGCTGGCGATAATGGCCACCTTGGCAGGCCCCCCCCGCCACCGGCCCGCCAGCGCCATGGCGCTGTTCATGAGAAACTCCCCGGCACCGGCATTAAACAGGAAAGCGCCGAAGGTCACAAAGATGATCACCAGGGTGGCCGCAATTCCCAGAATCATGCCAAAAATTCCGGAGTCATACAGATACATGTACTCGGTGAGGGCTTCCCATTCAAACTCCGGGGCGCCCCACAATCCGGGGATGAAGTAGGCAAACTTGGCATATAACAGGGACAGGGCCACGATGATGACAATGGGCACGCCGGAGGTTCTCCGGACCCCTTCGCAGAGCACCAGCAAAAGCAGGCCGAACAGGACCTGTTCCGGACCCGTAGCGCCGACCTTTGTGCCGGTGGCGATCTCGGCGGCGGCAATAAACTGGTAAAGTGTCGGGGCCATGGCAGCCAGGATGAGCAGAATATCATACCAGGGCAGCCGGTCGCGGGGGGCCTGCTTGGTCGCCGGATAAAGGAGGAAAACCAGCGTCAGGATCAAAAGCAGGAAAAGGGAACGGTAGGCGGTGGCGAAAAAATGGAAACCCAGATAGTAGCCGCTGATATCCAGCACGAAAAAGATACTATATAGAGGAACAATCGCGGAAAGGGCCTTTACCAGCCATGCCATCCGTCCTTCATATTTGCGCATCCTCACTGTCATTACCCGTCAAAATTCATGGCTTCGTAAAAAGTCAAAATCGGGATGGCTTCGTAAAAGGCTCCAAATTCAAGGCGCGCGAATGTTGTGTCGCGAGGCGTACTTAGCGTACGCCGCAGCGACAACGACATGAAGCGCAACGCAGAAGTTGGACTTTTTACGAAGCCATCAAAATTCATTTTTTCGGCAGTTCACTGATGAGCTTATTCTGGCGGGCATCATGCTCCGGCTTCCACATTCCTGCCTCTTTGTAGTAGCGGATGGCCCCGTCATGGAAAGGAATTTTGAATTTTGCGGGCAGTGCAAACTGTTTATTGCCGTATTCGCGGAAATCAAGCCCCAGTCGCTCAATCTCTTTGGCATGCTCCATAATGGCCTTAACGACCGTGTAGGTTGTTTCCTCGCTCAGCTTCTGGTTGGTTATGATATACTTCTGAAATCCGGTAAGATGCATGGTCGCCTGAAGTCCGGGCAGGTAATTGGCCTTAATTTCCTGCAAATCAATGGCATCTTTAAGTTCCGGGCGCAGCTTTTCATAAATTTCCGGGGGAAACGGGATCACGACCAGTCCCCGGGTGGCCCGGACTTCCTCGATCCCCGATCCGGTAATGGCATTGAGGCCCCCATCCACCTTCATGTTCTTGACATTTTGGTTCAGCCCCGGGATGTTGTCCGATTTTATTGAGGTTACATCTTTTTCCGGATCGATGCCGGCCGCGCGCAGACTGTCTTCGCCCAGCGCATTTTGAATGAAAATACCGGGCACCAGGTAGCTGAGTTTCTTTCCCTTTAAATCATAAATCGTTTTTATGCCGGTATCCGGGCGGGTAAACCACGAGCGCCACAGGTAATTGGTCCCCATCAGCATACGTATCTCGGGAAAGGCTTTTTTGACCGCCGGAACCATTTTCGATATGATGCCGTAGGTGAAGTTGCGGGTGTTGAAATCGGACAATTCCCCGAGCTGCGCCTTGCCGTCGTGGATGGCCATGATCCCGGCCACCGGACCCGGCATGGGACGCAGAATAATTTTTAAATCCGTATGCTGGTTGATCAGCTGGGTCATCCCTACGGCCGTAAAATAAAAAGACGTGCCGGGGTTCAAGGTCGTCCAGATCAGCCGGTCAGACCCTCCGGCGGCCCGGGCCTGCCTGAAATCAGACCCGCCCAACATGAATGCCATGTGCAGCACTATAAAAACCGACAGGCCTAAAATGACTTTTTTTTTCATCTTGTTACCTCCGTTTCGTAAAATATGTTTGATTTGGAATGCAGAAAATTTTTGGGTCTCGCAGAGCAATATCCGGGCAGACGCGCTATCCGCCTTCCATCATGGGAGCCAGGGTCAAGACATCGCCGTCTTTTAAGCGGGTCCTCAGGCCGTCTGCGAGCACCGTATTAAACTCATTCACAAATATGAAGACATCCTCACTGAGTTTCTGGCCCTTGACGTCAAATACCAGCTTCCCGAAACGGGAATGTTCCACGGCAAACTGGTTGAGGACCTGGCAAACCGTTTGCCCCTCATCGATTGGATGCTCCAGGGCGAGTTCATGCGGCGGGCTGTCAATATCCACTGTTTCCGCGACCCAGCCCAGAAATTCCAGACGAACTTTACCCATGATCTGCCACCAAAGCTCCGAAAATCAGTTTACAGTTTCCGGTTTACAGTTTCCAGTTGATGGAATACTGCCATTTTGTTCTCACGCGACTGCCATCCCTGGGTCAGGCTATGGGGAATACGCTCGCGAGTGCGGTTCCAAAAACCGTGCTGCTGTTTTTTACCGTAAACCGGTAACTGTAAACCGTAAACTGGTTTTCTGCTTTTTGTTTTTTATCCAACCGCCCCCATGGAGTCCAGGGTCGGGATCACGAAATCGAGCCCGAGCCGTTCCAGGCCTTTCCTGGGGGGCAGCCCCGCATCGGTCAGCTTGAGCACATCCACATAATAATTCTTCTTGGCCGTTTCATACTCGGCCGGGTCCCAGACCCAGGTGGTCCCGTATTTGTCGGTGATAGGTTCCTCAAAGGCCCGGGGCGGCAGATAGTCGTCTTTGGCCGGATGATATCCTTCCCGCAGGCTGACGCAGCGGTTGAAGTAGTAGTTTCTGAGCACGATATCATTCAGATCGTCCAGACTCAGGTTCCATCCGCAGGCCGCATTCAGAAACAGCCGGGTCGCTTCCTCTTCAGAGTCCCATATCTGGGCAAATTGTGGCGAGGCAAATATACAGATGGTGGCCGCTTCGGCCAATGCGGGCCTCAGGCCGGCGCCCATGCGGGCGCCGTTGTGGCTCGTACCAAAGGCAAGGCCCAGCCCGCCGATTTTATTGCGCACGTCATAGGTGGGCGAGGCACAGCCGTGCACCTCAAAGGCGTACCATTTGGATTTTTCAGTAAATATTTCATAAGCGCGCCGGAACCCTTCGGCCAGGGCCGCAGGCGCACGGTCCTGCTTGTAGGCGATTTTTTTCATGAGCTGCAAAATCGCCTCTTTGCTGCCCCAGCGCAAATCAATGCCCCCCAGGTCATCCCGGGTGATGATGCCCTGCTCATAAAGATCCATGGCCCAGGCCACGAGGCCCCCGAGCTCTTCGCCGTCCATTCCGAGCTCATCGAGCAGCGCGCTGATTTCGGTCATTTCTTCGTAACCCACCATCACGTTGGCGTTGAACCCGCCGGTGTTGTCGTGCCTGAACTCGCCGCCGAAGGCGCCCCCCTGGTTTTTCTTGAAAAACGGGACAAAACAGGAAGCCGCGCACCCGGGGCAGCCGTCCGTCCAGGCATAGTATTTCAGGTAATGATCCAGGTGATTGCTCCTTTTAGCGATCTCATGGTAACCGAGATGGTTGTTCTTGATTCCCTCTGCGGCATAGCAGAGCAAGGTGGGCGCCGAGGCGCTGAGCCCCCAGCGGCCGACCCCCAGCTTGCGGCCGGCCATCTTGGAGCTTGTCGCATATTTTCTGAACAGGCTCCAGACGGTCGTGTGGTCCGCGTACACCGGGCCCCGGGTCCCCCGGACCGCGATGGCCTTGAGGTTTTTTGAGCCCATCACCGCACCGCAGCCCCATTTGGAGGCGCTGTGAACAAACTCCGTGGTGGCATTGGCGTAGCGCACCAGGTTCTCACCAGCCGGGCCGATGCACAGGACCCCGAACATTTCACCCGTGTCCTGATTGAGCCGGTCCCTTAGGGTGACCTCGGTATCCTGCTTCCACTTGCCCCAGATATCCGAGGCATCCCGGATCTGCACGGTCTCGTCATAAACATAAAGATAGACCGGTCTTTTCGCCCGGCCTTTGATCAGGATGCCGGCGTTGTACTGCGCCTTGATCAGCTCCTCGCCGAAGTATCCGGAAACGGCGCTCCTGCCGGCCCAGTCGGTCAGGGGCGACTTGAAGCTCAATATGGTCTTGGTCCCCAGCAGTCCGGTTAAAGGGCCGACGCCCACATGCAGGATGTTTTCCGGGCCCAGGGCATCGGCGCCCCGGGGCACCAGGTCCCAGATCAGCTTGTTGGCCAGTCCCCGGCCGCCCAGATATTTTTTGACATCTGCGGTAACATCCACCACCCGGTGGGTCTCTGCAGTCAAATCCACCTCTAACATGTTAAACCTGATCTCAGTCATTTACATTTCCTCCAGCTTGCTGCGGACCCTCTTTTGCCAAACCTTACCCGGTTGGCAATTATATGACAATTATAAGTGTTATTCAACAAAATTGACGGGTTTTGTAAGCAGCAGATAAGCTGGCCGGAGTTGTAGCACGTAATTTTTCCGGTTAAAATGGTCCGGCCATGGAACGTAAATTGGTTGCAGAAAATGCCCCGGCAGGATACATTGTCAAGGTTGGAAATTTCAATGTCCGGTTGACAGACGTTGAGGGGAAAAGTCATGATTCGTCCATGTGAAAAAATAGATTTTCAAACAGTCGTTTCCATTATCAATGAGGCCGCTGCCGCATATCGGGGGGTCATTCCGGATGACTGCTGGAAAACACCTTACATGAGTTCCGGGGAGTTGAAACATGAAATCGACGCCGGCGTGATATTCTGGGCCTGGGATGAAGGCGGGCAGCTTCTCGGGGTGATGGGTATTCAGGACGTTCAGGATGTCACACTGATCCGGCACGCATATGTCCGGACAGAGAAGCAGAACCAGGGGCTAGGGGGAAAATTGCTCTCCGGGCTTCGCAAAAAAACCGACCGGCCCCTGTTGATCGGAACCTGGGCGGATGCCCTGTGGGCGATTTGTTTCTATGAAAAGCATGGCTTTCGCAAGGTTTCCCAGGAAGAAAAAAATCGACTCCTGAAAAAATACTGGACCGTTCCCGAACGCCAGGTGGAAACCTCGGTGGTGCTGGCCGATCCAAAGTGGTTCGCCCTCTGTTAAGGGTTTTTACGGATGGAAGACTCTGCAGCAAGCTGCAGGCAATGCGCTCGCTGTTGGGTGTAAATCGCAGTCGTTGGTGAAAGAGGTTTCAGGTGTCAGGTTTCAGCACCGCCGCCAGCGGAGCTGGATTCATCGCCATAAGAAACGCGGTTTCTCAGACGAGGCTTAAGGTTACAACTCTTGCATATTGCGCCT
>JAUYIZ010000017.1 GCA_030688615.1 Desulfobacterales bacterium | reverse complement strand
GAAAAGGAATACACCCTTTACCAGTTCAGGGCATACCCGGATGGCTCCACCAGACGTTTTACCTTTACCATGCTGGACATGATTGACTTTCAATCGGAAAAATCATGAGCCTCGCCGCGCATCCGTGCCCGCCGGTTCGGCCGGCGCCTGAACCATAACCTCAAAAAGATTCCAGGTCGCGGATAACCTTATCGAGAGGAAAGATCATGGAAAGAAAAACCCACCAGGACGTCATCAAGGGCTGGCATCCCTTTTCCCAACAGGAAATCGATGCCTATGTATCCAGGGGAATCTGGCACAACCTGACTTTCGGGGATATTTTGGACCGCAACACCGCGTCCATCCCGGATAAGGTAGCCGTCATTGACGATACCCGCCAGGTCACCTGGCAGGAGCTGGGACAGCAAACAGACCGCCTTGCCATTCACTTCAAAAAGCTGGGCCTGGAATATGGGGACTTTGTGGTTCTGATCGCACCCAACGTGGTCGAGTTTTTCCCGATTTTATTCGGGCTGGCCCGCATCGGCGTTGTCCCGGTCATGTGCCTGCCCAGGCACAGAAAACTGGAAGTCTCCCATATGGTGGACCTGCATCAAGCCCGGGCCATTATCGTACCCGCCCAAGAGAAGTTCGACTTTGTGGGCATGGTCAATGAGTTTCGCTCCCAGGCCCCTTTTTTACGGCTTTTCTTCACCGTCGGCGGCGACCCGGTAGAAGGCTGGTACTCGGTGGAGGAACTGCTCCAAAAGGAAATAGAAAAAGATTATCCCAAAGATTATTTAGACTCTTTCAAACCGGGCCCCAATGATTTGGTGGTGGAGCAGCTTTCCGGCGGCACGACAGGACTGCCCAAGGGAATTCCACGCACTCATAATGAATATATCTGCCTGTGGGACTACGTGGGGCGCAGAGCAGGGACAACTGACGAAAGTGTTTTTTTATGCATGACCCCCATTGGCCACAATATGCCCTTTTCAGCCGTGGGCGGGCCCATGTTTTTCAGGGGGGGCACCACGGTTACCACCAGACTGCTGAGGCCCGAAGACCACTTCAGGATCATCGAAAAAAACAGGGTCACCCATGTGGAGATGGTGCCGGTCGTGGTGACCTACTGGATGGAAGCTGCCGCGGTGAGAAAAAAATATGATTTGAGCTCCCTTAAGGTCATTGGATGCGGCGCACAAAAGGTTAAACCCGAGCTGGTCAAGTGGTGCATGGAGGAGTTGGGCGTTTCCTTCACCAACACCTTCGGCATGACCGAAGGCCCTCATTTGGCAACCCGATGGCACAGCCCGATGGAAGCGCAATTTAACACCGTGGGAAGGCCGGCCATCATAAGCGATTGTGTGCGCCTAAAGCTGGTGGACGATGATAACAAAGAGGTCGAACCGGGGCAGGTGGGCGAGATGGTCATGAAGGGCCCCATGACTTTCAAAGGGTATTTCCGCGCCCCGGAGGAAAATGCCAGGTGTTTTGATGAACAGGGTTTTTTCCACAGCGGAGACCTCATGTCACTCAGACCCGACGGCAGGTACGTGGTCGAAGGCCGCAAAAAAGATATGATCATTCGCGGCGGGGAAAATGTCTACCCGGAACCTGTGGAAGGCTGGCTGATGAAACATCCCAGGGTGGTCATGGCTGTGGTGGTGGGCATGCCGGACACAAAACTGGGCGAAAAATTGTGCGCCTTCGTACAGACAGCCGGTGAAGATGAATTGACCCTGGAAGAAATGCGGCAAATCATGCGGGACCAGGGGATCGCCGTATTCCAGTGGCCTGAACGACTGGAAATGGTCAAGGGGTGGCCCCTGACGGCCTTGAACAAAATTGATAAACGTCTTCTCAGGGCTTTTGTCACCCATAGGTGTTTTGAAGAGGGCCGGATAAGCAAGGAGCTGGCCGATGAGTTCCTGAAAAAAGACAAGCTCACCATCGATGACATGCAAATGGGTCGGGTCAAAATAGACTTCACCGGTTCTCCTTTTTGAAGGTTGCGGTTCATGCACAGGCGCTTTCCCTGACCGCTACGAGCGGCCGGGTATGGATGCCGCACTCCCCGCCGCATTTGCTGGTCCCGACCCATCGTCCTGCGCGTTCATTGTTATCGGTGGTAATTTTCGTGCACGGCGCGCAGCCCAGGGATCGATATCCTTGCGCATACAGGGGATTTACCCGTACACCATTCAGGGCCAGATACTGCCAGACCTCTCTTTCCGTCCATATGAGGATGGGATTCAACTTGATGAGCCCTTTGTCGCGCTCTTCAACTTCCTTAAAATCGGCGCGTGTCCGCCCTTCCGTGCACCGCAACCCGGTCACCCAGCAGGCCACATTCATCTCCTGGATAGCCCGCCGGACCGGTTCCACTTTCAGCACATCGCAGCACAGATCAGGATGCGACAAGTAAAGCTCCCGGGGAATCTGTGTATCATTCCGGAAAACCCTCAGCTCAGGGTACAGGGAAACTTCTTCGTTCATGAATTGGATGGTCTCGGGCGGTTTGAACCTGGTTGTCACAATAAACCCACGAATTCGAGGTTCAACTTTTTTTGCCAGATCCCAAACTGCAACGGAATCTTTTCCGAGGCTGTTGGCCACCACCATGGAATCTCCATATGTATCATAGGCTTGCCTGATGAGTTCTTTGGATCTATCAACTTTTTCTTTAAAATTCAGCTTCTCGACCAGTTCGATTACATTTTCCCTGCTGTCTAACAGACTCATTTCCTGCTCCTTTCCAATGTATTACCTTGTGATGTTTTTATCTGCCGTGTTCCATGATATCTATATGGAATAATCATTCTCTTTCTGTTCAGGGGCAACTTGCGAGCACAATTCCTTAAAGGATGTCCGATCGACGATATCCGAGGTTGCCCGATAGACATCGGACCAGAGTTTCCTGAATACGCAGTCGTAGGAGTGTTTGCAGTCGGAATAGCCCTGTTTCACACAGGATATCGGCTCGATGGGGCCATCGATGAAATTTACGACTTCTCCCACCATTATTTCGTTGGACGGCCTTGACAATAGATAACCGCCTTTTACACCGCGCCTGCTTTCCACAAAACCACCCCGTTTAAGATCCAAAAGGACTTGCTCTAAAAATTTGACCGGAGCATCGATGCGCTGGGCCACCTCGTTGATCGGAATCGGATCTCCCCGATAGTGCAATGCCAGGTCCAGCACTGCTTTGAGCGCATAATCTCCCCGGTATGTTATTTTCATTCTTATATCCTATAATGTCTATTTAGTTAGTCGTGTTTAAAGTAAAAACAACCCCCTGTCAAGTGTTTTTTTTAAATTATTAAAAATTTTTGAAGATTTCCTGCGGCGCGCCGGTGCGGTTCAAAAAATGCCGGGCCGTTGCCTCATTTTAAGATGGGGCGCCAGGGCGACAAGGGCGGCGGCCAGGCCCGTCAGCGGCATCAGGATGCCCGGTGCGATCAGAAGCAGACCCCCGACCACAAGGATCAGCCCCTGGACGACACTCAGCCTTATGAAGGCATATCCGCGTATCCCGGCCGCAAGCAGGGTCGCTCCCAGCGTTGCGGTTGTGACCGCTCCGACAATATGGGGCAGGCTCCCGTTGAGCAGAAGGCCATCGTTAAGCGCAAAGGCCAGCGGGATGACAAACGCTGCGATCCCGAGGCGCACCGACTCCCATCCGGTCTCCCAAACCTTGCTGCCGGAAATGCTGCAGGTGACGTACACCGCGATACAGGTGGGCGGCGTGTAAAATGAGGCGAGCCCCCAGTAGATGACATAGAGATGGGCGGCCATTTCGGATACACCCAGCCGCGAGAGGGCCGGCGCCATCAGCGTGGCCAGGGTGATATAGGCCGGCACCGCATCGAGACCCATGCCCACGATTAAACTGACAACGCCGACAAAAAGCAGGGTGAGAAGCAGATTGCCGCCCGCAAGCTCGACGATGAAGCGCGATATTTTGATCCCCACGCCGCTCAGTTCCAGCCCGCCGATCATGATGCCCACCGAGGCCGTAATCACCGCGACGACGATCCACCTCGTGACGGCATCCTTGAAGGCGGCCACGATCTTGCCGGGCGTCAGCCAGACCGACCTGTCCCTGGACACAAAGCTGCTCAGCAGCACAAAACCGCAGGAGTAGATTCCCGCCATTCCCGGCGTGAAGGCCTTGATGATCAGAAAATAGATCAAAGCCGCCATGGGGATCAGGTAGAACCAACCCTTGAAAAATACCGGCCAGAATTTGGGAAGCTCGCTCCCGGGCAGGGCCTCCAGGCCGTCCCTGCAGGCTTGCAGATGAACGGAAACCAAAACGATCAGAAAGTAAAGCAGGGCCGGCACGGTCGCGGCGATGACGATCTCGGGATAGGAAACATCGATCCACTCGGCCATGATGAAGGCAATGGCGCCCATCACCGGCGGCATGATCATGCCGCCTGAAGACGCGACAGCTTCCACGGCAGCGGCAAAGGCGGGCGTGTAGCCGATGCTTTTCATCATGGGAATGGTGAAGACCCCGGTGGTGGCGGCGTTGCCCGAGGGCGAACCGGAAATGGAGCCGAACATGGCGCTGGCGACCACGGCCGCCTTGGCCGGGCCGCCGCGGGACCAGCCGGTCAGCGACAGGGCCATCTGCATGAACCACCAGCTGGCCCCGGCCTTCTGCATGAGCGCTCCGAAGATCAGAAAAATGATCACGATATTGGCGGCAATGCCCAGGGGAAGCCCGAAGATGCCGGCGTTTCCCACATAGGAGCTGTAAAGCAGCCGGTCCAGCGGATACCCCTGCCCGTAGAGCAGGCCGGGCAGATACTTCTGGAAGATGGTCATCAGAACGAAAAACAGGATGATGACGGGCAGCGCCCATCCGGTGGTGCGGCGCACAGCTTCCAGCAGGGGAACCGCCAGCATTAAGGAAAGCACGATCCCCTTCATATCAAGGAAGCCGTAAAATCCGTAATCGAGGATGCTTTCGTGGAACAAAACCACATATCCCGCGCCGAGCAGCGCCGAGGCCAGGAGCAAAAAATCATACCAGGCAACGGGTCCACGGGCCCCTTGCCCGCCCTGCCGGTGTTTGCCGCCGGATGCCGGCAGAAGGAAGAAAACAAGCACCAGGGCGCTGGAAAGGCTGATGGACTTGTGGACCTGCTGGGGGATAAAAATGCCGAACCATGTGGGAAACTGGGCGACCACGACCATGTGGTAGATCGCGATGAGGGCCGTCAGCCAGTGTAAATATCCTGGCCCTGAGGACCAGGCTTTGGTTATCCCCGGAGGGGATTTGCTTGGTTGGCAGTTCATTGTAAAAATACCGATTGTCGCGGTTTGAGGCTCCCGGCAGCGGGATCGGAAACAGGCTTGCCGTCAGCGGGACAGAAACTCCTTTTGCGTCGCCTCGAGTTCGGGAGTCCACAGGCCTTTTTCCTTGAAGTAGCGGATGACGCCGGCATGAAAGGGCAGCGCCACGTTGGACAGAGTGCTTTTTGCGGTCCACTGCAAGGCCGCCTTATGGTAGGTGGCAAACTCCGCGGTATGTTCCAAAAGTGCCTTGGCCATCCTGTAAACCACGTCTTCGGACATATCGGTGCGGGTGATAAAATAGGTGTTCATGCCGAACGTGTGCAGGGGCTTGTCCTGGCCGGTAAACCCGCCGGGCTCGAAAGTGTCCGCGTAAAAAGCCTTTGGAAGAAGTTTGAGGATCGCATCGCGCTGCTCCTTTGAAAGGTACATAAACTCGATCACGCCTTCCCGTATGGGTTTTTCTATGGCCGCGGTCCTGCGGCTGCCCGGCACGATGGCTGCATCCACGCTGCCGGCCCGCAACGCGTCGTAGGTCTCGGGCGATGTGGTCGTGGCCACGATTTTGATCTTGTCCTTTGGCAGCTTGAAAACCTTGAGAAAAGCATCCATCAGGACCTCGTTCTCCGGCAGGGCGCGTCTCTTGCCGATCACGGTTTTTCCGATCAGGTCCTCAGGGGTCTTAATGTTCGTTCCCTTGCGCACCACCATGATCCGAAAGTTCGGCTGGCCTTGAAGCACCAGCCGGATATCCACCGGTTTTTTGAAGGTGTAGGTGCCGTAGTAGCCGGAAAAGGCCGCAAAGGAGTTGGCCATGGCAAACTCGATCTTTTTGGCGCCCAGGCCGAAAATGTTGGCCGAAGACCCGCCGAGCGGTTCCACGGTGGTATTCAGATTGCCGTACTTCTGAATGATCTCGGATGCACCGATGGCCACGGTGTACCACAGGCTGCCCATGCTCGAGGTTCCGATGCGCACCGCCTCCTGGGCCGAAGACAGCTGAATCGAGGCCGAAAGCGACAACACCAGAACCGCCCCTATCGCCAGGCTGAGTTTTTTCAATCCCTTCATCATGTGCCTCCTTTCATTACGGGGTTTAGGGTTCACGCAAAAATTAATTGAAGACCCTGCAGCAAGCTGCAGGGAATCTTCGACCGAAAGGAATTTTTACCATTTTTTGATTTGCTCGCTGTTGCGGTTCACATTTTTGTGCGAGCCCTTAAATCAGCAGTAGTCAATTTCACGGCGGATGTCAAGACACAAAATCCGCGCTGATTTACATTCTAGTATGAGACCAGACCGGGCAAGAACGTGGCGATCTGCGGAAAGATCACGACGAAAATCGTCAGAACGATCAGGGCAATGAGAAAGGGGAAAATTCCCCTGAAAATGGTTTGCAGGGGGATTTCCGGAGCGATGCCCTTGATCACAAAGACATTGACCCCCACCGGCGGTGTGATCACGCCCATTTCGGCCACCAGCACCAGGATGACGCCGAACCAGATGGGGTCAAACCCGAGCTTTCGAACAATGGGGAAGAAAATGGGGACCGTGACCACAATCAGGGCCATGGAATCCATAAAAAAGCCGCCGAAAAAATAGATCAGGATGATGATGGCCATGATGGCCGTTTTGTGAATGGGAAGGTTTCCGACCCAGTCGGCCAGCAAAAACGGAATGGTCGATATGGCCAGAAAATGACCGAAGATGACCGCACCGGCAATGATGAAAAGGACCATGCAGCCGGTCAACAGGCCGTCTTTTCCGGCCTCCATGAAAATGTCCCAGGTCAGTTTCCTTCGAATCATCCCGATGAGAAGGGCTCCGCCGGCCCCGATGGCTCCGGCCTGGGTCGGGCTGAACCATCCGAAAAACAACCCGCCGATGGCCAGGAAAAAAAGGACGGCCGCTTCGATGATACCGCCCAGGGACTTGATCTTTGCGGCCCAGGAGGTTTTCGGACCGGGAGGACCCAGGGACGGGTTGCGGAAGCACAGGACGGCCACGGTCAGCACAAAGAACAGGCAGAGCATGGCGCCGGGAATGATCCCGGCCACAAACAGCTTCCCGATGGATTCCTCCACCAGGATGCCGTAAACGATCAGCACCGTGCTGGGGGGGATGAGGATCCCGAGCGTTCCCGCCGAAGCGACCGTGCCCGTTGCCAGTTTGTTGTCATAGTTGTATTTCTTCATTTCCGGCAGAACGATTTTGCCCATGGTTGCGGCTGTTGCGGCCGTGGAGCCGCATATGGCGGCAAAACCGGCGCAGGCCACCACGGTGGCGATGGTCAGGCCCCCGGTGAAGCTGCCCAGCCAGGTATAGGTGGTTGAAAAAAGCCGCCGGCTGATGCCCGAGGCATAGGCAAAGGATCCCATGAGAATGAACATGGGAATCACCGACAGGGGGTAGGAGGAAAAGGTCTCGAAGATGTCCTGGGAAAGAAGGCTGAGGGCCGGCCCCGGGCCGGTCAAATAGGCAAAACCGAAAAATCCGACAAAGGCCATGGCAAAGGCCACCGGCATTCTCAGCAGAAACAGAAACAGAAGAAGACCGATACCCGCCATGCCGGCGATTTCAGGGCTCATTTTTCACAACCTTCAGAATCGCATGAATAAACTGCTGTAATATGACCAGGCACATGGGAACGATGGCCAGGGCGGCGGCGTAGGAAAAGGGGTACAGGAGGATGCGGGCCGTGGGCGTCTCCTCCCCTCCGGTTTTAAGATAGTACCCGTGCAGGAACAGGCGCCAGACAATGAGCATAAACAGGACCAGGCAGAGCAGGTGAACCAGCACGGCCACCACTGCCTGAACCCGTTTGGGGAACATATCCATAAAAAAGTCAACCTGAATGTGCCTGTTCTGAATAAGGGCCAGGGAGCCTGCAAAGGATATGGCAATGAGCTGGGCCAGCATCATGACGTCCAGGGCGCCAAATACGGGGTATCGAAACAGTTTGCCGCCGATGACGTTGGCACAGGTCAGAAGGACCATCAGAAACAACGCGCCGAAACCTATCCGCGCAGCCCACGTGCTGATCCTGCGATTGAATTTTTCAAATTTTTCCAGCATGAGGGACCGTTGGGTTACCGGACATAGGCCTCAGGCCGCATCCCGGCAGGCCCGGTCGGGGAAGGAATGTTGTATTCCATCTGTTTTTCGGTCCAGTATTTGATCCGGCCCCGCATAAAGTCCATCCAGCCCTTGACTTCCGAGGCTGAAAATCCTTTACCCGCCATGGTCTTGATATAATCCGCGATGACGGGCTGGACGGCCTCGACCCACCGGGCCGCCTCCTGGTCGGAGAGCTCAAAATACGTCACGCCCTTTGAGGCCCCGAAGGCCTTGCCGGCCATTTCGATTTCATTCCACATCAGGGCGTACCGCTCCTGGTATTCCCCGCTCAAGACGTCCACGACCTCCTTGAGGTCCGGCGGCAGCCGGTTATAGCTGTTCTTGTTCATGGCCAGGTAAAAGACAAACGGGTTGCCGGTCTGCCAGGCTGCGGTGAGATATTTGGCGACTTCGGCAAAGCGGAAGGTCCGCAGGGTTTCATAGGGCGCATAGACGCCGTCGTTGACGCCCTTGGCCAGCGCGTCATATACCTCCATCATCGGCGTCGGGGCGGGGGTCCCGCCGAGGGCCCGGATAATTTCACCGGGAACTCCTGGCGCTCTGATGGTCAGGCCCTTCAGATCCTCCAGCTTTCTCACCGGTTTTTTGGAAATGATCATGCTGGGGGCGTTGCCGTGTATGGCCAGCAGCTTCACCTGATCCCACTCCTTGGGCTTGAATTCCTGGTAGAAATCATAGACCACGTGGGCGGCGACCCAGCCGCTGGGGGTTCCCAGGGGCATGCCGCCGCCTTCGGATACGGGCATCCGGCCCGGGGTGTAATAAACGTGGGAATACCCGATGTCTGCGATTCCGCTCTCGATCCCCTTATAGATGGCGGGCGCATTGAGCAATGATCCTCCGGCAAAATATTGCACTTGGATCCGGCCTTTGGAACGCTTTCCCAGGTCGTCGGCGAATTCCTGGGCGATTTTGGATTGTTTGGATGGCGGGGGGAAGAAATTGGCCATCTTCAGACGGATCACCGGGTCCGCCGCTTCGGCTTTGCCAGCAGGTGCGGTTGAGAACATTAACATCAAACAAACGGTTCCTGTCGCGATCACTAAACCCTTTTTTTTCATGATTAATACCTCCGGATAATTAAGGTTAAATCAAGAGTTTCCTGTGATTCCCAGCGGTTTTATTTGATATTTTCTTCTTTGTTCTATCACCCTTCACCCCGAAAGGCAAGGGAAAACAGGATTATTTATGAGATGATAATCGGCGGGAGAAGACTGCGTGAGGGGCTCCCCTGCCCTCTCCCGGGGAGAGAGAGGGGGCAGGAGGGCGGAAAACCCGGGGGTATTTGAGAGTTCCCCTTATTTTTTCTTTTTAGTGTTTTCCCGGACCACCGGCATCCCCATCGCTGCAATGATTTCCACAGCGATACGCTCCGAGCGGACCGCATTTTCCCATGTGCCGTAGGAAACTTTTTTGCCCTTGAGCAGACTGTTGATTTCGTTCCCCTCAAAGGCCGGGTGGCCGGAAAACGCTACGGCGTCCAGAAGATTCTGTGCTTCCTGGGTGCCGGTCCACACCATGAACAAGATTCCCGCATTGGGATGTTTGGCCTTGTCCGGAACATAGATGAAATCTCCATTGCCCACCGGAACGGGCTCGGGGAACACGATGCCCAGGGATTTGGCGTCGCCGTAAACCTGCAGATCCTTAATCTGCACCCGTGGCAGCCCGCAGACAAAATGGTACGCACCGGCGGTGAGCTTGGAAGTAACCGTCGATTGGCTGTGTTCGATCGCCGGTTTGTTGGCGGCCCAGCGTTTGGCGTATGCCAATGTTTTGTCCCGGCCCCAGGCATCCTCCTCGTATAACTGCTCCAGGTGCCGCACCAGGATATGAAGGGCGGTCTTGCCCTGCCACTTGGGGTCGGTGCAGGTTTCCCAGGTGAAGGTCTTGGCAACCTCATCCGGGACCAGGTCACGGTTGTAGGCAATCCCGAACACCGGCGCCCTCAGGGACATGCCGTAATTGTCAGGGTGGACCAGAAACTTAGGCACACCCAGTTTTTTCCAGTCTACCACCCGGGGCAGCTTGGCATCGATAACCATGCGCAGGTTCGTGTCGATATCCGTGACGACATCGTAACTGAAAACCCCGGCTACCATTTCGGTGGCGACTCTTTCCCGCTCCCGCGGGCCCCCGATTCTCTTAAAGTTGACTTTGAGAAACGGGTATTTTTTCTGAAAGGCCGCAAAGAACAGTTCCGCGGCCGGCTTTCCATGGATCTTGTTTCGCAGCGTGGCGCCGACCGTCACCGAACCTTCTTTCTTGGCGCCCTCGATGTAAGGGTCGAGGGGGTTAGCCTGCGCTGAAAGGGGTTGAAAAATCAGCATTACGCCGCAAATGATGAGAAACAGCAACATGTTCGTCAATCTTCTCATGAAAACCTCCTGAATGATTTGATGGTTTATCCAGCCCCTGCCGGGAGCGCGGGAACAATCTGATCTTGCATTAGAAGGCAACGATCATGGTGGGCGGCAGAATTTTCCGGGGAGAATTCTACCAGAAAAAGAGGTGAATAGAAGTGGGCGAAAATACGCATTTTATTTTGGGCAATATTGCCTATGGCAGGGGGTGTAAATCGCAGTCGTTGGTGAAAGAGGTTTCAGGTGTCAGGTTTCAGCACCGCCGCCAGCGGAGCTGGATTCATCGCCATAAGAAACGCGGTTTCTCAGACGAGGCTTAAGGTTACAACTCTTGCATATTGCGCCT
>JAUYIZ010000016.1 GCA_030688615.1 Desulfobacterales bacterium | reverse complement strand
AGGCGCAATATGCAAGAGTTGTAACCTTAAGCCTCGTCTGAGAAACCGCGTTTCTTATGGCGATGAATCCAGCTCCGCTGGCGGCGGTGCTGAAACCTGACACCTGAAACCTCTTTCACCAACGACTGCGATTTACACCCCGTCCTGGAAGGTTTGGGTCATTGAATATTGGAATTTGAGATTTGTTTGTAATTTGGTGCTTGGAATTTGTAATTTTAGACCCAACACGCCATGGCAGAGCCATCTATCCCTGACCTGGCCCAAAGAACCAGGTTTTCTATGCTCGGTTCAGCTCGGATCTGGTTACTCGGATGCCAGCTTGAAGTCATGCCAGGTATCGGCATCCTTGGGTCTCTGGTCCACAAAAACAAGGGTGCCGCAGTGAGGGCATATATACTCTTTGAAGTGGAATCTGACACTGTCGCCGCCGCTGCGAAGTGAAATCCACGGACTCGCTATGCCGAGCGGCTCGGTCAGATAGAGGCAGCGGGACTTCGGGTTTTCCGTGGCCGGGGAGATGGCGCCGTCACATCGCGCGCAATAAACAACCCCTTTTTCTATATAAAGATTCCCGCCCAGCCGCTGCTGTTTTTCTTTCCCTTTACCCGGCGGCCCCGTGAATGCTTCCCCTGTGATGAACCTGCCTCTTTTGAGCCGTTGACTTCTGATCTTGTGCCTCAATTTTCGGGTATCTTCCAGGCAGGGCTCCAAAGTTGAAGGATCCACAATGACTCCGTAGAGGTTGCGGGCCCGTTCCACGGAAGTGACGCCCTCGCGCACATCAGCTGCGGTCGCAACAGGGTCCCGTTCCAGAGGATCCCCCAGACTGCCCCCGCCGCTGCACACGCTGAAAAAGATATCGCCATTATTCAAGCGACCATTTACCTTGGCTGGCTGAATCTCCTGCCGTCCTGAAAACTCATGGATATCTGCGGGGATGTCTCCCCGGGCGTACTGCTCCCAAATATCGCTGTTGCGCCACACGACCGCCTGATTGCCTGCTCCGGGGAACCCGCCGTTGAAGCTTGTGGCGCCGGATTGATCGGTATCATAGGTGGAAAGCACCATGGCCATGGAATCGATTTCATGCGGCGTTAAGGCAAAGGCGCCGCTGACGCCGCCGCGAAATTTACCCGCTCCGGCTGAATCCATGGCGCGCTTTCGGAAGATATACAGCACAGGGTATTCCAGCTCGAAAGACTCCACATTGGGGATGGCAGGGACCGGACTGGTCATATTTCCCCCGTGATCAACGCCGTCCGCATCGAAACGTGCACCGCCGCCACCGTATTTGCTCGACATTTCATGGAAAACAAAAGGCTCGCCGGACTTTTTGGCCCCGGCAAATGTTACCAGCAACCAGCTGGCCATCCACTGTCCCATCACATTTTTGTTGAATTCTTCGCTGCAGGAGAGCATCTTGGATACGGCCGGCAGGCTGGCTTCGATGCTGGCCCAGAATCCGGTATTGCTGCTGACCGGAGCTGGAAATTTGGCGTCCACCACCGTGCCGAGCCTTGACAGGATTTCCACGCACTTGAAAATGCCGGCGTTCCAGGCGATGTCATTACAGAGACAAACACCCACCGTGCAAAGCACACCCGCGCATAAGACGCCGGATGTGCCGTTGATAAAACTTGGGGCCTGGTCCGAGCTCTGGCTGAAATCAAAGGACAGCTTGTCCCCTTCCTTTTTGAGTACCGCCCTGTAGGTATAAAGTTTATCTTCAAAGCCGTCATGCTCCACAAAGGCCTCGCCTTCCCACTGGCCGTCAGGGATCGTTCTCAACCGTTTCCTCAAGCTGAAATCGCTGACGTTAATCATATCATCCATCACATTCTCAATCAGGTCGGGACCGTAGCGGTCGAAAAGACCGAACATGCGCTCCTTGGCAACCTGCGCCGCGGCTACGGCCGCCTTCAGATCCAGCTCGTTGCGGTCCGGAAGCCGGCTGTTACATCGGATCGTTTCCATCACCTCCGGTCGAAACCGGCCTTTCTCAACCAGGCGAAGATAGCGGAAACGGGGCTGTTCCTCAAAGGCCGTTCGCGCACCGATGCACCATGCTCCCGGCCAGGCGCTGCCGGCATCGATCAGATGTAAAGTCGCGCCGACAAAGGCTGCCAGTTTGCCGTGAAAGTGGACAGGCGCCACCAGCGTGTAATCAACCTGGTGAGGCCCGGTAACCCAGGGGTCATTGCTGACGTACATATCCCCTTCTTCAATGCCCGCGTCGCCGTAAAATTTCAGAGTGTTCTTGATCGCATTGGCGACACCGTAAAAATGAATGAAAACGTATGGGCCGATAGAGATGACGTCTCCTGTCTTGTTGCTGATCACCACATTGAAATCATTGGCCTCGGTCACCACCGGCGATCCGGAGGTATTCATAAGGGTCTGCCCCTGCTCCCGGTTGATCTGCCATAACCGGTGCCGGATCACTTCATAAATGATCGGATCCGAACGCAGTTGAAACTCACCTTGATCCCACGGTTGATAAGACATTGCTTTTCTTATCATATGCTGCACCTCGTCTTCAAAATTCATTTAGTTGGCGCCCATCCACGGCTTGCTGCGGTTAAAATACAGTTCAAATACTCGTCCACGCGCAGGTTATAAGCTGCTTCCAGCACAATCGTTGAGCCGTAAAACTGTATCAAAGCAGGCCCGGCTATCGTATTTCCCGGTTGCAGATTCTCGCCTTTATACACTTTGGTCGGAGAGTAAGCCTTGTTTTTCGGCCAGTAAACAGGTCTCTGCCCCATCAGCGCCCTGGTTGGATCTGATCCGGCCAGCAATCGTTTTTTCAAGGGCATTTTCAGTAAAGGAGGGGCGGTAGCCTCTACCCGGAAGGTAATGATTTCCACTTGAGCATCCTTTAGTATGGCGGCAGAGGTGTAGAGCCGGGAATACTCCCTTTCGAAATAATTATGAAGTTCACCCAGATTTTCCCGGGTCAAGCCGCCGGACCAGGGCAGTAAAATGGTCAGCTCCTGCGCTTGACCTTTGTAGCGCATATCCAGACTGTTATACAGCGCAATGCCGTCTTGAATGCCGTCAAGGGCCAGCTGATGCGATGCCTGTTTTTGTAAGGTGGTAAAGATGGAATTCAAAGTGTCCGGCTCAATATTTGAGGTGTCGGAACCAATCGTCATGGGGTTGGCAAAACTATAAGAGTGTTTAATGTTGGACTGGTTCACGCCGAAAGCAGAGAAAACGGTCTGCATCGGGGGCACCACTATTTTGCTGACCATAAGGTCGGCGCCATATGCCACGCAATGACAGGGGCCCGCGCCGCCAAAGGCAAAAAGGGAGAAATCCTTCGGGTTATATCCCCTTTCAACCGTGACCTGCCGCACCAGGTCCGCCATGTGGGCATTGATCACCTCCAGGATTCCCGCGGCGGCCTCCTCCACCGATGTGCCCATCTTGCCTGCAATCCGGGTATCGATAGCCTCCCTGGCCCGGTTCAAATCCAGCTTCATCCGGCCGCCGAGAAAGTCTTCCGGGTCAAGATATCCCAGTACGAGATCAGCGTCGGTGACGGTGGCATTCTGCCCGCCGCGGCCATAGCAGGCCGGCCCGGGGTCGGCTCCGGCGCTCATGGGACCGACAGTGAGCAGTCCCATTTCATCCACCTGAGCGATACTTCCGCCCCCGGCGCCGATGGTTGTGATTTCCACACAGGGGACCATCAACATGCGGCGGCCGATGACCAGCGTGGAGGAAACCACCGGGAGGCCGTTCACGATCAACCCCACATCGAAACTGGTCCCGCCCATGTCCGTGGTTATGATGTTGCTTGAATCCATGAGCTCCCCGATCACCTGGGATGCAACAATCCCGCCCACGGGTCCGGAATTGACCGTCGTCACAGGGGTTTTTCTCACCGTGGCAGAAGGGGACAGCCCGCCGTTGGATTGCATGACCAGCAGTTCGCCCTTATAGCCTCTGGTCACGAGGGAAGCCTGAGCCTTTCCCAGGTAGGCCTCAAGAACTTTTCCGATGAAACAGTTAACCGCGGTGGTGTTGGCCCGCTCATACTCTTTGATTACCGGAAGCAGCTCACTTGAAATGACAACATAGAGCTGTGGATATTTCTTCTGAATAAAATCCTTAATCATTTTTTCATGGGATGGATTAAGAAATGACCAGAGAAGACACACCGCCACGGCGTCAACGCCTCGGGAGACCAGTTCTTCGACCTGCAGCCGCACATCCTCCATATCCAAGGGGGATATGATTTTCCCGTAGCGGTCCATGCGCTCGCAAATACCCCTGGTTAAGGTGCGGGGTACTATGGGCGCAGGCTTGCTCGCTTTCTGATAGTTCATCAGCTCGCTTTCCCTCAACCCCACCGTTCTGTCCAACACGCGGCCGATCACCAGGGTGTCTTCAAATCCCCTGGTGATGAGCAACCCCACCCTGGCGCCGTTTTCATTAAGCAGTGCGTTGGTTGTTACCGTGCACCCGTGACAGACGAGCTTGATACCTTCATAAGAATCTCCGGCCGGCGCACCTGCTCTCTGTCGCGCTTCATCGATGCTTCCGAGCATTCCAGCGGAAAAGTCATCGGCGGTGGACAGGACCTTGCCGATGTGATAGTTGCCTTGCTCGTCAAGAATGACGCAATCGGTAAAGGTCCCCCCGATATCGACGCCGGTTACAAGCTTCATGATATTTCCCTAACCATTCGATTTTGATATTTTACACTGTCTGATCACCGGCAGGGCTATGATAGCTAATCCTGCGACATCGGTCACCCAGCCGGGCACGAAGAAACAGAGTCCGCCACCCAGAAACAGAACCCTGTCAAACCAGTTGATTTTTTTAACGACATAACCTTCTATGCCAGCGGCCAGAGAAACAGCCCCGAGCAAACTGGTGGCAACCGCTAAGACGATCTCTGATGTTTTTCCCATCAGGATCAGCGCTGGATTATACAGGATTACAAAAGGGATGAGGTAACATATTATACCCAGCTTCATGGCGGCAAAGCCCGTCTTGAATATGTTCGATCCGGCTATTCCGGCAGCCACGAAAACTACAGGGCAGTTGGGCGGGGTAAAGAACATGGAGCATCCCATATAGAAAATAAACATATGCGCTACCATGACGGGCACGCCCATGTTTACCATTGCCGGGGCGACGATAATGGCCAGTATGATATAAGAAATGATGACGCCTATTCCCATGCCCATGAAATAGATCGCGACGCCGGACAGAAGCGCCAGGAGTATAAGACTGCCCCCGGAAAAATCCACCAGAATACTGGAAAGATTGATTCCCAGGCCGGTCAGCGATACGGACCCGGTTATGGTACCGACAAAAGCGCAGACCGGGCCGATTAAAAGTATGCCTCTTGTGCCTTCGGCCAGACCATTGAATATTTTTTTTATCCCCATGCGCTCTTTTTTATTCAGCCAGCTTACCAGCACCAGGACGATGATGGAATAGGTCACCGATTCCAGAGGATCGTATTGCAGTATCATCAACAGCACGACAAGCACGATCAGGGGAATAAAAAACAGATAACCTTCCTTCAGGGTTTTTGTAAACAAGGGCAATTCGTTGCGGGGAAGGCCCCGCAGGCCCAGTTTTGCCGATTCAAAGTCCAACTGGAAAAACACGCATACAAAGTAAAGAATCGCCGGCACCACGGCAGCAATGCACACGGCTGTGTAACCCATTTGAGTATATTCGGCCATTATGAAACCCACGGCCCCCATCATCGGCGGCATGATGGCGCCTCCGGTGGAGGAAATTGACTCAACTGCGGCGGCAAAGTGAGGCTTATAGCCGATACGCTTCATGAGAGGAATGGAAATGGCCCCGGTGGTCCCCACATTGGCGATCGGGCTGCCGGATATGGTGCCGAACAAGGCGCTGCTTATGACCGCTACCTTGGCCGGCCCCCCCCTCATATGCCCGGTCATGCTGAGCGCAAAATCGGTGAAAAAATTTCCCGCGCCGGCTTCATGCAGGAAGGTGCCGAAGATCAGAAAGACAATAATAATCGTGGCGGCAATCTCCAGGATGGGACCGAACAATCCCCACGGAGAAAGGTAGATGTAGGAGGCCAGGTCGGATAATGAATATGGGGGGCCGCCCAAAAGCCCCGGCAAAAGATAGGCAAATTTAGCGTGCAACAGGAAAACGAAACCGAGGATAAGAACCGGCCAGCCGATCGTTCGTCTGATGGCTTCCGTCAGGACCCCCAAAGTGACCAGAAACAGCGCTTGCTCGATTTTTGTCGTGTCGATTTTTTCCAGTTTGAACCTGGATGGGAACTCAATAAATACATACAGGCACACGGCCACGCTCAGTGTAATGAGAAGGATATCATACCAGGCCGGCTTATTTTCCGCAGAATCCTTGGCTGCCGGAACAAGGAGGAAAATCAAAATTAAAATCAAAACCAGGAATATGGCGGCGTATTGTGAAGGATATAGCAGGTGATTCAAGTACCTTCTGGGGACATCGAATATGTAAATAAGCGCCAGGAAAGGGACGGCGATTTCGATAATCCGTATTATCAGGGACGTCCATCCGGTATAGCTGCGATATCTTTCCACGAATCGTGCCTGCCCCTATTTTTGTGGGAGATCGGCCAGAAGTTTCAGTTGCTTTTCTTCCGTTGCAGAATTCCATATTCCTGCCGATTTCAAATATTTAACGGCGCCCGGATGATACGGAATAAAGAAATCCGGCACCAACACCCTTTCTCGGCCCCACTGTTTGAGCTCCCATTGCGAGCTGGCCGATTCTTGGATATGTTCCGTTACGGCCTTTACGATTTTGAGAGCGATTTCGTCCGGCAAAGATTTTTTGCACAGCACGAAATTTTTCAGGTACATGGCGGATATTTCTTTTTCAACTCCGGGGATATAGGTCGGGGCGATCTCCACATCGATCCACGGTTCCAGCTTCTTGAGATAACTGACCTTGTCCTTGTCAAAAGGGAGCCATAGCGCCCCGACTTTGGCATTGACTTCCAAGACCTTTGCCCCCCCCATGGACGTAAAGGCAGCGTCTATTTTTTTTTCACCGAGGTCTGCGACCGGGTGGGTTGTGAAGGGATACTTTAAAGATATGACGTCCTTTTCAGGGTCAAGGCCGTATGCCTCCAGTTGAACCCTTGAATAATTCGTGGCGGGTATCGTAGGAAAGATCCTGCCCACCTTCTTGCCCTTAAGCCCCGGGATCGTTTTTATACCGGTGAAATCCCCGGTCAAATACCCGTAATAGTTATTATTGGTTCCCATGAGAAGTCTCATGTCCTGGTATGCTTCTTTCGGGTCAGGGAAAAGTCCGGTCCAGTCTCCACCGCCCTTGCCGGACCAGACATGCCAGGCGCTGGAGGATTGCACCATGATAATGTCGGCTTTGCCGGTCTTTAACATCTGGTAGAAACCGCTGACGGCGGTCGTCGGTATCACCGATGAGGCGACGTCTGAATATTTATTGATGGCCTGGCTCATGGCAACCATCATCGCATACCAGGAGGACCCGGGCGGGAAAGATGCCAGGCTGACGCGTTCCGTTTTCGCTGCTGCGGGGGTAGAAGCGCAAAAAATAATCAAACTTGACAATACAATTACCGACAATAACACTGAATTGATTTTTTTCATGGTTACCCTCCTTGGATTTTTATTTCGTTGATTTGATCTTAAGTGCCATGTCAACAATTGAGCACAAGGTCACCCCGGCACGGAAAACGGCCGGCATCACAGGGAAGTCGAGTATTCATATACCTGACCGGGTCTGGATCCCTTCTGCTGACGGGGCCTGTATTCTCCAAGCACCTCGACAACTTTAACAGCATAGGGCTCCGGATGCAAAAAACCTAACGGGAACCTGACCCACAGCACATCGCCATCGGGCATGGACGCGGGCAAATTGGCTACTACCGCTTTAACCCAGCATGAATCGTACTGCCGCGGACCCGGAGCAAGGTCTCTGATAACAAGCTCTATCTCCTGTCCCACTGCCAGTTCACCGATATCGGAAACAAATGTGTCATACTCCTTGTTCATTCTTTTCCTCCTCAGTTGGTATGTGTCCATCCATAAATGAGATAGTTTTTGCAAAATCAAGGCGGGCGAGAATTTCAACCGGAGGAATACATTGAGTATTTCGAGGATTGAAATTCGGAGCCCAACGCAGATATTGCGGAAAATAGCCGTTTATGGACGGACACTATTTGTAACCATAGGTTTTCCAGTTCTTTAAGATCTTCTGTTTGATCTCCTCAGGGTACGCTTCCGCGAAGGACATCCTGGGGGGAACGCGCGTCTCCTTGGGCCAATCCAACGGCCAGGTGCAGTCGAACAATAATTTCGGCCCGGTTGACGCCAGTTTTTCCTTGGAAGTCAGGTAGGGTGTCAAAGGAATCACCCTTTCCCCCTCTCTGACTAATATGCCGTTTACCGGATGACATTTGGTCACCAGCGCATGAATCACCTCATTCATGTTGAACACATCAACATCCTCATCCACGACAATGGTTGTGGGCACCCGTCCATAGAGGCAAATGGCATTAAAAAGCCGGGAGACGGAATAATTGTAATTCTTTTTAATACCTATTATGGCCAAATGCTGAGACGCCTCGGCAGGCACGGAAACGTCCGTAAAGGATATGGCGAACTGCTTGAGGAATCTCTTTACCTGCACGGCACTGTCGATGCCTCTGAACAGTCCCGCATCATCCACAGGCATCCCCATGCAACTCATGGTGAGGATCGGGTCGTTGCGGTACGTGATCGCCTTTACATCAAAAAGCACCTCCAGCATCCTTGGCGTGCGATAGCCGGTAAATTCACCGAAGGGGCCCTCGTCAACCCTGACGTCATGGACGATCTCGGCCTCAATGACGATCTCGGCATGGGCGGGCACCAGCAAACTGCTCGTTTCGCATTTCACCAGTTCCACGGGCGCCTGGCTTAACGCCCCGGCATAATCCACCTCGCTCTCTCCAATCCTGAAACTGGATCCGGCAACCATGATGCAAATCGGATCAGCGCCGATGACAACAGCCACGGGAAGATTTTTATGTTGAGGCACATATTTTTCATGAAAGATTCTCCCCTGGTCACTATAGCTGTCACACTGCCCGGTCAAATACCGCTGGTTGAGAATCATCCGGCGATACAAGCCCCAGTTGGTCCACTCTATATCCGGGTCTTGACAGACATCCAGATTCCAGGTGCACAGGTACCGGCCCCCGTCGCCGTCATGAATCATGGGCGCAGGGAAACGATACAGGTCCACGTCGTCTCCTAAAAGAATGTTCTCCTTGCAGGGCGCCTTGGTTACGATCATGGGCTTGATCGGCCTCTGTATTCTCCGCTCATACTCCAGCTGCAGGTCCCGGACGGAGATGTCCGGTTCCAGCCCCATGGCAATCGCCATTCGGCGGTGCGTGGCCAGCGGCGCGCCGAAAATTCTGTAACCTGCAGGGTAATCCTTGATCTTTTCGAAAAATGGGGCCGGGGCCATGAGTTCATTGGCGCGTCTGACAATACCGCCGGCCTCCAAATTCCAGTCCACCTCGTTTTTGATGCGCACCACGTCGCCCGTTTTTTCCAGGGCGGCTATAAAATCCCGATTATCTTTAAATGCCATGCTCCCTTATCCTCCTTGCCTTATTGAATTTCGATATGCCGGCCCTCGGCCTCAAGTTTTTTGCCGATATCCTGTTCCAGGTCTTTTTTGCTTATTTTCTGTTCCCCCGACATGGGCATGCTGTCCACAATCTCCAGTCGTTCCGGTATCTTGAAAGGGGCTATTTTCTTTTGGGCAATAAAGGATGTCATCTCATCAAAAGTGAACTCCTGCCCGGGCCTGGGCACCACATAGGCGCAGGCCTTTTCCCCCATGATAGCATCGGGCATTCTGACCAGGGCCACATGCAGCACCTTGGGATGGGTCAGCAGGATGCTTTCAACCTCCACGGGATAGATGTTCTGGCCGCCCCGGATAATCATGTCTTTCTGCCGGCCCACAATGCTTAAGTTCCCGCTGCGGTCCAATTTCCCCAGATCGCCCATGTTATACCAGCCGTCCCCGGTCCAGGCCGCAAGGGTGGCCTCTTTATCCTTGTAGTAGCCATAGGTGCAACCCGGCCCCCGGACCACAATGGAACCGATTTCTCCCCGGGGAAGCTTGCCCCCCGCATCGTCCACGATCTTTAGCTCGTGCTCGGGCGGGGGCTTTCCGACGGTGAGGATCCGGGTATCGCGGGGCCAGTCTGGTCGCTGCATCACCGTGACCACCCCGGCTTTATTGGAGCCATAGTGCTGAACGATGGGGCAGCCGAATTTCTCCTCCGCCTCACGAGCCAGAGCATAGACCAGGCTGGCGCCGGTGCATATAACAAACCGCAGGGAACTTAAATCGTAGCTGTTCCATGCGGGCACATTCAGCATCATGGCCAGGAGCGTTGGAACCACGGCGGTAATGGTCGCCTTTTCCTTCTCCAACAGGGCAAGGGCCTCCTCCGGCCGGAATTGTTCCATAAGGACAATCCTGGCCCCGACCATGGATGCGGCATAGAACAGCAGTATGTTCGGGCCGGTAATGGCAGGGCATATGATGGCACAGGTGTCTGACGGGCCGAGCTCTCCCCCTATGGCCCTGTAATGCAGGTAGCCCACATATTCCAGCAGGCTCAGGCTGAATGGAACCAGCTTGGGCTGACCGGTCGTGCCGGTGGTATGCTGCAGGGTCGATATCTCGTGCTTTGAGAACTTTTTCCCTGCAAGATAATCGGGCGGATATTTTTCCTCCAGGGGATTTTGCAGCATTTTTTGAATGGAAATCGCCCCTTCGGGCACTTCATCGCCGATCACAAAAACATACTGTAAGCGGTCCAGGTCCGGCTTGATTTCCTGCACCATTTGAAAGTAGTCAAAGTTTCTGAATATCCGGGGGATGATAATCCCTGCGGCGCCGGAGGTCTTGAGCATTTGTCTGAGCTCACCATGTCTCAGTGTGGTGGCTATCTCCAAAAGGATGACGCCGGCTTTCCCATAGGCGCCTCTTATGATTGCAAACTCAGCACAGAAGGGCAGCTGGACGGCGATGACTTCATCCCGCTTGAGGCCCAATTCCAAAAGCCCCAAAGCCAGTCGGTCCGAATATGTTTTGACCTCCATCCAGCTCAGTCTTGTTTTTGAATCCGCAAAGGCTTCCTTGTCCGGAAATTTTACGGCATTTTCCTCCCAGTGGTCGATGAACGAACAGCGCCAGTGCTTCTCCTGATACGCTGCAAACCGCTTTGCCACCTGCCTGCTGTAGAAATCCCATTCTGCCATGCTTGTTCCTTTTTATTCAAAAAGTTTGTTGCCGTATTTTTCTATGACCTTTTGGCGCAACGCAGGGTCGAACCGGGCGGCCCTCGGAAAAGTTTTCAACTTATCAAAAGGAATGCAGGCGTTGATGATCGCCTTACTGGTCAATCCCCTTTTTTCAGGGTCAACCCCCACATCCAGCAGGCCGCCCCGCATATCTCTTATGATGTCGATGCTTCTTTCAGGATCGGTGCGGTTGCCCAGGGCATGCAGAACCGCAAAATCGTAACTGGGGTCCACATCGTCATCCACCACGATCACATACCTGCCGTAGTAGCCGCCGGCGCCGCAGTCGCTCGCCAGCAGCGCGGCCTGCTTTGCGTGTCCCGGGTACCGCTGTTTGATGGAAACCACGACCCAGAAATAGAAGCCGGCCGGGTGAACCCAGACGCCCCTGACATCCGGAACCCCGGCGGCTTCCAGCTGGTTCCAGATGTTCGCGCTCTTGATCATGGGCAGATGCTGGACCCGATCACTGGATATGCCCTTGGGACTTTGCCCGGCGCCGAGCAGGCCGATAAGGATGGGATCGTTGCGGTGCATCACGGCTTTCACCCTGACGACCGGTTCCGGACGCGGTGCGCTGCCGTAATAACCGCTGAATTCAGCAAAAGGCCCTTCCACCTTGGACTCATTGTGCAGGACCTCGGCTTCAACGGCAATTTCAGCCGTCGCCGGTATGGGCAGCCCCGTGTATTCACCTTCGATAACGTCTATGGGCGCGCCCTTGAGTCCGCCGGCATAGTCGTATTCACTGACCCCGTAAGGGACTTCGGTCCCCCCGAGCATCGGCAGCACCGGGTCACAGCCGAAAACAAACACCACGGGCATATTCTCACCGCGCGCGAAATATTTGTCCCGGTGAATGCGCGCATGCTGGCCCGGGTCGATGAAATTAAGCAGCTCGTTTTTCCCGGAAATCATGGACCGGTAGGTCCCGATGTTGACCCATCCCTCTTCAGGATCCCGGGTGATCACGCAACCCAGTGTTCCCATGTATCTGCCCGCATCATACTTATGCCATTTGGGAACCGGGAATTTGAACAGATTGATGTCATCGCCTTTCTGAACATTCTCCAGCACGGGCCCGGTATTAACAACGCGAGGCGGAATCAACGGGTTGTTTTTCATTTTTTCTCTTATGGCGGCGACCATTGCCATATTCGTACTGGCCTGCCCAACCTGAAAGGTCATGAGCAGTCGCCGTTTGGAGTTCAGGGCGCTGGTCAGGACCCTGTAGCCTTTGGGATAATCCTTTATGTTATCAAACAATACCGCCGGCGCATCGGTTTTTTTGGTTCGAGCCAGAAAGCGGATAATTCCGATCTCCTCGTCCCAGTCAATGCCGTCCAGGTGTTTCAGTTCCTCCATTTCCTCCACTTTTTCAAGCCATCCCCGCAGATCCGTCCAGGACATCTTTTACCCTCCTTTACTTAATTTTCAAATTGTTTCAACAGATCTTTCTGATGCATTTCATGCGCGTCTGTCCAGACTCCTTTTTCCTTGAAATACTTTACGGCGCCAGGATGATAGGGCGCTATAAAATCATTTACGACGGCGCTCTGCACGTTATATTCCTGGAAGTAATCCGCCACACGCGCCAGTTCCGCGGCGTGCTCCAAAATTGTTTTGGCCAGGGTATAGGCGGCCTTTTCATCCAGGTTTTTATTAACGTATAAATAATTTCTGTTCGTCGAAACGGTTAACGATTTATCTTTGGGCATCCCCGGCGTGTAAGGCGGCGGCGAGCCGATACCGACCGTCGGTGCGATCTTCTTGAGAAAATCGATTTTTGACGGATCAAATGGCAGCACCACGATTCCCGCCTTGGCCTCCAGCTCCACAATTTTAGCGCCCGCAAGCGAGGTGCACACCGCGTCAACTTTTCCGGCGATGAGGGCTTCTACGGCCTGGGTCGTGCGCCCGAACTTGACCATCTGGACATCTTTTTTCGGATCCAGTCCATAGGCCAGGAGCATGGCATTGGTATAATTGGAAACCGCCCAGCCCGGGAAGTACCCGGCCACCTTTTTACCTTTGAGGTCCGGTATGGTCTTTATGCCCGCAGCAGATGTGGTGAATAGTGCATAGTATTGCGTGTCCGCGCCGACCAGAATCCTGAGATTCTTGAGCGGTTTGCCCTTATAATAATTGTAGCCTTCATCAAATCCGGGATTGCCGCCCAGGCCGTTAACCGTATAATAAAATGAATCGGAGGGATCCATGCCCAGGTGGGCCTGGCCTGCCTGGACAAGGCCTGTCATCGCCGGCGGCGCCGGTACGGGTTGCACGATGGTCACCAGGTCACTGTACCGGTTGACAATCTGGCTTAAGCTCACCATGTCGGTATACCACTTTGTCCCGGGCGGCAGGGAAGTAAAAACCAGCTTATCTGCCGCGGCTGACCTTGCAGGCGGCGCAAAAGCCAAAACACCGATCATGAAACACCCAACCATTAGAATGAATAACCAAGAGCTGCTTCCAACGAGTTTGCGCAATGACATTTTTTTCATTTCAAGCCCTCCCGTCTGTAAAAAGATTTTATGTATTTTGCGGTCTGTCTTCCGCCCCGGACCGACGATGCCGTAAAAAAGCGATCAGCACGATTGCCAGACCCAGGATGATGAATTTCCAGTCATATGCAAACATCACCATAACTCCGCCGGTCGAAAGAAAAATTCTGTGCGAAAAGTAAATCCTCTTTTGCAGATAGCCCGAGACCGCCGATGCCAGAATAAAACATCCGAAAAGCGTGGTGGCTGCCGCCGACGCTATCTGTGCCGGCGATCCGATCATCAATAGCCCTGGTTTGAACAAAATGACAAACGGGATGATATAACAGACAATGCCCAGCTTCATGGAAGCAAAGGCGGCCTTGAACATGGATGTCTGCGCCATGGAAGCCGCCACATACACCGTGGGGCACAATGGGGGCGTAAAAAACATGGACATGCTCGTGTAGAATATAAACATGTGCGCCACCAGAACCGGGACGTTTAATTCCACCATGGCCGGCGCCACCATGATAGCCAGTAAAATGTAGGTGATGATAACGGCGACCGTCATCCCCATGATGTAAATGACGACCCAGGCGAATATGGCCATCATCAGAAGGTTTCCCCTGGATATATCAATCAATAAAGCCGACAGGTTGACGCCCAGCCCCGTAAGGGCGATCGCGCCGACAATCACACCGGAAAGGGCGCAGAGCGGTGTGACCATCAACATGCTTTTGGCCCCGTCCTCAAATGTTCTGACCAGTCGCTTGATGTCGATGCGCGTATCCTTCCGGAACCAACTCACGCCGATCAGCAAAAGCGATGCATAAAACAGAGATTCCAAAACCTCATAGTTCAGAAACATGAGAAAGATCCCCAGCATGATCAGGGGGAGCATCAGATGCCATCCTTCCCGAATCGTTTTTTTCAGTGAAGGCAGCTCGTTTCGCGGCAGCCCCCTGGAACCGATTTTCAAGGCCTCGAAATCAATCTGGACAAACAGGGAAAAGAAGTAGAGAATGGCGGGTAAAATGGCTGCGGCGCAGATCCTGCCATAGGTGATCTTGGTAAAATCAGCCATGATAAAGGCCACGGCGCCCATAACCGGTGGGGTAAGCATCCCCCCGGTGGAAGCAACAGACTCCACCGCCGCTGCAAATTCAGGCTTGTATCCAATTTTTTTCATCAAAGGAATGGTGATCACCCCGGTCGTGCCCACATTTGCCAGGGGACTGCCGGATACCATGCCGAAAAAGGCGCTTGCGACCACCGCCACTTTGGCCGCGCCTCCTCTAAAATGTCCCGCCAGGCCCAGTGCGAGGTCAGAAAGAAACTTGCCGGCCCCCACTTCGATCATCAGTCGTCCAAAAACAATAAAACCGATAATGATGGTGCCGGCAATTTCAGTAATCATGCCGAAAATACCGGTGTCATAAAGGTACATGTAGGCTGCAAGTCGTGACCAGGAATAAACAGGCCCGCCCAACAGGCCGGGAAAAAGATAAGCGAACTTGGCATGCAGCAGAAATATCAGGGTAACCAGGATGATCGGCCAGCCAACGGTTCGCCGGATGGCTTCACAAAGCACCAGAAATGCTATCAACCCCAATACCTGCTCAAAGGAGGAAGTGTATATGTTCATCGCCAGAGCGATCGTTTCGGCTTTAAAAAAAATATACAGGGTCACGAGCAGGCTGGCGCCGATCAGCAGAACATCATACCAGGGTAATCCCTTGAGATCATTTCTCGAACCCGGGACCAGCAGGAAGAGCATGACCAGACTGATAGCCAAAAATACCGCATTATATGCCTCGGGGTAGAAATAAAATCCCATACGAAAGGGAACATCAAGGACGTTGAAAACCAGCACGTAACATGGCAGACTCACAGAAATAGCCGTTACGATTATCCCTCTCAGTCCGGTATAATGCCTAAGTTCCCCGGTTTCCTCAGACATGCTTTAACTCCCTCTTGGATAGTCCGCATACCTCGGGCATGCCGGCCCGCCGAAAATACCCTGTAAAATCGATTTCACGGGGGGTGGACGGTTGTTAAACAGGAGTTGATCTTTCGGCCACGGAGTATGTCAATAGAAGCGGCAGGTGTCAAGATAAAAGAGGCTGAAAAAATCGGTTCAGAATAGAACCCGACTGTCCAAATTTAAAATCTGTCCCGAGATATTTTTCATCCTCGACAGGTAAACATAAAAATCACCGACCTCGGAGGCGTCATTTATCCTTTTCAGGTTACTCTCCTGCAGGTTCCTCTCTTTCAGGACATCTCCCGGGTGCAGTACGCGCCCCGGATTGACAACATTCACCTGGATGTTGTATTCGCCCAGCTCGATGGCCGCTGACTTCATAAGGCCGTAGAGGCCGGACTTGGCGGCGGCATAACTGGATTTTCCCCTTGCTCCGGTTGAGCCGAGGTTGGAGCCCATAATGATGACGTGTCCGTCCTTCTGTGCCATCATCGGCCCTGCAACCGCTTTGATGCAATGAAAGGTGCCTTTCAGGTTCGTTTCCATCACCAGATCCCAATCCTCATCCGTGTGCTCGATGAGAAGTGCATCTCCTTTTCCTCCCGGGAGCCTTGCCAGCGACTGCCCGCCCACACAAGCCATGACATCCACCCGTTTCCAGTTCTCCAAGGCTTGCCGGACCATAGCCTTGACTTGATCGTCATCCCGTATATCCACCTTGCAGGATATGGCATGTCCCGGGCCCTGGTTGATCTCGATGACAAGTTCCCACAGCGGGCCGGGATTGATATCGCTGACCAGCACCTTATCTCCCGCCCTGGCGAAGGCCTTGGCGATGGCCGCGCCCAGCACACCTGCCGCACCCGTCACAATCACGGTTCTCCCCATAACACCCCCTTGATGAAATCGATATATGATGCTCTTTTCCCGACGGTCTCAAGACAGCTCTGCGGATAAAATACCATGGAACATGAAGTGATGGTAAACTGTCAGGCGGCAAAAATCAAGTCACAGTGAAGAAGGAGCAGGACATATTAAAATCGTATAATAGAAAAGCCATTATAATTTATACTTATTTTAAAAGAATTGCCTTTTTTGAAAAATTAATGATATAAATTCCAGAGTTAACTTCAAGACAGCATATTTGCATTAAGCCTCTCTTAGGGACCAGAATGATTCGACTCGAAGACATTCAACCCAACGCCGCCGTGCGCGGCATCCTTCCGGACTGCCTCATCACTGTCGTAAGTGTGCAGTGGTTTGGCTCTGAAGCCCTTGAGTTAACCTACAAGACACCCGCCGGTAAGGTGGCCAACGAACTTCTTTATCGGTACGACGAAAATCGCATCGAGATTGTTGAGCAAGGTCGGCCCTGGAGTTTCGACGGTGACGGCGCCCTGTTTCGCCTGGTTTCCGAAGCGCTTCGTGTCCGCCTTGCACACCTATTCGACCCGGTGCTGGCCGTCCACACCTCCCTGGTGGACCCGTTACCACACCAAATCACCGCGGTCTACGAAGCTATGCTCCCTCGCCAGCCGCTGCGTTTTCTGCTTGCCGACGATCCGGGCGCCGGCAAAACCATTATGGCGGGCCTGCTCATCAAGGAACTGATTGCCCGTGGCGATCTGCAGCGCTGCCTCATCGTCTGTCCCGGCAGCCTGGCCGAACAATGGCAGGACGAACTGTACCATCGCTTCCATTTACCCTTTGAGATCCTCACCAATGACAAGCTTGAGGCCTCCCGCAGCGGGAACTGGTTTCTTGAGACCAACCTGGTCATCGCCCGCCTCGACAAGCTGTCACGCAACGAGGCCGTGCAGCAGAAGCTCAAGGCGCCGGATTGCCGTTGGGATATTGTGGTCTGTGACGAGGCGCACAAGATGTCGGCCACAATCTTCGGCGCCGAGACCAAGTACACCAAACGCTACCGGCTCGGCCAGCTTCTCTCGACCCTCATGCGTCATTTCCTGTTGCTGACCGCGACGCCGCACAACGGCAAGGAGGCGGACTTTCAGCTATTCATGGCGCTGCTCGACGGGGATCGTTTCGAGGGGCGTTTCCGTGACGGAGTCCACCTGACCGACGTTTCCGACCTGATGCGCCGGATGGTGAAAGAGAGCTTGCTCAAATTCGACGGCACGCCGCTGTTTCCCGAACGCATCGCCTACACCGTGCCGTACAGGCTTTCGGAGGTCGAAGCACGGCTATACAAAGTGGTTACCAATTACGTGCGCGAGGAATTCAACCGCGCAGAAGCGCTTGAAAACGAAAAGCGCGCCGGGAACGTCGGTTTTGCACTCACTGTTTTGCGGCGGCGGCTGGCTTCCTCGCCAGAGGCGATATATCAGTCATTGCGCCGCCGTCGCGAGCGCTTGGAAAGCCGGTTGCGCGAGCTGGAATTGCTTCAGCGGGGCAGCCAGGCAGCGTCCGATCTTTTACCTGCCTTTCAGGAGCTGGACGTGGAAGATATGGAGGATCTGGAAGATGCGCCTGATGAAGAGGTACAGGCCACCGAGGATGAGATTCTCGACCGGGCAACGGCGGCACGTTCCATCGTCGAGCTGAAGGCAGAGATTGAAACCCTAAAGGGACTGGAATCGCTCGCCCTCGAGGTCCGCCGCAGCGGTGCCGACACCAAGTGGCAAGAACTGGCAAGCCTTTTGAATGAACTCTTCACCACCGCTGCAATCGCCGGCCGCGTAGCCGAACCGGATGCCCCCTATGGCAACCGTGAGATCCCGCGGCCCAGGGCCTCGATACATCAAAAGCTCGTTCTTTTTACCGAGCACAGGGATACGCTGAGCTACCTTGAATCCCGCATCACCACGCTGCTGGGCCGCAAGGAGGCCGTGGTCATGATCCACGGCAGCATGGGTCGCGAAGATCGCAGGAAGGCACAAGAGTCGTTCAGACATGATCCCACGGTTCAGATACTGCTGGCCACGGATGCTGCCGGCGAGGGGATTAACCTTCAGCGCGCCCACCTGATGGTCAACTATGACCTCCCGTGGAATCCCAACCGCCTCGAACAGCGTTTCGGCCGCATCCACCGCATCGGCCAGACCGAGGTGTGTCACCTCTGGAACTTAGTGGCCGAAGAGACCCGCGAAGGAGATGTTTATCGAAGACTGCTGGAGCAAAAGGCTCAAGGCCACGCCGTGGCTCACGTTGTACCGGAACACCTGCATGAGGTTCGAGACGGCAGGCTCGCACTCATCGTCAAGACAGAGGCGGCGGTGAAGGACCGGCTCACCAAAGAAATTACCTGCTGGGATCACCGTGCGGAACAACTCAAGCTCCAGGAACAGGCTGGAAAAGTTAACGCCCGGCTCAATTCGGGTGAGGCCCGCAAGCGTGCGGATCTTTTGCAGGGACGATTGCAAAAAAGGCTGGAAGAACTGAAACTCGAAGCCCAGATCTCGCCTCTGCCGCCGGTGGTTCTCGGTGGATTTCTGGTGGTACCGATGGGCCTTTTAAAGGCCATGACGGAGGGACCGACGGCGACCCCGACAACGCCCTTCGACACCCAAATCAGCGCAGCAAAAGCACGTTCGATCGTCATGGAAATCGAGCGAAACCTCGGCTTCGAACCGACAGACCGTGAGTTCGAGAAGCTTGGCTACGACATCGAAAGCCGCGTTCCCGGCACCGGCAAGCTGCGTTTCATAGAAGTGAAGGGTCGCGTTACGAGTGCTTCGACGATCACGGTCACCCGCAATGAGATCCTTTATTCACTCAATAAACCAGACGATTTTATCTTGGTGATCGTGGAGTTTTTCAATGATGACTCCCATCGTATCCATTACCTGCGCCAACCCTTTCAGCGCGAGCCGGATTTCGGCGTGACGAGCGTCAATTACAACTTTGCCGAGCTGCTCTTGCGGGCGGAGGCGCCGCGATGACCGCAAAACTCTGTGTTTTTGTCAGCTCGGTCCAAAAGGAACTTGAAGACGAGCGCCTTATCGTCCAGAACCTGGTCAACACCGACGCCTTCCTGTCGGCGCACTGCACGCCCGTACTCTACGAGTTGGAACCGGCTTCCCCGGACAAGGCCCTGGAGGGATGTCTGCAATCACTCGACGGCTGCCAGGTCTATCTACTCATCGTAGGTATTGAGTACGGTATGCCGGTGGGCGGGCTGTCCATCACCCATGCCGAGTACCATCGAGCAAAGAAAAGGAAACTTCCCGTTCTTGCTTTTATTAAGGGCGACCGGAGCGTAAAGCGGCAGGACGGGACAAAAAAGCTGATTGCCGAACTCGAGGCGGACGGACCAAAGTACAAGCGTTTCGGCAATGTCATCGAACTTCAAAAGGAGGTCCGTGCGGCCCTGGTGAAGCTGCTCAAGGACAGGTTTGGCATTGCGCCAACCAGCGACGAGAACCAGATCGCCCAGCAGACCATCGAGGCCACTTCGGCCTTCGAATCCCGCCCCCTCACCAGGATGCGCTGGAGCGATCTCGATCTGAGCGTAGCACGTACACTGATCGCCGCTGCCGAGCGTCGCAAGCCGGACGAACTCACGAATGATGACCTGCTTGCGGGCGCCGCGCTACGCGGTCTGGTCTGGTACGACCCGGCCTCGCGCGAACACTACGCCACCGCTGCCGGGATTGTGATGCTGGCGAGGGACCCTTCGGCGGTCTTTCCCCATTGCCGCATCCTCGCCGACGTCTATCGGAGCACCGAACCTGACGGAGACCCGCGTGACCACGAGGACATCCGTGGCCCGATGCCGATCGCAATTGAGCGGGCCATCGACTTCATTGACCGAAACACCCGCCACCCCATGCGCATCGTCGGGCTCAACCGCGTGCGCCTTGACGAGTATCCCGTCGATGGCCTGCGCGAGGCGCTGGTGAACGCGGTGGCACACCGCCAGTACGAAGACGCCGGCCGCAAGATCATCCTCGAGATCTTCGCTGATCGAGTTACCCTCTTGAGCCCCGGTCTTCCTCCGCGACCCCTCACGCTCGCAAACTTGCGCAAGGGGAAATACCGCCCCTGTTCGCGCAACCCGGTTCTGGCCCAGTGTCTTTCCTATTTTCATCGTATCGAGGAACGTGGCAGCGGCTTTCGCCGGATGCACGACCAGATGCTCGACCACGGGCTCGATCCGCCGCTTCTTGGCACAGACATGGGCTATTTTCAGATCACTTTCCCCGGACCGGGCGAGAACATCGAAAAACTGCTGATACCTGAAAAGCGCCTGCTGGTCACTAGGGCGATAGAGGCGAGTCTCAATGATCGGCAGAAACAGATTATGGAGCATGTTTTAGAATCCGGTACTGTGACGCGCCGCTGGTGTGTTACGGAGTTTCAAGTTGCCAATGATACCGCCGGACGAGATTTGAAAGAATTAAAGGATTTGGGATTGTTAACACCGGAAGGCAAGGGCCGCGCTGTGCGTTATGTTATAGGAACAACCCTACAATCGACCGATGATCGACCGATATGACCAGAGAATCGACCGATGGCAAATCGACCGATAATCAACCGATATTTTCATGTAATCGACCGACAATCAACCAACGAATCGTGGGAATTGTTTAAGATCCCATGGAGATAACATGACCTATAAGAAAAAACTCATCGAAGTCGCCCTGCCGCTCGATGCCATCAACAAAGCCAGCGCGCGGGAGAAGTCTATCCGCCACGGGCATCCGAGCACGCTGCATCTGTGGTGGGCAAGGCGGCCCCTGGCGGCCGCACGGGCCGTGATCTTTGCCCAGATGGTGGACGATCCGTCAGCCCATCCGGATCTGTTCCCGACGGAGAAGGCCCAGGAGAAGGAGCGCCAGCGCCTCTTTCGCATCATCGAAGACCTGGTGCTGTGGGAGAACACCACCAACGAGAAGGTTTTGCAGCAGGCGCGCGACGAAATCCGGCAGAGCTGGCGCTACACCTGCGCGGAAAACGCTGATCATCCACGAGCAAGGGAGCTGTTCGATCGTCACAAGCTGCCTGCCTTCCACGACCCGTTCGCCGGCGGCGGGGCCCTGCCGCTGGAAGCCCAACGGCTGGGTTTGGAAGCGTACGCCAGCGACCTGAATCCGGTGGCCGTGCTGATCAACAAGGCCATGATCGAGATTCCACCAAGGTTCGCCGGTCGTCCGCCGGTTTCCCTGGGAGCGCGGGCGTCCCGCCCGCATAAACACTGGCACAGCCGTGGTTATCTTCCGCATTGCGATACACCGGGGCTCATTCAGGCGATTACATTCCGGCTTTTCGATGCATTGCCTGCAGAAACATGTCAACGGCTCCAGAATGAAGCTTCTGACAAGCCGGATATGCGCAAGAAAATTGAAGTATGGATGGATGCCGGTAAAGGAGCGTGTTGGCTTAAAGCACCTGACATCGGCGCTCTGGTTGAAGATGCGCTTATTTTTTTTGACGGGCAGCGTTACCGGCTTCTCGCTTGGTGCATCATGCCCAATCACATTCATGCCTTGATTGAGACCCGCACGGGACATCCCTTGGACGAGGTGGTGCAAAGCTGGAAGTCCTATACGGCAAAAGAGATCAATCGGATATTGGGGCGTACTGGGAAGGTATGGCATCCGGAATATTACGATCGGTTTATCAGAGACGAAATGCACTTGCAGGCGGTGATCCGGTATATTAACGAAAATCCTGTAAAAGCCGGACTTGTCAAGTGTGCTGAGGATTGGCCTTTTTCCAGCACGCGACTGTTGAATGAGAAGGCGGGCGAGACGCCCGCGCTCCCAGGTATGGGCCGCGAATGGAAGGGCGCGCAGGGTTTGGCCGAGGACGTGCGTTATTACGGCAAGTGGATGCGCGACGAGGCTGAAAAGCGCATCGGACACCTCTACCCCAAGGTCGAGATCACTGCGGAAATGGTGGCTGGGAGTGCCTCCGGCTCGCCGGCTCGTCCAGACCTGCAAAAATATGTGGGCAAAAAGCTCACCGTGATCGCCTGGCTCTGGGCGCGCACAGTTAAGAGCCCGAACCCGGCCTTTGCACAGGTTGACGTGCCACTTATTTCAAGCTTCATGCTCTCCACTAAGGCAGGGAAGGAGGCTTATGTTGAGCCGGTGATTGAGAACGGAGGTTATCGATTCACTGTGAAGGTGGGAAAACCCAGGGATGTTGAGGCAGCAAAGAGCGGCACCAAGTTATCGCGTGGGGCAAATTTCCGGTGTGTCATGTCTGGGACGCCGATCGCGCAAGACCACATTCGTGAAGAGTTCAAGGCCAAACGAGCTGGCGAGAGATTGATGGCGATCGTTGCGGAAGGGGATCGCAGTCGTGTCTATCTGTCGCCAACACATGTGCATGAAGCCTTCGCCCATCAAGCAAAGCCGGCATGGAAGCCGGAAGTCGAGATGAACCAGGACAGCAAAGATTTGCTCAGTGGGCGCGGTTATGGCTTTAAGTACTGGTACGAACTTTTCACTCCTCGCCAGCTTTTGGCGCTGACGACATTATCCGACCTGGTGCAGGAAGCACGCGAACGAGTTAAACGCGACGTCCTGGGAGCGCGGGCGTCCCGCCCGCAAAAAGCGGCCAGGATGGCCGCGCTCCCAGGGGATGACGTCCCCCTCGATGCTGGCGGCGCAGGCGCTACCGCCTACGCCGATGCGGTGAGTGTGTATCTCGGATTGGCGATTGACAAAGCCAGTGACTACAACAGCTCACTCGTACTGTGGAGCCCAACACGAGACCAAGTGAAGACTACATTTTCGCGCCAGGCACTACCGATGGCTTGGGATTTTGCGGAAACCAATGTCTTTGCAGATGCGGCTGGTGACATTGCTGTCAGCTTAGACGGCATTTCTCGGACTTTGGCACAATTTGGGTCAGGAAGTAATGGGCATGTTCTTGCGAGCGATTCCCAAACCCAGTCCATCTCACTGCATAAGGTCATATCAACCGATCCGCCCTACTACAATAATATTGGCTACGCCGACTTATCGGACTTTTTCTACGTCTGGCTGCGCCGCTCACTAAAACCTGTCTTACCAGATCTCTTCGCCACTCTTGCCGTTCCCAAGGCGGAGGAATTGGTCGCTACTTCTTACCGCCATGGAGGCAGAGAGAAAGCGGAGGCCTTCTTTCTCGATGGCATGACGCAGGCGATGCACCGTATCGCCGAGCAGACGCACCCGGCCTTCCCAGTCACTATCTACTACGCCTTCAAGCAGGCCGAGACCGAAAAAGATGGGAAAAGCGGTACCGTCAGCACCGGTTGGGACACTTTTCTGGAAGCAGTCATCCGCGCCGGCTTCGCCATCATGGGCACCTGGCCAATGCGCACAGAACGCGGGGCTCGATCAATCGGTATTGGCACAAACGCCCTCGCCTCCAGTATCGTCCTCGTTTGCCGTAAACATGCGGCCGATGCGCCCACCGCCACGCGCCGCGAGTACATCGCAGCCCTCAAAGCCGAGCTACCAGCAGCACTATCCCTCCTTCAGCGTGGCAACATCGCCCCGGTGGACCTGGCACAAGCAGCCATCGGTCCGGGAATGGCGGTCTACACCCGTTTCGCAAAGGTTCTCGACGCCGAGGGCAAACCGCTTTCTGTTCGTGAGGCGCTGGCGCTCATCAATCAAACCCTCGACGAGACACTTATCGAACAGGAGGGCGACTTCGATGCCGACACCCGCTGGGCTCTGGCCTGGTTCGAGCAGTCAGGCTTCGCAGAAGGAGAATACGGGGTAGCCGAAACGCTCTCCAAGGCCAAAAATACCAGTGTCCACGGCATGGTTGAGGCTGGCATTCTATCGTCCAAGGGGGGCAGAGTACATCTGCTCAGGCCAGACGAGCTACCCGCCGACTGGGACCCGGAGACGGACAAACGCTTGTCAGCCTGGGAAGGGGTTCACCAACTCATCCGCGCGCTCGAATCCGGTGGCGAAGGCGCCGCATCCGCACTCGTTGCCAAGCTGGGATCGAAAGCCGAGACCGCCCGCGAGCTGGCTTACCGCCTCTATACCCTTTGCGAACGCAAAAAGCGCGCGGCCGAGGCGCTATCTTATAACAGCCTGGTGCAAAGCTGGCCGGAGATTAGTCGCCTGGCACGGGAAAACGCCAGACCACGGAAACACGAACAACCTTCTTTACCGGGACAGGAGTAACCCGTTTAGCAAAAGGAGATTTTCTGATGCTGACGCAATTGATCATAAAAAATTTCAAATCGTGGCGGGATTCGGGCAAAATCCGGATGGCGCCCATCACAGCCCTCTTCGGTCCCAACAGTTCGGGAAAGACCAGCCTGCTGCAATTGCTGCTCATGCTCAAGCAGACCGCTGAGTCGCCGGACCGCAAGCAGGTGCTGAACCTCGGCGATGAGCGCAGCCTCGTAGAACTGGGCACTTTCCAGGAGGTTCTGTTTGCTCACGACCTGCATTCGATATTGGAATGGGATCTTGAGTGGACAATGCCCGAACGCCTTGCGATTGAAGACCCCACCAAAAAGCGCGATTTTCTTTTTCAAGGGAATTCTATAGGTTTTTCAGCCGGGATCGCCTGGTATGAGAACGGAAATCAGGGGTTCGGGCGTGCGGTTGTCCACCACATGGGTTATCGTTTTTGTGATTCCCGGTTCAGCATGCAGCCGGTGCAGGCCGGCAAAACAGGGGAGTACGACCTTTGGGCGGATTCCAAGAATTTTAAGTTTGTTCGTACGCCCGGGAGGGTTTGGAAACTCCCTGCACCGGCAAAAAGCTATGGATTCCCGGACCAAGTTCGCGGGTATTATCAAAATGCCGGTTTTCTTTCGGATTTTGAGTTGCAATTTGAAGAGCTGTTTGCCCGTATGCACTATCTCGGCCCATTACGAGATTACCCCAAACGGCAGTATGCCTGG
>JAUYIZ010000015.1 GCA_030688615.1 Desulfobacterales bacterium | reverse complement strand
CTGGCCTGCGGGGCCGAACGTCACCATCAACGTGGAACCTGCCGATACCTGCTGCGCCAATATTATCTACAATGTTTTTGTGCGCCAGTTCGGACCCAATAAAGCCGGCGGCTTTTTTGAAAACATCCCGCCGGGATGGGTTGACGGTCTGGACCGTTCCGGTTACACGGTGATCCCGCCGTCAGGCACTTTTCGGGATCTCATTACAGAACTCGACTTCATCGTGTATGAGCTCGGATGCCGTATTTTACAACTGCTTCCCGTCCATCCCACACCCACCACCTATGCCCGCATGGGTCGTTTCGGCAGCCCCTACGCAGCGCTCAGTTTTACCGCCGTCGATCCGGCGCTGGCATCATTTGACCCCAAGGCAACACCCCTGGAACAATTTGTCGAACTGGTGGACGCGATCCATGCCAGAAATGCCAAGGTTATGATTGATATCGCCATCAATCACACCGGCTGGGCCGCCGACCTGCACGGGGCGCATCCGGAATGGCTGATGCGGGATGCTTCCGGCAAAATTGAAGTTCCGGGCGCCTGGGGCGTCAACTGGGAAGATCTTACCCGGCTGGATTATTCCCGCCGGGATCTGTGGCAGTACATGGCGGATGTTTTTTTAACCTGGTGCCGCAGGGGCGTCGACGGTTTCCGGTGTGATGCCGGGTATATGATCCCTCTGGCGGCCTGGCAATATATTATCGCCAGCGTCAAAGTGCAGTTCCCGGGCGCCATTTTCTTTATGGAAGGGCTGGGGGGGAAAATTTCCGTCATGCGGGACCTGTTAAATCTCGCGAATTTCAACTGGGCCTATTCGGAACTGTTTCAGAATTATGAGCGCAGTCAGGTCGAAGACTACCTGCCCGAGGCCATCCGTATTTCGGAAAGTGACGGGATGATGGTCCATTTTGCGGAAACCCATGACAATCCCCGCCTGGCATCCCGGTCCATTGTCCATGCGAAAATGCGGACCGCTCTCTGTGCCCTGTGTTCCCAGCAGGGGGCCTTTGGATTCGCCAACGGCCTTGAATGGTATGCCACGGAAAAAATCAATGTGCACCAGGCCCCCTCCCTGAACTGGCGGGCCGAAGTCAACCAGGTGGCGGATATTGCCCGCTTGACCCTGCTGCTGAAAAACCACCCGGTTTTTTTTGACCGGACAACGCTGCATCTGGTTCCCCAGACCGGGGGCAACGGGATGGTGCTGATCCGTCATCATCAACCGACGGATAAGCGATTGATGGTGCTGGTGAACCTGGATGACCGGCATCCCCAGACGGTCGGCTGGGACCCCGGGAAAAACGGTTTTAGCGCTTCCGTCCTGATGGACTTGTTGAGTGTCGCGCAGAAACCGGTGTCCCGGGCCGGCGGGTTGAATAAAATCGAACTGCAGGCCGGGCAGGTCCTGTGCCTGTCCGCCGATCCGGCGGACAGGCAATTTATTTTCGCAGCACAGCAGCCTGACCGCGGGCTGCCCCAACGGATCCGGCGCCAGTGCCTGCGGGCCAAAGCGCTGGACGTTTTTCAATTTTACCACCCGGACAGTGATCTGAACGGTTTTGACCCGGATCTGGCCGCAACCCGGCTGGCGGACGACCCCGCCGCATTCTGCGCGGGCCAGAATCCGGATGGGGAAGACCCCCGCACCATTACCTGGCAATGGCCCGGCGATATGGGCCGGGAGGTTATGGTGCCGCCAGGGTATTTTTTACTGATTCGTGCGGCAGCTTCCTTTCGCGCCAGAATCGAAAAACATCAAGCTGTTCTGGCCGTCGAGGAAGGTCTTGCCGGCAAGGACGGGACCTTTTTCGCCCTTTTTTCGCCCCTGCCACCCCCCCGTTCCCATGAGCCCTGCCAACTAAACCTGTCGGTCCATGCTCCGGGCCGCTGCGAACATGCAAGCGCGCCTCTGCTGTTTTTATCCCGGCCCGAAGATGTCCGGGTCCGGCAGTCCTTCTCCCGCCGGGACCTGGCGGACGCGGATCTGTGCTTCCTGGACACCAATGACCGGGGCAGTGTCCTGAAGTGTCCCCTGGCCTGGGGCCGTTTGGACAGCCGTTATGATGCCCTGCTGGCCGCCAGTCCCCGTCCTGATCTTCCGGAAAACCGGTGGATCATGTTCACGCGCTGCCGGATCTGGGCGGTGTATCAGGATTATTCCCGGCAAATCGGTCCGGATTTCATGGACCGGTTTACCCGGGACCCATCCGGCCGGGGCACCTGGCGGTTCCGGGTGCCGGTGGGTGGGGGAAAAGCTGTTGCAGTTACCATCCGACTTGAACTGCTCAAAGATGCCAATGCCCTGCGGATGATCCTCACGCGGCTTCCGGCAGGAAGTCAAGCGGATGGGCCGGCCGATGATATGCCGGTCCGGTTCATCCTGCGGCCCGACATTGAAAACCGCGATTTTCACGGCACCACCAAAGCGTACCAGGGCCCGGAAAATACCTGGCCGAATTCGATTGCTGCCGATAGCAGCGGATTTAACTTTGATCCGGATGATGAGCATCACCTGACGATCCGGGTGGATCCCGGCGGTTTTGTCCATGAACCCGAGTGGCAGTATATGGTTTTCAGAAAAAAGGATAAGGAGCGGGGCCAGGACCCGGATTCGGATCTGTTCAGCCCGGGTTATTTCACCATCCTGCTTCAGGGGGGGCAGTCGGCGGTGTTGTCCGCAGCCGTTAAAACGTCCCGGGACCCGGGCGCAGCACTTTCTGCTCCGGAAAATCCCCCGGCGACCCGGTCCGCCGGCAGCGGGGATCTTGAACTTGCTTTACTGGATGTATTGCAAGGGTCCATGAATCAGTTTGTCATACCAAGGCAGCCGCATAAATCCGTCATTGCCGGCTTCCCGTGGTTTCTGGATTGGGGTCGGGATGCATTAATTTTTGCCCGGGGCCTGGTGGCCGCAGGGCAGGTCCGGACGGCGCAGGAGATCATCCGGCTGTTCGGCCGGTATGAAAAAAACGGGACCCTGCCCAATATGATCGTCGGAAAAAACGCGCAGAACAGGGATACCTCCGATGCGCCCTTGTGGCTGGGCGTCGTCTGCTCGGATATGGTCCGGCGGCAGCAATCCACCGCATTTCTGGACGAACCCTGCGGCCGCAGGACCCTGCGGCAGATTCTTTTGTCCATCGGGCGCGCCATGATCAACGGCACCCCCAACAACATTCACATGGACCCGGAATCCGGTCTGCTGTTCAGCCCCTCGCATTTTACCTGGATGGACACGGACCACCCGGCCGCTACGCCGCGGCAAGGATACCCGGTTGAAATCCAGGGGCTCTGGTTCGCCCTGCTGCAATTTCTCTCCACGATCGATTCCCGCGGCCGCTGGAAAAGCTTAACCGGGCAGGTGCGCAATTCTATCCTGGAGTGTTTCTTCTTGCCGGACGCAGGTTTTTTTTCCGATTGCCTTCACGCCGGTTCCGGAACACCCGCCCGGCAGGCCGCCCCCGACGATGCGCTCCGTCCCAACCAGCTGATCCTCATAGCTCTGGGCGCGGTCAACGATATTTCCGCGTGCCGCAGGGCGGTGACGGCATGCCAGGAACTGCTGGTGCCCGGAGCCATCCGGAGCCTGGCGGACCGGCCGGTGAAACGGCCGCTTGAGATCCTTTTCCGGGGAAAGGCTCTCAACGACCCCCGGCACCCCTACTGGGGTAAATATGCCGGGGATGAGGATACCCAGCGTAAACCGGCCTATCACAACGGTACCGCCTGGACCTGGATGCTTCCTGTTTTTTGCGAAGCCTATGTCGCGGTTTTCGGTAAAAAAAGTAAAATAGCCGCCATGGCCTGGCTGTCCGGTGCGACGCGCCTGCTGGAAACCGGATGCGTCGGGCACCTGCCGGAGATAGTAGACGGCGATTATCCCCATCTTCAGCGGGGGTGCGATGCCCAGGCCTGGGGTATCAGCGAGCTGGTCCGGGTGTGGTGCCGGCTGGAGGCTCTGTAAACAAATCGGTTGATGTTTATCTGTTATTGGCATATTCAGAGATGGATGTATCCATGCGTACAATTAATCGAGGAAATTTAGATGAACCGTCTGCAAAGCTTTCAGGTTTTCCCTGCGATTCCCGCGACACTTTCTTTTCTGGAGGTTCTGGCACGCAATCTCTGGTGGTGCTGGCGGCTTAACGCCATAGAACTTTTCCGCCGGATGCATCCGAGGCTCTGGACCAAGTCCGGACGCAACCCCCTTTTATTTTTAACCATGATTTCCCAGGAGCGTATGGTCGAGCTGGCACACAATGCCAGTTTTCTCGCCCATTTGGAAAGAGTCCGGAAATCTTATGAGGATGAGGTCGTCGCGCCGCATGAACCGCCCGATCCCCTTTACCGCCCCGGGGAATCCATCGCTTATTTTTCCATGGAATTCGGGATTCATGAAAGCCTGCCCTTGTTTGCCGGGGGGCTGGGTATTCTGGCCGGAGAGCATCTCAAAGCCGCTTCGGACCTGGGGCTGCCGCTGGTGGGGGTGGGGCTTTTCTATCGTAAAGGTTATTTCCGGCAGTATCTTGATGCCTTTGGATGGCAGCAGGAGGAATATCCGGAAACAGACCTCTTTTCATTTCCGGGCGCGCGGGTCAAAGATACGGGCGGCGGCGAGCTGACCGTTGAGATCGACGGTCCGGACGGAAAGATACGGGCCGCGCTCTGGAAGGTGATGGTCGGGCGCATCCCCCTGATCCTGTTAGACACGAACCTGGTTGAAAATCCGCCTGAAATAAGAGAAATCACCTCCCATCTCTACGCGGGGGAACCCAGGAAAAGGCTCGCCCAGGAAATCCTGCTGGGCATCGGCGGAATTCGCGCGCTTAAGGCGCTGGATAAATTTCCCACCATCGCCCATATGAATGAAGGGCATTCATCTTTTTCAAGCCTGGAAAGACTTGCGCAAACCATGTCCCTTTACAACGTGGATCTGCGGGCGGCCCTGGAAATCGTTCCGCGAACCTCAATTTTTACCACCCACACGCCCGTTGCCGCAGGACACGATGAGTTTTCCCCGGAGCAGGTTCGCCCGTATCTGCTCTCATTCCAGGACAGGTTCAACCTGAGCGCGGATAAAATTCTATCCTGGGGACAACCTCTGGGTGCAGGGCCTGAAGCTCCTTTTTCACTGTTTGTCCTGGGGATGCGCATGGCCCAGTATCGAAACGGCGTCAGTGAGCTTCACGGCGCCGTAGCCCGGCGCATGTGGTCCCACGTGTGGCCCGGGCGGCCTGAAGATGAAATTCCCATCTCCCATATCACCAACGGCATACATATCCCGTCATGGATATCCATTGAAAATGCGCAGCTGTTTGAAAGGTATATTGATCCCAACTGGCACCTGCATAACTGGCAGCAAGAAATCACACAGCGTATCGATGACATCTATGACGATGAGCTCTGGCGGGCCCATGAGAGCAATCGCGTCCGGCTGGTTCGCATCTGCCGGGAGTTGATGGCGCTGCAATACGGACGGCGCCAAGCCGCCAAGGCCCTGATCCTGAATGCCGAGTCCGTGCTGGACCCGGATGTTCTGACCATCTCCTTTGCGCGCAGATTCACCGGATACAAACGCGCAAATCTGCTGTTCCAGGACCCGGGCCGTCTGGAAGCCCTGCTGACATCCGATTCGCGTCCGGTTCAGTTCGTATTTGCCGGCAAGGCCCATCCCAAGGATGACCAGGGAAAGGAATTCATCAAAGATATCATCCATTTTTGCCAGCGCGCCAATATCGGCCACCGGATGGTTTTTCTGGAAGACTATGATATTCACATCGCCCGGGCCCTGGTCCAGGGATCGGATGTGTGGCTCAATACTCCCCGGCGGACTTTTGAGGCCTGCGGCACGTCCGGCATGAAGGCCGCGGTCAACGGCGTGCTGAACCTCAGTGTGCTTGACGGCTGGTGGTCTGAAGCCTATTCCGCGGACCGGGGTTGGGTCATCGGACAGGACGTGGATTATCATGACCCGGTCTATCAGGATGCCGTGGAAAGCCAGGCCTTGTACAATATATTGGAAAATGATGTTATCCCCCTGTTTTATGACAGAAAAAACGGGGGGGTGCCCGTCCGGTGGATCAAAATGATGAAAGAATCCATCAAGATGGTTTTAAACTATTTTTGTACCCACCGGATGGTCGAAAGGTACGAAAAGAAGTATTACCTTCCGGCCGTGGGCCAGCACCGGGCCATATTGTCCAACGGCGCGGAAGCCGTAAAGAAAATAATCAACCAGCGCAGGCGGCTGCGGGAATCGTGGAAACATATCCAGGTTAAAGGCCCGTTTCGGGTTTCGGACGGTCCCTTCCGGGTGGGCGAAACTTTTGATATTACCGCCGAAATCACGCTGGGCGGACTTCTGCCGGAGGAAGTGGTGGTGGAGTTGTATTACGGTCAATTGAAATCCGTCGATAAGGTCCTGGCCAGCAGGACGGAGCAATTGGGCGTTCTGGAAGAGCGGGGCCACGGCCAGTATCTGTACGGGGGCAAGCTCGTATGCGATCAGACAGGCCAGTACGGCCTGACGGTTCGGGTGACGGCCCGGGGGGATGACTTTGTAAAATTTACGCCCGGGTTTGTAACTTGGGCGTAGGATCCAGGTGGTGTTTCTGTGTCCAACCATCAAAAAAATCCGCGTGTTCTGGTGGTAACGCCCGAAGTGACCTATCTGCCCGATCGGATGGCGAACTTTTCAAATTACCTCACGGCCAAAGCGGGCGGGCTTGCGGATGTGTCCGCGGCCCTTATCAACGCCCTTTTTGAACAGGGCGTTGATGTCCATGTGGCCCTGCCCGATTACCGGGCGATTTTTTCGGATCGGCTGGCGCCTTTTTTACAGAAAGAACAGACTGCCATCCGGAAAATTATGCCGGATGATCGCATTCATCTGGCCGAAGACCGGGCTTTTTTTTATCTGAACCACGTGTACTCGGATTATGGCGGTGAAAACATCAAGCTGGCACTGGCCTTTCAGCGGGAGGTGATCAACAACGTCATTCCCCGGGTCCAGCCGGATCTGATCCATTGCAATGACTGGATGACGGGGCTCATTCCCGCCATGGCGCGTCAAATCGGAATTCCCTGCCTGTTCACCATCCACAATATCCATACGGTCAAATGCACGCTTTCTCAGATTGAAGACCGGGGGATTGATTCGGCTTATTTCTGGCAGCATCTTTTTTATGAACGCATGGCCTATGACTACCCGGAAACCCGCAATACCAATCCGGTTGATTTTCTGGTCAGCGGGGTCTTTGCCGCGCATTTTGTCAATACGGTCAGCCCGACCTTTTTACTGGAGATCGTTGAGGGTAAGTTTGCCTTCGTCTCAGAGCCTTTGCGGCACCAGATCGCCAACAAACTGGATGCCGGATGTGCGGTCGGAATTTTAAATGCGCCGGATCCGGTTTTTCATCCGGAAACGGACGCGTTGATCCCATACCCCTACAGCCCGAAAAACCATCTTGCCGGCAAACAGAAAAACAAATTGTATCTGCAAAAGAGGCTGGGACTCATGGAGGATAAAAACGCCCCGGTATTTTTCTGGCCCTCGCGCCTGGATCCGAGTCAAAAAGGATGCCGGCTGCTGTCCGATATCTTTTACCAGGTCCTTTCAAAATACTGGGACCGGCACATGGAAGTTGTTTTTGTCGCCAACGGGGAGTATCAGAAAATATTCAGGGATATCGTCATGTTCCATGGGATTCAGGAGCGGGTGGCGGTGTGCGATTTCAGCGAACAGCTGGAACATCGAGCCTACGCCGCCGCGGATTTTATCCTGATGCCCTCGCGCTTTGAGCCCTGCGGCCTGCCACAGATGATCGCGCCGATTTACGGGGCGCTCCCGGTGGTTCATGATACCGGCGGCCTCCATGATACTATCTCGCACCTTGATGCGGCAAAAAACACCGGCAACGGTTTCGTGTTTAAAACCTATGATTCTTCCGGGCTGATATGGGCCGTTGATCAGGCCATGGAATTTTTCAATCTTTCCGGCAATGAAAAAGAACGGCAGATCGGCCGCGTTATGCGGCAAAGCGCGGAACAGTTCACCCATGCGGTCACCGCCCAGAAATACATCGCGCTTTACGAAAAAATGCTCCAGCGCCCTCTTTTCTCACCCCCGGACCATCCCGATCCCCTTGGACCCTGATTTGTCGAACCCCCCATCGGGCGATCACAAGGATCGCCCCTACAGGATAAACCAATCCCATCCACGGTATCATTGTTTTACACCGTAGGGGCGAATCTTGTATTCGCCCTGTTTCGGGTATCGACCCGGGTTGGGTCAGTTACTTTAACGTCGTAACATAGCCCTTTATTTAAAAATATTAAACAATTAACTTGACATGAACGCCAATTGCCTGTAAGATAGCCAAAAATAAGCAGTGTTCCTGGTTGTAACTCAAAATCACGTAAGCCCCGGAATGATTCCGGGGTTTTTTTTTGGAACACGGAAAGAAGGTATTTATTGAACTTTGGCACATTTAATTTTCATCCCTCCGTTGCCGCAGGCGCTGCCGCGGCGGGATATGAAACCCCGACCCCGATTCAGCAGCGGGCCATTCCCCAGGTAATCAGCGGACGGGATGTAATGGGACTGGCTCAAACCGGCACCGGGAAAACAGCGGCATTCGTTCTGCCGATACTCAACCGGCTGGTGGGGTCCAAAAACGGATGCGTTCGCGCCCTGATACTTGCCCCCACCCGTGAATTAGCCGAACAGATTCACCAGGCTGTCGAAACCCTGGGCCGCAAGACGCACCTGAAAAGCGTGACGGTTTACGGCGGCGTGGGGATTAATCCGCAGATCCAGAAACTGAAGCATGCCGATATTGTTGTGGCCTGCCCGGGACGGCTGCTGGACCACATGGGACGAAACAGCATCCAGCTTTCCCGGCTGGAAGTGCTGGTGATAGACGAGGCCGATCAGATGTTCGACATGGGATTTATTCCCGATATCCGCCGGATATTAAAAAATCTGCCCGCAAAGCGCCAGACGCTGCTTTTCTCGGCAACCATGCCTGCGGAAATCCGGCGCTTGTCCGTGGATATCCTGCGGGATCCGGCCACCGTCCAGGTGGGAATCACCGCACCGGCCGATACCGTCAGTCATGCGCTCTATCCGGTAGCCCAGCATTTAAAAACGGCGCTGCTGTTAAAGCTGCTGGGAAACACCCCTACCCGGTCGGTGCTGGTCTTTACCCGGACCAAACATCGCGCCAGGAGCTTGGGGGAAAAACTTTCCGCCGCAGGATACCGATCGGCTTCACTCCAGGGAAACCTTTCCCAGACGCGCCGCCAGGCGGCGCTGGACGGATTTCGCGACGGGACCTTTCAGATTCTGGTGGCCACCGACGTGGCCGCGCGCGGCATTGACGTTACCCGCATATCCCATGTGATCAACTATGATATCCCTGCCACACCCGAGGCATATATCCACCGCATCGGGCGGACAGGCCGGGCCACGAACAGCGGCGAGGCATTTACCCTTGTCACCGGGGAAGACAGGGATATGGTGCGCGCCATCAATCGCATCATCGGTTCTGAAGTCGAGGAGCGCACCTTGGCAACGTTCGACTACGGATCGCCGGCACCCGAAGGTGACGGCCGGCTCCGGTGGACAGGAAAAACACCACGGAAATTTTCCGGGGTGAGAAATGGGCGCAGTAAACCAAGGTTATTTATGCAAACATAGAAAACCTGGTCCTCGGGGCCAGGTCAGAGATAGATGGTTCTGCCTTGTCGTTTTGGGTCTAAAATTACAAATTCCAAGCACCAAATTACAAACAAATCTCAAATTCCAATATTCAATGACCCAAACCTTCCAGGACGAGACATCGTTCGGATTTTCGAATTTGGGTCATTGGAAATTGTTTGGTATTTGTAATTTGATATTTGTAATTTCAATCATACCATGAACTTCCAACAAAGCAAATCCCCTCTGGGGATAACCAAAGCCTGGTCTTCAGGGCCAGGATATTTATATAGCTTCCCTTTCCGGGGTAAAAAACCCCTCGTCTTGCAGGGGGGGAAAAAATTGTTCGTGTTTATGGCTGACAATTTCGCACAGGGTTATCATCTTTTTTTGCTGCGTGAATTTTATGACGCCCATTATGCAGATTTCTTGACAAATTAGTTTTAGCAGCTTTTTGACGGCGCCGCGGTCGGAGACTCCGTAGCTGTCTTCATCAAAAGTTTTAATGGAAACACCCGTCACCTTGCCGGCTCCATTCCAATGCGATGGAATGACCAGGCCTCTGATCAGAACCTTTTCAGGAACTGCAGTATTTTCGGCGGTGCTGTTAATATTCATGGAAAGCTGTTCAACTCTAATCCAAGCGTGCCCAAAAAATATTTCCCCGTTCATGGAGCGTTATCCAGGGGTGTAAATCGCAGTCGTTGGTGAAAGAGGTTTCAGGTGTCAGGTTTCAGCACCGCCGCCAGCGGAGCTGGATTCATCGCCATAAGAAACGCGGTTTCTCAGACGAGGCTTAAGGTTACAACTCTTGCATATTGCGCCT
>JAUYIZ010000422.1 GCA_030688615.1 Desulfobacterales bacterium | reverse complement strand
ACGGAAGAATCGGCGTATGTCCTCCAACCCCTCTTGCTCCATAATAACAGCCGGGTCCAGGCAGAGGCCTGGAAAAGCCTGCGCCGGACAGGAGGTACTGAAGGGGGGTCTTTAATGATGTCCATCCTGCCCGTGGTTGACGATGATTTCAAACTTGATATTATCGAGATGTTGGGTCTGATGAAATACGCGCCGGCGGCGCCCATGCTTCTGGATTTGCTTGTGCAGAGGCCCTTGGTGGCGCCTGCGTCCCGCACCGACCTGGAAGAAAAAATCTGTATATCCCTCGGAAAAATCGCCGCGCCGGAGACCCTGCCGGCCCTGCAAGAAATCAGCCGGCCCAAGGGCTTTTTCAAGGTCAGCAAGTACCCGGAAAAGGTCCGCACTGCCGCCACCAGGGCCCTGGTGGCCATTGAAGCGAAGCAGACCGAAGCCCATCGGGGCTGACCGACGCCGATAAGCAGCCCATGTTATGAATGGTCATTCCTGGTTGCTGCGAAAATAAAATTGTCATACCGGCGAAAGCCGGTATCCAGGGTTCTGGATTCCGGATCAAGTCCGGAATGACTCCGAAATTTTCATGCGACCTGGCGCCCCACGGGGCATGGGGGTTTACCGAGAAGTTGCCATGAAGCCGCTGCCGTGGTTTCCCTTGGCGTGAAAGAAGGCAACGGCGGGGCGATCAGTTGTCTTGAATCAATGCGCCTCTTCCAGTGCGCCGGCGATATACATCATGGTCAGCAGCATGAAAACCACGGTCTGGATGAGGGAAGTGAAAATCATGAGAAAGAAGACGGGCAGCGGTACAAGGGCGGGAACGAGGAAAAGCACCACGGCCAGCACGATGTCTTCACCCTTGATGTTGCCGAAGAGACGCATCGTCAACGAAAGAGGGCGGGCAAGGTGTCCGATCAGTTCGATGATGATCATGAGGGGGCTCAACCACCAGATAGGGCCCATAAAGTGTTTGAGGTATTTTATTCCGTGCACCCGGACGCCGATGATGTGGGTCATGAAGAAGACCACGATAGCCATGGAGGCCGTCGTATTGATGTTCGACGTGGGCGATTCGAAGCCGGGAACCAGGCCCAGCAGGTTGGAGGAAAGGATATAAAGGGCCAGGGTGGCGACGAGCGGGAAAACCCTCCGGCCTTCGTGCCCCATGGTGTCGGTGAGGAAGCCGTCGATGCCGGTGATGGCCGCTTCCATGACATTCTGCAGCTTATTCGGATAAATATCCAGCCGGCGGGTTGCCAGGAAGGACAGGAAGGCCAGCGCCGCCATGATAAACCACGAATAGGCGACGTGAGCCGGCACGTAGTGGTTTTCCAGGAATAGCAAAGGTTCCATCTTTATCAAACCTCCTCAAGGTAGCTTTTATCGAAAAGAGTCATGATGACGGTCAGCACGATGGCGATAATCACCGTGGAAAGCCCGAGGACGAGCCCGAAAATATCGGCGGTGGTTTTCACCAGGAGGACGTACAGGGCAATGCTTGTGGCGGCCAGTCTCAAGAAATATTTGAACATGAGCGGCGCCTTTGCCGGGCGTTGGCCATCTGTTACTGTCCCGAAGGATTTTTTCAGGCCCCGGCGGAGGCCGTAAAAGTTTAAGATACTGATCAAACCTCCTGACAGCACGCCGAGGACAAAATTCGCCGATGCAAAAACGGCGCTTAACAGTAAAAAAAATCCCAGCACTATCCAGTTGGTAAATTCAATCTTTTCTTGCAGGGGTCTTTTTTCTTTATGATTTATCTTTCTGGTCCACGGGTTTTTCATCTTCCAAACTTCTTTTTATGAGCCCGTAAATATTTTTAAAACCGGCCGCAATACCGAGGAGGAGGAAAAAGAAAGTAAAAAAATTCTCCGTACCCAGCTTCCGGTCCAGATAATGACCGAGAAAAAAGCATCCAAAGATCGTTATACCCAGGGCAATGCCCATACTGCTTATGTTGGCTACCCGGATGAGGGATTTTTTTGTTTCCTTATCCATCAGGATGGTGCCCCCCCCTATCATGAACGTCAAGAGAAAGCAAACAAAAAATGAGGATCAAATCTTCCCGCCTAATATTCTACGTGATTATACCTCAGGGGAGCCTTTAATCCAACAGGTTATATTTTCCTGTGAATCATGACGCAACAAGTAAAAGTATTGACATTATTTCCCCATGCTGAAATAGTTAACACTCACATGATACCATGACAATTACTTAAATGTTTCGTTTTAAGCAAGTTGCTGTCAGGTTGCGTCTGTGAGACCATGAAGAGGAAAGGGACCTTTTTCGTGATTAGGGAGAGAAAATGCCGACCGATACCATCCTGATCGTCGATGACGATCAAAGCGCCCGGAGGCTATTGGGTGAATATGTCGATTCTTTCGAGTTTGGTTATGACACGGCTGAAGGCGGCGAAGCCGCGATCAGGAAACTGCGGGAAGGAAATTTTACGATTGTCCTGACCGATATGATCATGCCCGGCATGGATGGCATGCAACTGGTGAAGCATATCCGCGAACATCATCCGAATATCGGCGTTATCGTCATCACCGGCGGCCAAGCCTTTTCCTATACTGATGTGATCAAGGCCGGGGCCAGTGATTTTATCTCTAAGCCTTTTACGTCCGATGAACTGGAAGCCAAGCTGAATCGCCTTGTCCGGGAACAAAACCTGGTTCGCCAGCTGGAACAGATTTCCCTGCGTGACACCTTGACCCAGCTCTATAACCGCCGGTACTTCGAAGGCAAAATGCTTGCTGAAGCGCAGCGCGCCGAACGCCAGCGATATAATATCTTTCTCGCGATGGTAGATGTTGACAATCTGAAGGGTCATAACGACAAAACCGGGCACCAGAGTGGCGATAAGCTTCTGCAGGCGGTAAGCAGAATCCTGCAGCAATCGATCAGAGAGAATGTTGACTGGGCCTTCCGGTACGGAGGCGATGAGTTCGGTATCGTTTTTACCCAGGTGGAATCGTCCCAGATTGCCAAAGTTACGGAGAGAATTCTGAGTAAATACGGACAGGAAGGCTTTTTGGGCACCGGGCTGAGCTTCGGAATTTCCCGTTTCCTTCGTCATCCGGGAATGACCTGGCAGGAAGACATCGACGATCTGGTGGCCAGAAGCGACAAGGCCCTTTATGCGGCTAAGGAGCGGGGCAAGAACCAGGTGGTTTTCGATGAGGCGTCATAA
>JAUYIZ010000405.1 GCA_030688615.1 Desulfobacterales bacterium | reverse complement strand
GTATGGAAAGAGGCCCAGCGCGAGCTTGGATATATTAAGTAAAAGCGAGCCCTTAACTGATCTTTAACGGTCAAATTAAAGGAGCGGACTGGAATAACGGGGAAAGAAAGGAGGTGGATGAAATCTCGGATAGGCAATCAAATGGTACCATCTTGCGCTCCATCAGGATAATCAAAAAAAAATGAGGGGAAAGAAAATGACGCGGGTTTTATATATTATTTTATATACAGCGGTGCTTGGATTTGTAGCCGGCTTTCTTCCTGGATCAGCGAGCAGTCAGACACCGCATCCTATGGTGCAGGTGGAACAGTTCTCGCTGAATACCAAAACCACCCAATATCAACTGGAAAGCGCTGCGGCGGATATCATCAAGAAGAACCACCCCTGGCTCAGGGTTACGGTGATTCCGGGCCAGACGTTAATGGAAGGGATCGGCATCAGCGAAAAATATCCGCCGGAAAAGCGCAGGAACGTTTCTTTTATCACCAGCAACCTTGACCTGAATGCCATGAGCCTTGGTATGCCGCCCTATACCCGGAAATTTTCCAATTTGAGGATGCTTAATTTTTGGTGGCTTAATCAGTGGAGTCTGGCTACGTATGACCCCAACATCAAGTCGCCGCAGGATTTGAAAGGCAAAACCATTGCCGTGAGGCCCAAGGGCGGCACCTGGGATTACTTTTACACCTTCCTCTTCAAGGACTGCTGGGGGATTCAAGACAGCGTCAAGCTTGCACCCATGTCGCCGGGAAACTTTTCCAACAGTATGCTCACGGGGCAGGCGGCTGCCTCGCACTGGGGAGCGAGAGAAGTACATCAGGGCAAATTTGCCCTTAGCCCCATGGAAGACGAAACACGCTTGAAACGGAAACTTTACTTTATTTCCTTAACCAAAGAGGACTTTGCGCGCGGGGTGAAAAACTCCGGCGGCAACCCCCTCAGCTTCGGTTGGATGGATGTGCCGGCCGGTGCTTACGGAAACGGCGACCCAATTCAGGGACCGGTAGGGATGATAAGCTATAGTCCGGGACAAGGCACTTGGGATATCGGAGACCCTGAAGTGGGGTATGCGTATGTCAAGACGGTCAATGAGAATCGTGACAAATTCGCAGAGTATTCTCCTGCCTGGAAGAATGCGATCGGCGGACCTAAGATGAACCCTTTCCCCACGCTGCCGGCAGAGTATATTAACGCCGGCGCTTTAAGGTATTACAAGGAGCAGGGCTGGGTTAAGTAGGGCACCAAATAGAAGGTCGGTGAAATTTTATGCAGATGCCGTCTATGTCTGAAAAGCATCGGCTCGTCCGGCTGGTGGATGTCCTCATAACCATTCTGGCCGTAGGCCTGGTGGTATATGAGGTCCTTGCCGTCTTCATGCTGATTTTCCCCCCGATACCGCATCTGAATACCTTTCTCATGCTGGTTCTGCTGCTGACATTTTTGCCTGACCTGCAACTGGCACTGCAAGCAGGCAAAAAGGGCCTTTTGGTCGTCTCATCCCTGTTCATCGCGCTCTCGCTTGTCGGCACGGTCTATGTATTTCTGTTCTACCAGGATTTGCAGGTCAGGGTCGGTTTTACCACCACGACGGATATCGTCATCGGAATCATAATACTCGTGGTCCTTTTTAATGCTGCCGGAAAAGCCTTCGGTGCGATTGTGCCGATCATTGTCGGCTGTTTTATAGGGTATGCATTTCTGAGCAGCTTCCTTCCCCCGCCTTTCTATCAGCCCGCCTTTTCACTGGCAAGGCTCATATCGTGGCTGGTCACCGGGCTTTCAGAAGGTGTTTACGGCGGTCTTCTCAGCCTGGCGGCGGATGTGATTTTTTTGTTTATTCTCTTCGGCAGCATGCTGGAGATCACCCACGCGCAGGAGCTTTTCACCCAAATCGGTTTTCTGGTAGGCAGTAAAATGCGCGGCGGGGCCGCCCAGGCGGCAGTGGTTTCCAGCGCTCTTGTGGGAACGATCTGCGGCAGCGGCTCGGCCAACGTGGTCATCACCGGAACCTTTACGATCCCGATGATGAAAAAGACGGGGTTCAGGCCGGAAGTCGCCGCCGCGGTGGAGGCGATCGCTTCGACCGGCGGGATGCTGATTCCTCCGGTGATGGGGTCGATCGCCTTCGTGATGTCCGGCATCACAGGCATCCCCTACCTGAAAATATGCGGTCTGGCCGTCATTCCGGCCCTGGTCTACTATTTAAGCATTATGTGGGCGGTGCACGTGAATGCTTCAAAGAACCATATACCGTATTCCGAAAATTCGGTCGATATCCGCTACATCCTGCACCGCCTGCATATATTCGTTGTTCCCTTCGGGGTCATTACGGCGCTTCTGGTAATGGAATTTTCGCCCAATTATGCCGCCGGATGGGCCATTGTTTCGGCATTTGCCGTATCCTTTCTCCACAAACAAACCAGACCGACATTGAGTTCTTTAATCCAGGGACTGCGGAAGGGTGCCATAAACGCTTCACAATTAGGGGTGACGCTGGCGCTTTTGGGCACCACCTTGTCGGTCATAGAGATCACCGGGGTGGGACATGCGCTGACCACCGTCGTGGAGTTATGGAGTCAAGGTTTTTTGCCGCTCGCCCTGGGAATTGTAATGATCATGAACATCATTCTCGGAAGTCTTGCCCCTGGATTTGCGACCTATTTGATTCTCGCGCTGACAACCGGACCTTTGCTGATGAAACTTGGCTTAACGCTGGAACAGGCCCATTTTTTCATCGTCTATTATGCCTGCATCGGGATGGTAACTCCGCCTGTGGGCCCGGCGGCATTGATCGCCTCAGGGATCGCCGGCACCGGGTACCTCAAAACAGGCCTGCGAGCTTTTCAGTTTTCTCTGGGGGCGCTGCTCATGCCGTTCCTGTTTGTTTACCAGCCGGCGTTGCTGGCACAGTTTTCCTCCGGTTCAGAGTTGACCGGGATCGTGTCAATTGCGTTCGCCCTATGTGCCGTGGCCATGTTGCAGGTGATCATAGAAAGATTTTTGTTCACGAGGCTGAGCCTGACAGAGCTGTTGCTGGCTTTCATTTCCATGATTGCAATGATGGTGTATATCTTCACTCATGGAGACATGATCGCGCTGGTAACTGGATTGGCCTGTTTTACAGGGCTTATTTTATCACAACGGGCAAGAGTTAAAGTCTCAAATAGACCTTTGGACAATAGCATAGCCATCGCATGATTTAAAAAATTTTTATTCAAATGAACTCAAGAGGGCAGCATATGGAACCGATACAGTACAACGATCTGCGGGAATTCATTGAAAAAGCCAAGGAGGTCGGTGACTGGAGGGTCATCGAAGGGGCCGATTGGGACAAGGAAATCGGAGCTGTCGTGGAGGCGACCGCTGAACTTATCACCCCGCCGCCCATGCTCGTTTTCGACAAAATCAAGGGCTACCCGGCCGGGTTCAGGGTTTTGAGTCTTGCCTACGCTTCCTATAAACGTGTGGCGCTTGCCCTGGGTCTTCCCCCGGACAGGAGCAAACTGGAGGTACTGCGTCTGGCCACCGCGAAAATAAAATCGGCCCGCCCGCTTCCACCCCGGGAGGTGGACAC
>JAUYIZ010000403.1 GCA_030688615.1 Desulfobacterales bacterium | reverse complement strand
CAGGAAAATTTTTTATTCGATTTGAATAAACTGCCTGAATATGTTAGACACAACCTGGAAAGTAAAATTTATTTTAAATATATATCTTATATCTTAATGCTTTGAAAGGAAATAAATTTATGTATGATTGCGGACAGCTGAGAAAGGGATTGAAGATTGAAATCGATGGGGAACCTTATGTGATCACCCAGTTTGAATTCACCAAGCCGGGCAAGGGGACGGGCCTTTACAAGTGCCGGCTGAAAAATATGGTAACCGGCGTACAATTCGACCGGACCTTCAGGTCCGGGGAGAAATTCAACGAAGCGAATCTTGAAGAGCATGAAATGGAATATCTGTACCGGGAAGGCAACAATTATTGCTTCATGAACACCAGCACGTATACGCAGGAATTTCTATCGGAAGAACAGATCGAAGGGGCCAGGGATTTTTTAAAAGACAACACGGTCTGCATGGTGCTGTTTTTCGAAGACAAACCCATCGGCATATCCCTGCCCAATTTTGTGGACCTGGAAATTAAAACGGCCGAGCCCTGGGCCAAAGGAGATACCGCTTCCGGGAGCACCAAACCGGCCACGCTGGAAACCGGTTACGTGATTCAGGTGCCGCCGTTTATTGAAAGCGGGCAGCTCGTCCGGATTGACACGCGAACCGGCAAGTATGTCGAAAGGGTTAAGGACTAAAAATGACCCCATGAAGGAACTGTCCGGAATCAATGAATATGTCAAATCCCTGATGTCTTCCCCCCGCCTGGGCCATCAGGTCGTCTTTCATAAAATATACCCTTCAAAACCACCCGTCTGGTCCAAACCGGACGTTCCGTGGCCCGACCCAATCGCCCATATCATGCGTTCCTGCGGAATCGAGAGGCTATACCAGCACCAGGCCCGGGCCATGGATCTGATACGATCGGGCTGTCATGTGGTTACGGCCACACCCACGGCCAGCGGGAAGAGCCTGATTTACAATCTTCCGGTTTTGGAGCGGATTTATGCGAACAGAAATGCCAAGGCCCTGTACATTTTCCCTTTAAAAGCGCTTACCCAGGACCAGCTGCGCACTTTTAACGAAATGACGTCTCATTGCAGCGGCGTTCCGGTCACGGCTTCGATTTATGATGGGGACACATCGGCATGGCATCGAAAGCGCATCCGGGAAAACCCGCCCGGCGTTCTTTTAACCAACCCGGAAATGCTCCACCTTTCTCTGCTCGCCTACCACCCGAAATGGGCGGCCTTTTTTGCGGCGCTCGAGATCGTTGTCATAGACGAGCTCCATACCTATCGGGGTCTCATGGGATCCCATATGGCCCAGGTTTTCAGACGGCTTCAAAGAATCTGCGCTTTTTACGGGTCTGCGCCCCGGTTCGTTTTCAGTTCGGCCACCGTGGCCAATCCGGCCCAGCTGGCGGAAGAACTGACCGGGGTAAAAGTTACCGCCATAACCGCAAGCGGAGCGCCCCAGGGAAGACGGCACCTGATTTTTATCGATCCTGTGGACGGACCCGCCCAAACCGCCATACTTTTACTCAAAGCAGCGCTCCACAGAAATCTGAGAACCATCGTGTACACCCAGTCACGCAAGCTTGCCGAACTTATCGCCTTGTGGGCCGGAAGCCGGGCCGGACCCTACAGCAGCAAAATCAGCGCTTATCGCAGCGGATTTTTGGCCGAAGAGCGCCGGGAAATCGAAGCCCGGTTGGCCCGGGGGGACCTGCTGGCCGTCATTTCCACCAGCGCGCTGGAACTGGGCATCGATATCGGCGATCTGGACCTCTGTCTCCTGGTGGGGTATCCGGGCACGGTGATTTCAACATGGCAAAGGGGCGGCAGGGTAGGGCGCAGCGGCCAGGACTCCGCCCTGGTTCTCATTGCGGGAGAAGACGCGCTGGACCAGTATTTTATGCGCAACCCGCAGGATTTCATCCGGCGGAGCCCTGAAGCGGCGGTGATAAACCCTTTCAATGAAGATATACTCAGAAAGCACCTGTTGTGCGCTGCCGCAGAATTGCCGCTCACGGCCAAGGAGCCGGCCATGGCAAACGAATCCGTCAGAAGGCAAGTGCGCTGTCTGGAAGACCAAGGGCTGCTCCTGAGAAGCGAAGACGGAAAAAAACTATACGCCAGCCGCATTTTCCCGCACCGGGACATTGCATTGAGAGGGGTGGGAAGCCGATTCCGCATCGTCTGCAGCAGGACCGGAGAAAACAAGGGGGAGATCGACGGGTTCAGGGCTTTCAGGGAAACTCATGCCGGCGCGGTCTATCTGCACTTGGGAAGCACCTACATCGTCGATGCGCTTGATTTAGAAACGCGGACCGTCCGGGTTACCCAGGAAAACGCCGCTTATTACACCCGGGCAACCGGGTATAAAAACACGGAAATTCTGGAAGTTTTCAAGGAAAAAAAACTCCGGGGAGCGACAATCTGTGTCGGAAGGTTGAAAGTTACCGACCAGGTCACCGGCTACGAAAAATGGCGCATACGTGCCAATAAACTGATCAACCGGTACAGTCTGGATCTTCCCCCCCAGATCTTTGAAACCGAGGGGATCTGGTTGAAGATACCCGGCCGGATTCAGGAGGAAACCGAAAAACACCATTTACATTTTATGGGCGGCATTCATGCCATAGAGCATGCCGCCATCGGTATCACACCGCTGATTGTCATGACGGATCGAAATGATCTGGGCGGCCTTTCAACGCCGCTGCACCCCCAGACCGGATCGGCCGCCATATTCATTTACGACGGCATACCCGGAGGCGCCGGGTTGAGCCGTCATGCCTATGACAGTGCAAAAAAACTGTTCCAATACACGCAAAAGGCCATTCAGACCTGCCCCTGTGAAACCGGTTGTCCTTCCTGCGTTCATTCACCCAAATGCGGTTCGGGAAATCGGCCGATTGACAAGGATGCGGCTGTTTTTATTTTAAATCGAATACAGGCCGGAAGCGGATCAGAGATCAGATCAAAAAAATTTTCCGCGCCCGGGCCCCCCGTTGCGCTGCAGCGGTCAGCGGCACCTTCCGTGTCCCGCGTGAAAGAGCCGCTGCAGCGCAACAGTGAAGCGCCTTCCCCGCAACCGGCCGCGGGGGTCTTAAAGAATTCCTGTTTTGGTGTTTTCGACCTGGAAACCCAGCGTTCATCCCAGGAAGTCGGCGGATGGCACCGGGCGGATTTAATGGGGATCAGTTGCGGTGTCCTGTACGATTCAAGAGAAGATGCCTTTTTTGAGTTTACGGAGCGTCAGATCGATAAACTCGTTTTGCATCTGCAGCAGTTTGATCTTGTGGTGGGCTTTAATGTCCGACGATTTGATTATCACGTCCTGCAGGGATACACCGATTTTGATTTTTCCAGGCTTCCTACCCTGGATATGTTGTCCGAGGTTCACAAACATCTGGGTTACCGGCTCTCCCTGGATCATCTGGCCCGGGAGACATTGGGCAGGAAAAAAAGCGCCGATGGCCTTCAGGCCCTGAAATGGTGGAAGGAAGGGCGGATCAAGGAAATCGCGGCCTATTGCAGGCAGGATGTGGAAATCACCAAAGATCTTTTTCTCTTCGGCCGCAAGACCGGATACCTGCTTTTCAGCAACAAGGCGGGCAAGGTCGTGCGCGTACCGGTAAAATGGTAATAACTGAAACAGGAGGATGAATTATGAGCAAGGTGCGGCTGGTCTCTCTGTCAAAATCCTATGGCACGATCCCTGCTGTAAAAAAATTGAACCTGGAGATAAACGACGAAGAATTCATGGTCCTGATCGGAGCGACCGGGTGCGGGAAAACGACCACCCTGCGCCTGATCGCCGGTTTGGAGCAACCCGATCAAGGGCATATTTATATTGACAATCATCTGATGAACGACGTCAAGGTCGGACAGAGGGAAGTTCAGATGATCTTTCAAAACTTTGCCTTATGGCCGCATATGCAAGTGACGCATGAAAAAAAAATTGCCAATATGAATTTTGCCTTGAAGATTCGAAAATGGCTGGATGAGGACATCAAAGCCCGGATAGAAGATGTGGTCCATCGCATCGGCATTGACCGGGAGCTCCTTTCACGCAAACCTCCTGAACTGTCAGCCGGGCAGAAACAGAAAGTGGCCATCGGCAGGGCCGTTGTGATACCGCCTAAAGTGTTTTTGATGGACGAACCCATGTCCAACATCGATGAGCCTGCCAAAGTGAAAATCAGAGATGAGATCCTCGGCATTCATAAACAACTCCGAACAACGACCCTGTATGTGACCCACAACATGGCCGATGCCATGATTATGGCCGATCGAATTGCCGTCATGCAGGACGGCGCCATCCTGCAGGTTGCCACGCCCCAGGAGATGTATCGCAATCCCGCAAACAGCTATGTGGCTGATTTTGTAAAATGTTCCGATATCTCTTTTCTGCGGAGCATGGGCAGGTGACGCTTTATTTTTTTTGAGAACAAGCTGTTGAGAAATAGCTTGACTTAAAAAAAAAAACAGCTACTATGGATTTAATCAATTAAGGGTCGTTCTTTATTTGGATGGCCGGTTTCGCTCTTCGGGAATGAACCATGTTCCAAAGTGGCAATCTGAAGGTTGAGACTTTGAGAATTTTTAGAAAGGAGAATGCCAGTATGACGGATGGGATTGTAAAATGGTTCAATAGCGGCAAAGGCTATGGCTTCATTGAGCAGGAAGACGGCCCGGATGTATTTGTTCATCATTCAGGAATTAACTCGACCGGTTTTAAATCTCTTAATGAAGGCGATCGTGTGACCTTTGATGTCGAACAGGGCCAGAAAGGGCCTTCTGCGGTAAATGTCACCGTGGTTTGATATTCAATCGATAAGTTAAAAAGGGCATTCCCTTCTATTCGGGGGGAATGCCCTTTTTATTTTTGGGTCCGGCGCGTTACGGCTTATGGAAAGAGTCAGCATTCTGAAAAACAGCATTCAGGAATATGCATGGGGGTCATTGACCGCGATTCCGGACTTCCTGGGAAAAGCCGCGCCATCCGGCAAACCGCAGGCAGAGCTCTGGATGGGCGCCCATCCCAAAGCGCCCTCAAAAATCAGTTCAAACGGCAGATGGGTCCCGCTGCACGAACTGATTGAAAGAAACCCGGTGGAAATTCTCGGGAAAACCGTTGCGGACAATTTCGGCCGCAAACTGCCCTACCTGTTTAAACTGCTGGCGGTGGCCAGCCCCCTGTCCATTCAGGCACATCCCGACCGGATCCGGGCCGAAGAAGGTTTTCATCGCGAAAACGATCTGGGGATTCCCGCCCACGCCCTTCATCGAAACTATAAAGATGACAACCACAAGCCCGAGTGCCTCTGCGCCCTGACACCTTTTTGGGTGCTGGCGGGGTTTCGAAAAATCAAAGAACTGATATCCCTGATGGAGCGTATTTGCGATAAATATTTAGATAAAGAACTCATGGAGCTTGCAGAGGCGCCCAACGCGCGGTCACTTAAAAAATTCTTCAGCGCGATGATGAACCTTGACCCTGAACGAAAAATTCGACTCCTGCAGGATGCGGCTGCCTGGGCGGAAGCGGACCAGACGGATCATCCGGCTTTCCAATGGGTAAAGACCCTTTACGGGATGTATCCGTCCGATATCGGTGTGTTATCCCCCTTGTTTTTAAACCTTATTTGTCTGCAACCGGGAGAGGCCCTCTTTGTGGGCGCGGGAGAACTCCATGCCTATTTGTCCGGTGTCGGTCTGGAGTTGATGGCCAATTCAGACAATGTCGTCCGGGGCGGATTGACCGTAAAGCACGTGGATGTTCCGGAACTGTTAAAGGTTGTCAGTTTTGCAGAAAAACCGGTCAAGGTTCTCAAGGCCGAAAAAACCGCAGGGGCTGAAAGCGCTTATCCGGTCCAGGCCCGGGAGTTTGCTTTGTCGATGATTTCCGTCGGCACCGGGACGGGGTATGTCAGCCCGGTGCGCCGCAGCGTTGAAATCATCATTTGTACCGAAGGGCAGGCCGTCTTGTCCGGTGGCGGGCATAGGGACAAACTTCCCATGTGCCGGGGGGTTTCGGTTTTTATTCCGGCGGCTGTTTCACAATATGAACTGACCGGCAATGCGATCTTTTACAAAGCTTCGGTGCCGGCTGAACCAAAAGGCCGTGCGCTGCGCGAGCCCTAAGGAGGACAGAATGAATAGAGAAGGCGACACCCCCAGGGGCAGGGCGTTTGTTTTGTCGGAACACATCGCTTATGCCATCGGCGCCGTGGTCAGCAAGACCCTGCTGAAAAAGGACACGGGCAACATCACACTTTTTTCCTTTGACAAAGGTCAGGGCCTTACCGAGCACACGTCCCCTTTCGATGCCGTGGTTTACCTGCTGGACGGGACGGCGGAAATAACCATCGGCGGCAGCCCGCAGCTTGTTCAGGCCGGCCAGATGCTGGTCATGCCCGCACAGGTTCCCCACGCCCTTCATGCCACAGAAAGTTTTAAGATGCTGTTAATTATGATCCGGGGCAGTTAAATTGCTTATTTTGCGTGAACCCTAATAAGAAAAAAGTCTTGACAGGCGGGATATAATTATTTACTGATGACAAATGAATGAAAACATCTCAGGCAGATTTTGGTACTATTTTAGCACCGGTCTGCCCGGGGTGCGTTGAGTTGACGACATACTAAACGCAAAAAACCGTGGGCGGACTGGAACTCACGGTTTTTTATCAAGGCCGTGAGCAAAAAGCCCATGGCCTTTTTGCTTTTTTAGAAGGGGGTTTTATGACCATATTAGGGAAAAAAATTAGGATGGAACGCATTTTTAACCGCAATACCGGTAAAACGGTGATCGTTCCCATGGACCACGGTATGTCCGTGGGCCCCATCGAAGGCCTGATCGACCTGAAAAGCGCCATACAGAAAGTGGCCCAGGGCGGGGCCAATGCCATTGTGGAACATAAGGGGCTCGTTGAAGGGGGGCACAGGGGAAAAGGAAAAGATATCGGCCTGATCATTCACCTGTCCGCATCCACCAGCCTATCACCGTATCCCAACGCGAAGACCCTGATCTGCACCGTTGAAGAGGCCCTCAAGCTGGGTGCGGATGCCGTATCCATTCATGTCAACCTCGGAAACGGCGGGGAAAAAGAAATGCTGCAGGATTTCGGCCGGGTGAGTTATGAAGCGCGAACCTGGGGAATTCCGCTTCTGGCAATGATCTATCCGAGGGGGGATAAAATAAAAAACGAATATGACGTGGACGTCATCAAACATGCCGCGCGGGTCGGCTGTGAAGCGGGCGCCGACATTGTCAAGGTGTCCTACACCGGTTCGGTGGAAACATTTAAGCAGGTCACGGCCGGATGTTCCGTTCCCGTGGTCATTGCCGGCGGGGAAAAAATGGAGTCCGACCGGCAAATCCTTGAAATGGTAAAGGGCTCCATTGATGCCGGCGGCGCAGGCGTTTCCATCGGCCGGAATGTGTTTCAGCATAAAGACCCCAAAGCCATGATGCAGGCAATTTGCGCCATCGTGCATGAAGGGGCGGATGTTGAAGAAGCGCTGCAACATCTGAACTTTTAGTATTATAACAGAAGGAAGCAAACCATGCGAAAAATTTGGGTTCAGGTCGATCCCTGGGATAAACAGCTGGTGACCGCTGCACTGGAAGGCGGGGCGGACGGCATCATGGTTCCGGAAGGGTATTCGAAAAAGGTCAAGGAACTGGGAAAAATATTGACGATTTCAAAAGACGGAGACCTTCGCCCCGGAGAAGACGTTGTTTTTTTTACCATAAAGAGCAGCGCCGATGAAGATGAAATCGTTAAATTAAGCCGGGATAAACAGGTGGTCATTCAAACCTCTGACTGGACCATCATCCCCCTTGAAAACCTGATTGCCAAGGGGGCCGATGTCATCGCGCAGGTCAAAGGGTATCCGGAAGCCCAAACCGTTTTCGGCATCCTGGAGAAAGGGGTCAGCCACATACTTTTTCAGGCGGCCGGGGTCCATGAACTTACCAAAGCCCTTTCCGCCCTGCGGGCAACCGAAGATAAAATCTTGCTGGAGGTTGCAGAGATCATCGAGACAGCCCCGGTGGGAATGGGCGACCGGGTCTGCGTGGACACCTGCACTTGCATGGGCATCGGGCAGGGGATGCTGGTGGGAAACAGCAGCAGCGCCCTGTTTTTAGTGCATGCGGAAAGTGTTTCAAACCCTTATGTCGCCCCCCGGCCCTTCCGGGTGAATGCCGGGCCGGTGCATGCCTACACACGGGTTCCGGGCGGGAAAACCCGTTATCTTTCAGAGCTTTCTTCGGGCGACCCGGTCCTCGTTGTAAGCTTCAACGGAAACACCAGCGTGGGCGTCGTCGGCCGCCTGAAAATCGAAAAACGCCCGCTGATGCTTATCAAAGCGTCCGTAGGCGACCGGCGGATCAGCGCCATCGTGCAAAATGCCGAAACCATTCGCCTGACGGATCCAAAGGGAAATCCCCTGTCCGTGGTCAACCTCTCCTGCGGCGACAAGGTCCTGGTGGCCGTTGAGAAAAGCGGGCGGCATTTCGGGCATCGGATTGACGAGACCATTACAGAAAAATAGCGCGGGGAATGATGACGGATCAAAAAAATATCCAGGCGTTAAGGGAAAAGATCGATAAGATCGATGACACCATCATCCGTCTCGTGGATCAGCGGCTTGTGGTGGCAAAAGAAATCGGAGAGATCAAACGGCGTCAAGGTGAAAAACTGTGGGATGGTGCGCGGGAAAGCACCCTGATCAAACGGCTCTTTACGCTGGATACGGCCCTGTTGAGCCATACCGCCATTTCTCATATTTTCATGGAGATTATTGCCGCCTGCCGGGAGATCCAGCAGCCTCCGCGCATCACTTATCTGGGCCCGGAAGCGACCTTTACCCATATTGCCGCCATGAAGCATTTCGGGCACAGCGCGATATTTGTTCCCTGTTCCAGCATTCGGGATGTTTTTCAGGATGTGGAAAAGGGCGCCTGCCATTATGGCACGGTTCCGGTGGAAAATTCCATCGAAGGCGCCGTAAATTATACCCTGGATCTTTTTTATGAAGCAGACCTGAAAATATGTGCTGAAATTTACCTGACGGTTTCCCATGACCTTCTGTCTGAGTCAGGCCTATTAGAGGATATCAAGGTCATATATTCCCATCCCCACGCGTTTGCCCAGTGTCGCAGGTGGCTGCAGAAATACCTGCCGCAAGCGCCCCTTGAAGAATGCAGCAGTACGGCCGAGGCAGCCGTGAAGGCGTCTAAAATTCCAGGGGCCGCAGCCATTGCCAACCGGGAGGCGGGGCATTTGTACCACCTGCAGGTTGCGGCGCCGGGCATCGAGGACATATCGCGCAACATCACAAGATTTCTGGTCATCGGCAGGGAGGAAACCCGTCAAACAGGGCAGGATAAGACTTCCGTCATGTTTGTCACACCGCATGTTCCCGGCGCGCTCCATCATGTTTTAGAGCCGCTTGCCAAGGCCGGAATCAATATGGTCAAGCTTGAATCCAGGCCCATCAAATACGAAAACTGGAGCTACTGTTTTTTTGTGGATCTTGAAGGGCATCTGGAAGATCCCGTGATGAAGCAGACCCTGGAGAAGATGAAAGGACTCTGTCCGCTTTTAAAATATCTGGGGTCTTATCCGAAAGCAAATGAGGAATATTGATGAATTCGTAAAAGCCGAATTCATCACGTTTTAAGTGTTAAGTTTTAAGATTTAAGGTGTTCTGGGAATCTGAATTAATGCTCATGAAGATTAACGCAACCACGGATTTATATGCCCTGTTGGGCAACCCGGTTTCCCACAGCTTGGGCCCTGCCATGCACAATGCGGTATTTTCCCATCTTGGATATGACGGGGTTTACCTGGCTTTTAACGTTATTGATATCGGCCAGGCGATTTCAAGCGTTCGGGCTCTGGGTATTAAAGGTGTCAGCATCACCATCCCCCATAAGGTCGGCGTCATGCCTTTTCTCGATGAAATTGAGGCCGATGCGCTTAAAATCGGCGCCGTCAATACGGTCACAAATAACCGGGGGATTTTAACAGGATATAATACCGATTGCGCCGGCGCTTTGCGTGCTTTGTCTGAACAGGCAGGGATCAACGGCAAAGATGTGGTGATCCTCGGTGCGGGAGGAGCTGCCCGGGCCATCGGATTTGGAATAATTTCCCGGGGCGGCCGCCTGACCATCGCCAATCGAACCCGGGACCGGGGACAGGCGCTGGCAGACGACCTCAAGGCGGTTTTTTGCCCGCTGGCCGAAGTCCATCATGCCGCCTGCCAGATCCTGATCAACACCACGCCCGTGGGGATGACACCGGACATCCGGGAAATGCCGGTTGCCAAGAGCTTTTTGAAAAAATACATGCTGGTGATGGATATTGTTTACAATCCTTTAAAAACACGCCTGCTAAGGGAAGCCGAAGATGCCGGCAGCCGGGTCGTAGACGGTGTGTCCATGTTCGTATACCAGGGGGCGGTCCAGTCTGAATTGTGGACCGGCCAAAAAGCGCCCGTCCGGTTGATGAGACGGGTGGTGATTGATAGATTAAAGATGAATTCGTAAAAGATCGAATTCATCACGTTTTAAGTGTTAAGTTTTAAGATTTAAGCTGTTAGGATAGAGTATCTATTCAGATATTTAAAACTTAAATCTTAAAACTCGAACATCAGTTCGCTAAAGGTTCAAAAATGATTGAAATTATACCCCGAAAAATTGTCCGCGGTGACGTGACCGTTCCCGGCTCAAAAAGTTACACCCATAGAATTCTCATCGCCGCCGCCCTTTCAGACGGTATATGTCGTATTGAAAACGCCCTGCAAAGTGAAGATACGCTGCTGACGCAAAATGCGCTCGTGCAGCTGGGAACTGTTATCCGGCAAGACCGGGAGCGGATTGTCGTGCACGGCACCAGCGGGCGCCTGCGACCGTCCGATCAGCCTGTTTATCTTGGTAACTCGGGAACCTCCATGCGCCTGCTGACGGCCGTGGCCACCCTGGGCAGAGGCCGATACATCCTGACGGGGACAGAACGTATGCAGCAGCGCCCCATCCAGGACCTGATCGACGGGTTGCGTCAACTGGGAGATTTTGTGCGCACGACCCGTGACAACGGATGTCCTCCGGTTGAAATAGAAGGCGGCAGGCTGACCGGGGGAATTTTATCCATGGATTGCTCCAGAAGCAGCCAATATCTTTCCGCCCTGCTTCTGATTGCGCCTTATGCTCCGGAGGGCATGGACATCACGGTCACCCGGGGGCCCGTATCGCGCCCCTACGTGGACATGACCGTGGAAGTCATGCAAAGATTCGGGGTCCGTGTCGTCCGGGAGGACTACAGGCATTTCAGGATCGCGGGGGGGCAGCAATTCCGCGCCGGCGATTACCAGGTGGAACCGGACGGTTCCCAGGCCGGATATTTCTGGGCCGCCGCCGCCGTAACCGGCAGTGAAGTCAAGGTCAGAGGCGTGACGAAACGATCCCATCAGGGGGACGTGCGGTTTGTGGACATCCTCGAAGCGATGGGATGCAGGGTTTTTCCGGAATCCGACGGCATAAAGGTTGTCGGGGGGGATCTTTGCGCCCTGGAAGTGGACATGGCGGACATGCCCGACCTGGTCCCCACCCTGGCCGTGGTGGCCGCATTCGCCCGGGGCACGACCGTGATAAAAAATGTCGCCCACCTTAAGGACAAGGAAAGCGACCGCTTAAGCGCCGTGGCCGGAGAGCTTTCCAAAATCGGCATTGAAGCCCGCTGCACGGATAGCGACCTGGTCATCAAGGGGGGCGCCCCCCACGGCGGCCGGATCGACCCGCACGCGGATCACCGCCTGGCCATGAGTTTTGCGGTTGCGGGCCTGAAGGTTCCGGGCATTATCATCCAGGATGAAAAATGTGTTGAAAAATCTTTTCCCGAGTTCTGGAAAGTTTTTAATAATATGTAGGGTTCAAGGGGTCCAGGACTCAAGGGTTCAAGGGATATGAACATATTTTTAATTGGATACCGGGCCGCGGGAAAGAGCACGGTGGGGAAAAAACTTGCCGCCCGTCTGGACCGTCCCTTTGTGGATGCCGACCTCAAACTGGTCGAAGCATGCGCCATGAGTATAAACGAATGTGTCAACCGGCACGGCTGGGATTATTTTCGTGAAAAAGAAAAGACCATATTAAAACAGCTCTGCCGCCTTGACCGGCAGGTGGTGGCCACCGGCGGCGGGGTCGTGATGGACGATGAAAATGTCGTGAACATGAAACAAAGCGGTGTGCTGGTCTGGTTAAGAGCAGCACCTGAAACCATTAAAAACAGAATCCTGCAGGATGGAAGCAGCGGGGAGTTCCGGCCGGCCCTGACGCCCGGGGGAGTAACCGAAGAGGTCGAGGAGACGCTCCGTTATCGAGACCCGCTGTATGAGGCGGCCATGGATTTTTCCGTTTTTACGGATCGATCGGGTCCTGACAAGATCTGTGATGTCATTGCCGCTAAACTATCAAAAGGATTTGCGATTTGCGATTGACGATTGGCGATTGAAGGAATTCTATCAATATTAAAAAAGATAGCGCGAAGCGATTCAACAAATCAACAATCGACAATCAACAATCAATGAACGGATGGACCTATGCCGGGAAACAGTTTCGGGAAAATATTTAAAATTACCACCTGGGGAGAATCACACGGCAAGGGGGTCGGGGTCGTCATTGACGGGTGCCCCCCCGGGATACCGCTGCAGGAAGCAGATGTCCAGTCCATGCTGAACCGGAGACGTCCGGGGTCGTCTGTTGCCAGCACGGGACGAAAAGAGCCGGATCAGGCCGTCATCATGTCGGGTGTTTTTGAAAAAATGACCACCGGCACCCCCCTCATGATCATGGTGCATAACCAGGATGCCGATCCGGCCGCTTATGCGCCCTATGCCGATCTATTTCGCCCGGGGCACGGCGATATCACTTATCAGGCAAAATACGGCATCCGGGATTGGCGCGGCGGCGGCCGGGCTTCCTCCCGGGAAACCGTGGCGCGCGTGGCCGCAGGCGCCGTGGCAAAACTTGTTCTGGCAAAAAAAAATATCGCGATTTTCGCCTATACCATAGAACTGGGCGGCATTAAAGCCGAAACGCGCGACCTTGGGGTGATCGGGCGGAACATGTTTTTTTGTCCGGACATGGCTGCGGCAAAAAAAATGGAAGCCCGTGTCCTGCGCGTAAAGGAACAGGGGGATTCGGTCGGCGGAGTTGTTGAAATCCTGGTCCGGAACGTTCCGCCGGGATTGGGTGAACCGGTATTTGACAAGCTGGATGCTGACCTGGCAAAAGCCCTGATGAGCATCGGGGCGATTAAAGGCGTTGAAATCGGCGCCGGATTTAAAGCCGCCCAAATGACCGGGTCCCAAAATAATGACCCCATCACGCCGGACGGTTTTTTATCCAATAACTCCGGCGGCATCCTTGCTGGAATTTCAAACGGAGATGATCTGCTGATCCGTGTGGCAGTAAAGCCCATCCCTTCCATCGGCATCCTGCAGAATACCGTCGACCGCGCCAACCGGCCGCAAACCATCTTGATGAAAGGCCGTCACGATGTGGCTGCCATTCCCCGCATCAATGTGGTGTGCGAAGCCATGGTCAGCCTGGTCCTGGCCGATCATTTGCTGCGCCAGCGGACCACCCTTAGGCATGGCCGGTGTTGTCCTTCAGGATAATCCGGGCATCGACAATTTTCGCGCCCTTTTCGTGGACCACAATCGGGTTAAGATCCATTTCCTGAATATCCGGATAGGCTTCAATAATATCGGAGCACAGCATGAGCAGTTTTCTTAAGGCTTTTTTGTCGTAAGGCGGGTTGCCCCGGATGCCCTTCAGAATGGGATACGACCTGACCTCCTCGATCATCTTCCTTGCGGACCTGGGCGATACGGGTAGCACCCGGAAAGAAATGTCCTTGATTACTTCCACAAGTATGCCGCCGATGCCGAACATGATTACCGGTCCGAACTGATCGTCGATCTTTGTACCGATGATGACTTCCAGCCCCTCCGGCACCATGGGCGCCACCAGAACGCCCCGGATGTCTGCGGCCGGGTTGAAGTTTTTGGCGTTCTGAATGATTTCGTCAAAAGCGCGACGAATTTCACCGGCGGTAACCAGGTTGAGTTTAACCCCGCCGGCATCGCTTTTGTGCGGGATGTCGGGCGAGACAATCTTAAGGACGACGGCCTGGTCCATCTGGCTGGCGAAATAGACAGCCGCTTCGGCCGTTTTAGCCAGATGACATGTCGCAACCGGGGCATTATGGGATTTGAACAGTTCAACGGCTTCAGTCTCCAGCAGCCGCCGCCGGTTTTCGTTTCTGACGTTCCGGATGATTTGAATTCCTTCGCGTTTGGCTTTGTTTGACCCGTTAAGAATAAAATTGGTCTTGGCATGATACGATGCGAGATACTCCCCGTACTCGCTCAGGGCCGCAATGCATTTACAGGCCACATCCAGGGAATCATAAACCGGGATATTATAATAACGCAGAAGATTGAGGGAATGGGGTTTCTCGGAGGTATAGAGGCTGTGCATGATCAGCGGCTTTTTGCCGGTTTTGACCAGTTTTCCCATCCGGTGGGCGGCATCTTCCTCCTGCAGCTCCAGGTGTTTGGCAAACCGTATGGCATAGCCGCCGAACAGCCCGACGATCAACAACCCGCCCACGTCATGATCTTTCAGGATGATTTCGGCGCAGTCGGCAAAGATGGTGGGATCTGAATCCGTCCCCCCGGCAACGTCAATGGGGTTGGTTACGGATGCGCCCCGGGGAAGGATCTGTCTTAATTTGGCCTGCGTTGTTTCGTGCAGCACGGGAATCGTTACTCCCAGGTCCGTAAGCAGGTCACAGGCGATGGTCGCATGACCGCCGCCATCGGCAAGAATGGCAATGCTGTTGTTTTTTACGGTCGGTTGACTGGAAAGGGTTTCCGCCACGGGGAACAGCTCGTCCGGATTTTCGATGACGATGACACCGGCGCGCTTAAAGGCGGATTTTGCCACCTCCGATATGCCGGCTAAAGCGCCGGTATGGGAGCCGGCGGATTTTTTTCCGGTTAAGGATCGTCCGCCCTTGAGAAGGATAATGGGTTTGTCCAGTGTCGTCTTGTAGGCCTGCTGGAGAAAATCCCGGCCGTTCCGCATCCCCTCGACGTACATGAGGATCGCCCGGGTGTCCGGGTCCTCCCGGAAAAACTCCAGGTACTCGCTGAATTTGATGTCTGTTTCGTTTCCGACACCGACGTAATAGGAAAATCCCTTGCGGCTTTTCAGCTTGGCTTCCGTAATCAATGTCAGGGCCATGTTGCCGCTCTGGGTGAGCAGGGCGATATCTCCTTTGGGGGTATCATGGAGGCCCACCAGGTTTAAATTGCGTTTTAAGTTGATGATGCCGGAGGTGTTGGGACCGATGATCCGGATATGGTTTTTTTTGGCGATTGCGGCGATTTCGTCTTCAAACTGCCGGCCTGCTTCGCCGAGCTCTCCGAATCCTCCGGCAATAATCACGGCGCCGTGCACCCCCTTGGCCCCGCAATCCTCCAGGACTGCGGGAATCGTGTTTGCCGGCGTGGTGATGAGAACGCAATCGACGGGAAATTCAATATCTGAAACTTTCGGGTAACATTTTAATCCCAGGATGCTTTTTTCTTTGGGGTTCACCGGGTAAATTTTCCCATCATATTTTTCATCCAAAAGGGTTTTAATGGCCTGAAACCCTCTTTTGGTCTCCACTTTCGATGCGCCCACAATGGCAACGGAATCGGCGTTTAAAATTTTTTCAAGAGTCATTTATCCCCGCTTTCGATTTTCAAAGGTCGTCAGGGAAGCCTGCCGTTCCTTGGTGGCCACGCAGGCCAGGCACGCTTCAATTTCATAAGCCATCAGCGCGTCCAGGCTGATGGAATCCTGCGCCATTAAAAGGCCGTTTTTGATCATTTTGATGGAGAAGGCCGAGTTGGACGCAATTTTTTTTGCCATGGAGATGGCTTCCGGCATGAGCTGGTCGGATGGGACCGATTTGTTCACCAGGCCGATTCTTTGAGCTTCTTTGCCGTCAATATTTTCGCCGGTAAACAGCAGCTCTCTGGCCTTGCCGGGTCCGATCAGGTTTTGTACCAGTCTCGTGGCCCCCCCGGTCACCGAAGAGGTCACTTTGGCTTCCGGCGATCCGATCTGGGCATCTTCTGCGGCGATCCGTATATCACAGGCAAGGGCCAGTTCATACCCCGAACCAAGAGCATACCCGTTGATGGCGGCGATGGTCGGCTTTTCAAAACGGATTATTTTCCGGGACGATTCCTGGAGTTCAACAAGATAATCGCGGTATTCGTCCAGGCTTCTGTTTTTCGATTCTTTTAAATCAGCCCCGGTGGAAAACGCCCGCCCGTTTCCTGTGATGATCAGGACCTTGAGCTCCGGGTCATTCTTTACATCTTCCAAAGCTTGCTGGAAATCTATCCAGAGTTGTTTGTTCATGGCATTGAGAACCTGGGGGCGGTTCAATTTGATGGTGGCAATGCCTTGGGACTTTTCGTAAATGATGCATTCAAAGTTCATGGTCCACTTCCTTTAAAAAATTTTAGTGTCCGGCGCAAGTGAAGGATGGGCACTATGTAACAAGTTTTATTAGGTCAGGATGTTATTAATTGCAAGTTTTTCTTGAAATTATTGAAAATAATCATTACGATTGCGATCGTTGAATGTGCAATTTAATCTGCTGCGACTCATTGAGATTCAAAGGAGGATGTTATGGGAAACAAGACCGAACAAAATTTGTGGGATGCGTTTGCGGGAGAATCCCAGGCAAACCGTAAATATCTCGCTTTTGCCAAAAAAGCTGAAGGGGAGGGGTACCCCCAGGTGGCAAAACTTTTCCGGGCAGCTGCAGAGGCGGAAACGGTGCACGCGCATGCCCATCTGAGAACCCTGGGGGCAGTCAAAAGTACCGCTGAAAATCTACAGTCGGCCATAGACGGTGAAACCCATGAATTTAAGACCATGTATCCGCGAATGATCGACACAGCAAAAGCTGAAAACCACAAGGGCGCGGTACGAAGCTTCACCTATGCCAACGACGTTGAAAAAGTCCACGCCGCCCTGTACAGCAAGGCCCTTGAAAATTTGGAAAATTTGGAACAGGTCGACTATTATGTCTGTTCCGTTTGCGGTTTTACCTGTGAGAACGAACCTGCGGAAGCGTGCCCGGTATGCGGTGCCAAACCCAAGGGTTTTTTTAAAGTTGACTAAAAAGAGACCTTTGAATGTCAAATTTCGTTCGACTTCAAGGAAGGCGAAAATTTTAACCGGTGCAATACTATGAAGGTGACAGCTATGAAAACATGCGTGTTAGGCTTACTGATGCTCTTCCTGCCGACCATGACGGCTTTTGCCCAGAGTTTGTCGCTGGATACGGCAGTGATTGGAACAAATATCGAAAACCGGGAAGCCGTGGGCGTCAACACGGTTTTTCCCGCTGACATTGAAAAGCTCTACTGTTTGACCGTTGTTTCCGGTGCGACCACCGAAACCATGATTACCCATGTCTGGTACTGGAAGGATCAGGAAATGGCGCGGATCGTTCTTCCGGTCAAGTCCATTAACTGGAGAACCTTCAGCTCGAAAACCATCATTCCCCGATGGGTGGGTGACTGGCACGTCGCCGTGGTGCATGGAGAGAGCGTGATTCAAAATATTTCATTTAAAATTGAACCGCCACAGTGAGCGCAGCCCCCGCGGCTTGCCGCCGGGCCTTCAATAAAATCTTTCCTTTCTGCTTTGTAAAACAGCCCGGAAAAAATTCGAACGGTTTTTAAGGATCTGGACATCCAGAAGATTCGCGCCTGGTCTTTTCGGCGCCAAAGATGGTGAGAAGTTTAACTGCATCAACATATTGAGTATAAGGAGCGAAAGCATGCAAAATATCAAGGCAAAAACCCGGTCGCGCTCTCAAACTCCTGCAGAAGAGATCCCTGTTTCCATCTGCCCGGCCGGTGAAAGCTTTCCGCTGCCCCGGGAAAAAGACTACCGGAAGGAGTCGGCCCGGCTGAAAAAAATCGTCAGGCAAGAGCGCCGAGCGGGACGTGAAATCGTTGTGGTGATGGGGGTCGGTTTTGTCGGCGCCGTCATGGCCGGGGTGATTGCCGATGTGGAAGACCCCGCAACCCGGACCCCGACGAAATATGTCATCGGCATGCAGCGGCCTTCGTTAAGGTCCTACTGGAAAATCCCGTATCTGCTACGGGGGATTGCGCCGGTTGAAGCCGAAGATAAGGAGGTTTACCATTTAATAAAGAGATGCGTGACGGAAAAAAAGACGCTGACCGCGACATTTACCTATGATGCCCTGGCCCTTGCGGATGTGGTCGTCGTGGATGTTCAGTGTGATTATAACAAAGAGACGTTCAACAACGTCAGGCAGGGGCATGCGGATATTGCCGCGCTGGAAGAAAGCTTTAAAATCATCGGAGAAAAAATCCGTCCGGACTGTCTGGTATTAATTGAAACAACCGTCCCGCCCGGTACAACGGAGTACATCGCTTATCCCCTGATAAAAAAGGAGTTTGAAAACCGGGGCATGGCCCATGAGGAACCGCTGCTGTCCCATTCGTATGAACGGGTCATGCCGGGGAAAAATTATGTGGCATCCATTCGTGACATCTGGCGGGTCTGCAGCGGAATCAACCCGACGGCCCGGGATCGGGTGAAAACGTTCCTTTCGGAAGTCATCAATGTGGAAAAGTACCCGTTGACGGTTCTGGACCGTCCGATAGAAAGTGAAACCTGTAAGATCATAGAAAATTCTTACCGGGCGACCATTCTGGCCTTCCTGGATGAATGGAGCCTGTTTTCCGAACGAAACGGGGTGGACCTCATCAAGGTGCTGGAGGCCATCAGGATGCGTCCGACCCATTCAAATATTATTTTCCCGGGACCCGGAATCGGCGGCTACTGTCTGCCCAAGGATGGCGGGCTCGGTGTGTGGGCCTATAACACCCTGATGGGTTTTGAAGATGATATTTTCAAAATTACGCCGCTGGCCATTGATATTAACGATTCCAGGGCCTTGCATGCGGCACAGCTCGTGCGTGACGCACTCAGAAACATGGGCAAAATCGTTGCCGCTTCCAAGATTGCCGTTCTGGGAGCTTCCTACCGGGAAGATGTGGGCGATACGCGATACAGCGGTTCGGAGATCGTCGTTCGGAAAATCGTTGAAATGGGAGGCGATGTGGTCGTCCATGACCCCTATGTCAGGCACTGGTGGGAATTTGAAAAACAGGATACCTATCCGGCGCCGGGGCATTCCAGGGCCAGGTTTTTTCGCAATCAGGACAACCTGACCCGGCTGTGCGTTCAGAAGGACTTGAAAACAACGCTAAAAGGTGCTGATGCGGTTGTTTTGGCAGTCCGCCACCAGGAATACTTAAAGCTGACCCCGGAGGCTACGATCAAGATGACCGGCCGTCCTGCAGCCATTATCGACTGCTTCGGCCTGCTGGACGACAACAAGATCCGGCGTTACTTTGAGCTGGGCTGCGAGGTCAAAGGTCTTGGGCGGGGGCATGTGAAACGTATCAAAGACGAAGTCCGCCCGGCAGGAAAAAATGTCTCTCTGGAACGTCCCTGAAAATACGCGTCATGCCTGGAGTGAGCGCCTGGACAAATTTTGTGTTATTTGCGGCGCCCTGGTTCCTGCGGGCCTGGTCGTGGGCAACATAGGGTTTGAATCCCTTGTGAGCCTCGGGGGGCTGGGATGGATTGTCCGCTGGTTCATCAGCCGAGAAAGACCCGGGCAGGGCCTCTGGGCGCATCCCCTGGTAAAACCCTGGCTGTTGTGGTATCTCGTGATCGTCACCAGCATGATCTTCAACGGTCCCGGGTCCAAAGGCTGGGGACATGACCTTATTTTTTTCAGATACTTTCTGTTTGGATTCGCCCTTTTGGACATCTCCCGCCGCATTCCTGTCCCCAGTTACTTTTTTTACGGACTGGCCGCCGGTGTGATCTGGGCGGCATTAAATACCCTGTCCGCCTATATTTTTCACTATGATTTATTGGGCAAACCCCTGGTCCGGTACACCGGCAAGTTGAAAGAAGCATCCCGGATTTCAGCCATGGCGGCCTATGCCGCACCGCTTTTCTCCTTGCTGGGTATCCCGCGGTCCCGCCGCAGGGCGCACCAGGGAAAATTGTGGCGCAACGGAATCGGCATCGCAGCATTCCTGCTGGTCCTGCAGACCCATGTACGGACATCTTTTTTGGCCGCTTGCGCGGGAATCATGTTCCAGGCAGCATGGATTCTGGGACAGCGCAGGACTTTTAAAAAGCTGGTCTATGTTTTTTTGCCGGTCGCGGTTGCAGCGTTGGTTTCTTTTTATTTCTTCCGCAAGACCACGATCTTCAGCCTGTCGCATCTGTACGATCGGATTTATTACTGGAAAGTCGCCTGGGCCATGTGGACCGAGCATCCGGTTTTGGGCGTGGGGATATCCTCATTCCAGGATGTATACAAGCAGGTCGCATCATCCGGAGCGGTGTCAGGGGTCGTGGCGCCGGGCGGGGTGGTCCATGAAGTGCTGGAAGAAACTCATGCCCACAACCTGATTTTCATGCTGCTGGCATCTACCGGGCTGGCGGGCCTCGGCGCCTTTGCCTGGCTGTTTATCAACGCGCTGCGCATGATCATAAGGGGCGCGGGTGTTACCCCTGTGGAGCTGGTTTCCTGGCCGGTGGTGTTTTTAGTCATGGGGTTGACCGGGTTTAATATCTACCACAGCTGGTATCAGGCACTGCTGACCTTTTTTCTGGTTTGGATCGGCAGCGCCCATGATCCAAAACGCTTTACAGCTGAGGATTGAAATTTGAGCCTGGTACCCAAATCGGGCCAAAGGTGGCGTTTGGCAAAGGTCTCAAGACTGAACGTGCCATTGGCAGACGAAAAACCCATCCGCATTCTTCGACTGATCGCCCGCCTTAATATCGGCGGGCCGGCCATACAGGCAATCACATTGACCCGGCATCTTGCCGCAACCTGTCAGACCCTGCTGGTCTGCGGACAGGTCGGTGTCAATGAAGGGAGTATGGATTATCTGGCAAGCCGGCACAAGGTGCGACCGCTTGTCATACCGGCCCTGGGAAGAGAGATATCTTTTTTAAACGATGTAAAATCATTTTTTTTCCTCATACGAACCATCAGGCAGTACCGGCCGCATATAATTCACACCCATACCGCTAAAGCCGGAACCATGGGGCGCGCGGCGGCATTTTTTGTGAACGCGACCCGACCCGCCAAAGATCGCATCCGGCTGGTGCACACCTTTCATGGTCATATTTTTCACGGTTATTTCGGTCGGGGTAAAACTTTTATGTTCATCTGCATCGAAAGGCTGCTGGCAAAAATTACCGATCAAATCGTTGTCATCAGTTTTCGCCAGAAAAAAGATATTTGCGAAAAATTTAAAATCGCGGATAAAAAAAAAGTCAGGATCATCCCGTTAGGGTTTAATCTTTCCAATTTTTCACAAAACGATAACTGGCGCGTTGCGGTCCGGTCAAAATACCTTTCGGGGGCCGGGGATCGCGTGTTTCTGGTGGGGATCATCGGCCGTTTGACGGAAATCAAAAATCATTTGATGCTGTTCGAGGCCATTGCCCGGCTGCGCGCAACAGGCAAGGCGCACCTTTTCAGGTTCCTGGTGGTCGGGGACGGAGAACTCAGGGATGAACTGGCCGCTACGGCCAGCCGCTTGAAAATTTCCGAATACGTTATTTTTTCAGGCTGGCAAAAGGACATGGCGCCCATTTACAGCGGACTCGACGCGGTGGTGTTAACTTCCAGAAACGAAGGGACCCCGGTCAGCCTTATCGAGGCCATGGCAAGTCTGAAACCTGTTCTGGCCACCCGTGTCGGCGGCGTGCCGGACCTGCTTGGAAAAGTTCAGGCGCAAACCGCAAGCGGCATGACCGTTTCGGAATACGGCTTCCTTGTGCCTTCTGAAGATGCCGGCGCACTGGCTGACGCCCTGTTGTTTCTGCTGGAAAACAAGAACCTCGTTGAGGAAAAACTGGAAGCAGCCAAAGCGCATGTGAGCCGCCAGTACGCGCTGGAGAGGCTTTTAAAGGATATGGCGTCTTTATATGCTGAACTTATAAAAAAGCCGTCCTAAAAAGAATATTTTAAGACGGCTTTTGTTTGACAAGCAGCAGAAAAGGGCAGGGCAGGGGATTTATTCCCTTCCCGAACCGAATATTCTGAGCAGCATAAGAAAAAGATTAATAAAATCAAGGTATAATTTCAAGGCGCCCAATAGGGCGCCTTTGCGCACCACGCCGGCCTCAAGACCGGCCGGTTGCGCCGTCGCCATGG
>JAUYIZ010000397.1 GCA_030688615.1 Desulfobacterales bacterium | reverse complement strand
CTGATCCTTTGGGCCAGGTCAGGGATAGATGGCTCTGCCTTGGCGGTGTGGGTCTAAAATTACAAATTCCCAGCACCAAATTACAAACAAATCTCAAATTCCAATATTCAATGACCTAAGCCTTCCAGGACGAGACATCGTTTGGATTTTCGAATTTGGGTCATTGGAAATTTATATGAGAATACAGAAGTCAGAATACAGAATTCAGTAGAAAAACAGTATCATGATTATTCTGGCTCCTGACTCCTGGCTCCTGTATTCTCATGCTTCGTTGTGCCCGATCCGGGCATGGGTGTTGTTTGATATTTGTAATTTCAATCATTCTGCCCCCTTCCCCGAGTCCGACGGCCTATGCGCGCACCAGACGCCGGGCAGTGTCGGAACGTCCGCGTTTGCAGCACCACCCCTGGCTCAGGGGATGCTCCGGATCCCCGTCCGCCAGATCACACCAGTAGCAGCGGTCGGCTTCTTCCATGGCGTTTTCTTCCGTCAGGCTGCTTTCCACCCTTGAAAAACTCTTGACACTTTCCTCAGGGGGCAATGCCTCGACAGGCATACGATTTTTAAACCCCGGCACGTACGCCACCTCCCTCTCGAAATCAGCCACGGATGCAAGGGGTCCTGAAACTTTGACCGCACTTTGCCCGCCAAGGTATTTGTCAATGGAAGCAGCAGCCTGACGTCCGGCGGCAATGGCCTCAATAACGGAAGCAGGTCCGGTGACCGCATCGCCGCCGGCAAATACACCCTTTTTGCTGGTGGCCAGGCTGTGGGGATCCACCTGCACGCTCCGGTCTTCATGTCGGGCGATGCCAAACCCTGCGGGAAGGTCCGGCTGCTGGCCGACGGCCATGATGATGGTGTCAAACTCCTGTCTGAATTCACTGCATTCGATATCTTCCGGCCGGCGCCGGCCGCTCTCGTCAAACACCCCCAGCCGCTGTTCGATGCATTCCAGGTTCAGACGTCCGTTGGCAATTGAAATCCGGTGTGGGGCCGCCAGCAACCGTATATGGATGCCTTCGGCCACGGCGTGCTCCATTTCCGCCGGGTTGACTTTCATCTCGTTGCGGGTGCGCCGGTAAATTATGGTCACGGCTTTGGCCCCGAGACGAAGAGCAGTCCGGGCGGAATCCACCGCGGCGTAGCCACCGCCTAAAACAGCGACTTCAGCGCCCAGGTGTATTTTTTCGCCGGCATTGGCCCGCCTTAAAAAAGTGACGCAATCCATCACGTTTGCATCGTCCCTGCCGTCAATATCCAATTGCATGCCCCGGGTTGCGCCGGTTCCCACAAAAACCGCATCAAACCCCCGCTCCAGGAGCGAATCAACCGAATCAACCCTGGAATTTGTTTTGATTTCGACACCGGCGGCGCTGATAAAAGCGATTTCTTTGTCCAGAATGTCTTTGGGCAGTCGATAGGCCGGAATTCCGCTGCGCATCATACCGCCGGCCTCGGGCAGCATCTCGAACACCGTCACGGCATGGCCTGCCGCGGTTAAATTGAATGCGGCCGTCAACCCCGAGGGGCCGGAACCGACAACGGCAACCTTTTTTCCGCTGCCCGGGCCCGGCGTTGCAGGCGGCACGGCATTTCGGGTCCGGGAGGCGACAAAGTCCTTGAGCGCTTTGATGGACAACGCCTGGTCCGCTTCGCCCCTCCGGCATACATCTTCGCAGGGATGATGGCAGACACAGCCCAACACCCCGGGGAAAGGCACTTTTTCCCGGATGACACGGACAGCGTCCTCATATTTTCCATCCGCAATGAACCGGATATAACGGGGGACATCGATTCCCGCCGGACAGGCCCGCTCACAGGGGGCCTTTAAAAGCTTGGTGAGTCTTTTATTTTCAATATTTACCAGCATCCCGCAACGGCTGGAACAAAATTGACAAGTAACCTTTTCAAGCATGCTTGTCTTTCTCCTTATCAAACATAGTTTTAAGTAAACATAGTTTTAAGTTTTAAGATTTAAGTTTTAAGGGGAAAGGACAGCCTGCTTCTGCCAGGCTTGTCCTGTCACACACTGCCCTTGACGTCTGCCCCTCGCCTGTCCCCGGCCTTCGCCGGAGTGACGGTCTTAGAATTTGTTTGAAAACAAGAACCCGGTCAATTTACCGTGAACGCTGAACGGCCAGTTTTTACTTAAATCTTAAAACTTAAATCTTAAATCTATTTTTTATAAATCCACCTTCGGGGTAAACAGGACCCTTTTGGGGCGCAGCTCCATAAATTTGGCCAGCTCGTTGACCGTGCCGAACTTGATGACCCCGCCCTGGCAATGATGGACGCAGGCCGGTTGTTTGCCTTTCCGGACCCGGTCTCTGCACAAGTCGCACAGATCCGTGGGAATGGGTATGTTGTTAAAGCTCCAAGTGTCCTCATCCATCTGCATGGGACCGGACACGGCCACTTTGATGCCGAATTTTCCCACGGGCAAATTGTGCTCCTGTTTGCACGCCAGTTCACAGGTGTGACAACCATAACAAAACTGATAATCTATCAGCAGACCGTACATAGACACTATTCCAATCCCTCCGTATCTTTATATATCTTGCAAATGCTGCTTTTATAGGGCGCACACCAGCCGGTCGGGCCCTGTTGGCCGCCGGGGATGCACTGATTCACATTCGATTCCCACACCCCGAACAGGTCCGGCTCGGGGCCCGGTTTTTCCGGGTACCACCAGCCATGTCCGGCATTGATCACCTGGGGGTGTATGGTGGGGGTCACTTTGGCCTTTTGGCGGCAGCGGCCGATATTATTTTCTATCCAGACCCAGTCGCCGTCTTTGATGTTGTTTTTCCCGGCCGTATCCGGATGGATTTCCACTTCCGGATAATATTGTATTTCCCGCAGTTCCGGTATTTGCCGGTGTTCGGAATGAAACAGGCCCCAGGTTCGATAACCGGTGGTCAGAACCAGGGGGTACTCCTTGGCCTCCGGACTGCTGACCGGGCTTAGGGGCGGCTCTTCATAATAAGGCAGGGAATCCGCGCCCGATTTTTCAAATTCCGGGGCATAGAGCATAAATTTTCCGGTGGCCGTGTTAAAGCCCTTCTGGCCGCCTCCCACCAGGAGCCCCTTTTCATACTTTCGGTATTCAAACGGATAATACTCCGGAATGCCTTTTTCCCTCAGCTGAGCAAATGTTTCTCCGCTAGGTTTCAAAAGAAAGTCGAGCATCTCCTCGACATCCTTCCACGGAAAGGCTTCAGGATTTAACCGTTTTCCCACTTCCAGCAGAATTTCTTCGTCGGATTTGCATTCGCCCACCTGAATAATCTTGTTGATGGCTCTGGCAGGGCCCCACCAGGCATTGCCCCAGGACTCGGCCCGGATGGTGTCCCGTTCCAGGGCGGACGAGACCGGCAGAATTAAATCTCCCATGGCCATGGCGCTGGGGGTCATAAACAGGTCGAGCACCACCACAAAGTCAAGATTCTCGATCCCCCGGTACAGATACCGGGGGTTTGCGGCAATGCACGCCAGGGGGTTGGTTCCCTGAATCCATGCCATCTTGATGGGATAGGGCTTGCCGGTCACGATGGCATCGGTAATCAGGTCCGGGTGCGCGATGGTCACCGTGGGATACTCTGCAAACCCGATCCTTTTTTTTCTCATCTCCCGGTCCAGGTCCTTCCAGCCCCACATAAAATCCGGGACCCGATAAAATTTATTGGGTTTGCTGATGATGTTGCCCCCGGGAACATCCACATTGCCGGTAATTCCCCAGAGATCCTGTATGGCTAAAAGATTAGACATCCCGTTTTTATGCTGCTCGACCGTCACACCCCACTGGATGGCGGCCGGTTTGCTGCGGGCATAAAAGCGAGCGGCCGCGATGAGTTTTTCCTTGGGCACCCAGCTGATCTCTTCTACCACCTGCGGGGTGTACGTTTTGACCCGCTCTTTGAGCTTATCAAAACCCTCGGTCCAGTTTTCCACGAAATCCTTGTCGTACAATTCTTCTTCGATGATGACATGCAGCATCCCCAGCCCGACCGCCGCATCGGTGCCCGGTCTTAACTGAAGCCAGATCTTGGCCCTGGAGGCGATCCATGTGAGCCTGGGGTCGACGACAATCAGTTCGGTCCCGCGTTTCATGCATTCGACGAACCAATCCCCCCGGACCGAGTCGGCCTGGGAGACCACCGGGTTATTGCCCCAGATAATGAGGCATTTCGGGTGGGTCCAGTCCGGGTTTTCATACCGGTCGGCAAACATCTGGGAAACGTCCGGCAGCGGCAGAAACCCGGTGGTCATGGAGCTCAGGACGATTTTGGGCCCGTAGCAGGCCATGCCGCTCAGCAAACTGGTCAAATTGGGACTGCCGAAGCCCGAATAGCTCAGTTTGGCCCCCAGGTGCCAGACATTCCTGCCGGTGCCGTGCCATGTGGAAATGGCTTCCGGTCCGTATTCTTTCTGGATGGTCCTGACGTTCTCAAGGATCATATCATAGGCTTGATCCCATGATATCCGGTCCCATTTTCCTTCCCCCCGCCTGCCGGCACGTTTTAAAGGGTGGGTGAGTCGATCCGGGTGGTGCACGACCTTGCGCAGGGCCAGGCACCGCGGGCACAACCGGCCCCGGCTGAAGGGCGTTTCCGCGTCTCCTTCAACCTTGATGATTTTGTTGTCTTTACTGTATACCAGCAGTCCACAGGCGTTATGGCAGCCCGGACCTGTCCAGGGGGTGGTCCGGGTGACCGTCATGCCGTCTTCTTCCCATCGCCATTTTGATTTTTTCATCTCTTCATAACCTTCTCAATAAAAAAAATTGACACAATACGCAGTCTAATTTAAATAGTCCTTACGCACGCTTTTTGTCAACACAGAACTGGGGAGAAAAAACATGAAAAATATCCAGATAGAAATCGTGGATGCGGACGTTCTGATTTTAGGCAGCGGCATCGCCGGTCTGATGGCGGCTCTGGAAATTGCAAAAAAAGGCAAATCGTCTCTGGTCGTATCCAAAGCGCCCATCGGCAAGTCAAACAATACCTACCTGTCCGGCGGATATTTCGGTTTTGCCCCCGAGCAGAAAGACATGAATGCGCACATTCAGAAAACCATGACCGGGGGGCGGGAAATCAACAACGAAAGGTTTGTCCGGCGGTTCGTGGAGGAAGCGCCCGGCATGGTCGATGATCTTTTAAAAAAGGGCTTGCAGGGCATCATCCGGGATAACGGGCTGCTCTGTATCGGCGAAACTTCAATGGGGGGCCCGGCGTTCATGAACTTTTTAACCGGTTGCTGCAACATTCCGGCCATACGGGTTATGGAAAACATTACCGCCACCGACCTGATTACGGACGGCTCCACCTGCTACGGCGCTGTGGGACATCATAAGCGCTCGGGAAAGATTTTTGCCTTTCGGGCCAATGCCGTGCTCATGACCACCGGAGGCGCCGGGAGCATCTACAGTAAAAACGACAACGCCCCGGGAGCCACCGGGGACGGGTACTTTCTGGGGATGGCCGCCGGACTGCAGGCCCTGGATATGGAGTTTGTTCAGTTTTACCCCCTGGCTTATGCCGGGTCGGGACGCTCCCGCATGATCGTTCCGCCGCCTTTTGCCGACCTGGGCAAAATTCAGAACCGCCGGGGTGAAGACATCAAGGAAAAATACTCGCTGTTTAAAAAACCGGTGGCCATTGTTTCCCGCGATGCCCTTTCCAGGGCCCTTTTTAATGAAATACGAGAGGGCAATGACGTGGACGGCGCGCTTTTGCTGGACATGACGCAGGTGGATGAAAAGAAAATCACCTCTCATCCAAAAACACTGGCAACCTTACGGAAAAAGTTCAGTTTCGATAAAACCCCCATCCGGATTATTCCGGCCTGCCATCACACCATGGGCGGTCTGGTGGTTGAGGAAACCTGCCGCACGCAAGTGGAAAATCTTTTTGCCGCCGGTGAAATTGTCGGCGGGATTCACGGGGCAAACCGCATCGGGGGCAATGCCCTGACGGAAGCCATGGTTTTCGGCGCCATTGCAGGCCGGTCCGCCGCCGCCGCCGGACGGGCAGTTTCCCTGCCGGATTTCAAAGTGCTGGCGCAAAAAATTGCAGATAAACGGTTTCAACCGATCTATGCGGGAAATACCGCTCTGGCGGCCGTGGACAGCCTGTCTGACGAACTTAAGCGGGTTCTCTGGGAGGATGCGGGCATCATTCGCAGCGATGCATCGCTGAAAAATGCCCTCGCCCGGATCGAGGACATCACCCTGGCCGTTACCGCCATGGGGTCCAAGGACCCGTGGGTGATCTTAAAGATTATCGAATGCGGGTTCGCCGCTTTGACCGGACGGGCCGTTGCCCTTGCCGCACTGGCGCGAACCGAAAGCAGAGGGTCACACTACCGGGAAGATTTTCCCGCCGAAGATCCCGCGTGGAAAAAACACATCCACATGGTCATGAAGGACGGCCGGCCTGAAATTGTTTAAAAATAGTTTTAAGATTTACGTTTTAAGTTAAAAGCCCCAAAACCCGTCACTCCGGCGAAGGCCCTGAGTCCAGGCAGTCTGGAATCGACCCAAAAAACTGGATAGCGCTAAAGCTTCACTCCGTGCCCGGGTCAAGCCCGGAATGACAAAAGGGATGAAAGCCCAGCAATTCCCGCTCAATGTAGCATAGATTTAAATTTACTATAGATGGATAAAAAGAGTCAATATTTATCAACATATTGTGGCTGATGGTACTATTTTTTCTATTCTGTAAGTATTTTCCAAAGATAAATATAGCCAACACATCAGACCATTTATCAAAACAAACTCATTTAAAATACGTCTCTCTTACTGCTAAGCAGCCAATTTCATATTTAAAATGACAACATAGAGTTATGAATTAACTTTATGTGGTGTCATATAAGATGATTGGAGGTTGGACTTTTATGCCATAGAAGATGGCGTTATAAAGCATGTGCATCGATTCAAATGCAAACTCTTTAAACAGTGATCTCATTGCTTCCCATAA
>JAUYIZ010000395.1 GCA_030688615.1 Desulfobacterales bacterium | reverse complement strand
AGAAAACGTTCCAGGGAAATTCAATTCTCCGGGTTTCCGCCCTAACCGGCACGGGCATCGATCAATTAATCTTAAGATTGCGCGAATCGTTGTCGTTGCTACCAAAAAACTGAAGCGATCATGGACGATCAACCCAAAATCCATTTTGATTCCGCCCGGCGGATCATCGTCAAGGTCGGCAGCGGCGTTTTGACCGGGGAGGACGGGCTCAATTTAAAAATTGTTCGATCCCTGAGCCGTCAAATATGCCGTCTGATCGATCAAGGGCTGGAGGTTATCCTGGTGACCTCCGGGGCCATGGCCTGCGGGATAAAAAAAATGGCCCTTAAAAAAAGGCCGGATGAAATTCCCAAGCGGCAGGCGTCGGCCGCCATCGGGCAGGCCGGACTTATCCTGGAGTATGAAAAGGCCTTTGAAAAACACCACAAAAAGGTTGCACAAATTCTCCTGACCAGCGATGATCTTTTCAACCGCAAGCGGTATCTCAATGCGCGCAATACCATCCATACCCTCTTGTCCTGGAAGGTGGTGCCCATCATCAACGAAAACGATACCGTCATTGTTGAAGAAATCAAATTCGGGGACAACGACAACCTTTCCGCCCTGATTGCCCTGCTGATGGATGCGGATATCCTCATTAATTTAACGGATATCGACGGCCTTTACACCAAAGATCCCCGCAAGCATCCGGATGCCGAGCTCATCGGGGAGATTACCACGATCACAAGGGAGCTTGAAAATTTTGCGAGCGGGATTTCGGGCACCTTGGGCATGGGCGGCATGCTCAGCAAGATCAGGGCGGCAAAAAAAGTTACCGCCGCGGGCATTCCCATGGTGATTGCCAACGGGAAAACCCCGGATATCCTGATCCGGCTGTTTTCCGGCGAAAAACACGGGTCTTTTTTTTCCCGGCAAAATGAAAAAATGGCCCGCCGCAAATGCTGGATCGCCTTTACCTTGAAGCCCAAAGGGCGTATCATCGTCGACAAAGGCGCGGCAGCGGCCATGGTAGAAAGGGGCACAAGCCTTTTGCCCAGCGGGGTCATTCAGGTGGAGGGAGACTTTCCGGTGGGCTCGCCGGTTCAGGTCCTGAGCGAGGATCTTCAGGTACTCGGAAATGGGCTTGTCAATTACAGCGCGGCCGAAACCCGTCAGATCATGGGGCTCAAATCCCATCAGATCAAAGAACGGCTGGGGTATCAGCCCTATGATGAAATCATTCACCGGGACAATCTGGTGATTATGGCAGATGCGTGCGACATGGAATCCTTCTGCAGCAAGCTGCAGGGGTAAGGGCTCACGCAAAAATAACTTCACATTTTATACGCCGATGCATCCCGCATGGCTGCGTTGCGAAAACTCGGAATATCCCGATATTCCTGCGTTTTCGCGCCTTGCCATCCGGGCGTCTCAATGCCTAAAATTATGAATTAATTTTTGCGTGAACCCTAACGCGCGCTGTTGCGTTTTACGCACGGGAATACCCGCCATGCAAAGTTATCAAGGAGAGTAAGATGTCAGTCGAGTTGACCGTCGAAAAAATAGCCAGGGCCGCCAGAGCAGCATCCAGAAAAATGGCCGGGTCCGGTTCGGCAGCGAAAAACCAGGTCTTGCGGACGCTGGCCGATGCAATTCAAGCCCGGACCGCCTACATCCAGGCGGAAAATCAGAAGGATATTTCCTATGCCCGGAAAAAAGGGCTGTCCAGCGCCATGATCGATCGACTCACGGTAACCGACGCGACCATTCGATCCATGGCCGACGGATTGATGGAGGTGGTGCAGCTGGAGGATCCGGTGGGCGCGGTTACCCGGGGCTGGCTCCGGCCCAACGGCCTGCAGGTCTCTCGCGTGCGGATTCCTTTGGGCGTTATCGGTATTATTTATGAATCCCGCCCGAATGTTACCGTTGACGCGGCAGGCCTTTGCATCAAGGCGGGCAACGCGGTCATTCTCCGGGGGGGCTCGGAAGCATACCACTCGAATCAGGCTCTGGCCGGTATTATTACCGGCGCGCTCGAAGCGGCGGGGCTTCCCGGCGAGGCGGTCCAAATGTTGCCCATCCGTGACCGAAGCGCCGTCAAGGCCCTGTTGCAACAGGAGGAATTCGTCGATCTTATCATTCCCCGGGGTGGCGAGGGCCTGATCCGTTTTGTCGTGCAGAACTCAATGATCCCGGTCTTAAAACACTACAAGGGCGTATGCCATGTCTATGTCGATGAAAGCGCGGACCTGGCCATGGCCCAGGAAATCAGTTTTAACGCCAAAGTGCAGCGTCCCGGGGTCTGCAACGCCATGGAAACGCTTCTGGTCCATCGTTCCGTCGCGCCCGATTTTTTACCCTCCATGGCCAAAAGGTTTATCAAAGCCGGCGTTGAAATCAGAGGCTGCGAAAAAACCTGTCGGATCCTTGCCGATGCGATCCCCGCTGAAGAAGAGGATTGGTCCACCGAGTATCTGGATCTTATCCTTTCGATTAAAGTGGTCGAGGATATGCAGGCGGCCATTTCACATATTACCCTGTACGGCTCCAGCCACACCGATGCCATTGTCACGTCCGATTACGATCGGGCCGGACGTTTTGTCCGGCAGGTCGATTCTTCCGTTGTGCTGGTGAACGCCTCAACGCGCTTTAATGACGGCGGCCAGCTGGGACTGGGCGCCGAGATCGGCATCAGCACTTCCAAGCTGCACGCTTTCGGACCCATGGGCGTGGAAGAACTCACGACGACTAAATTTGTCGTACAGGGCAATGGGCAGATCAGAACATAGTGCGAGGCAATGCTTGAACCGTATCGGACTTTTCGGGGGAACGTTTAACCCCATCCATTTCGGTCATCTTCGATCCGCTTTAGAAGTTCAGGAAGGCTTCGGTCTCGATCGCATATATTTGATCCCGTCGGCTTTCCCCCCCCATAAGGAAACCGTTGGCATTGCCGACGTCAAAGACCGGCTCGAGATGATTCGCCTGGCAGCGGCGGCGCACCCGGGGTTCTTTGTTTCCGATGTTGAGCTGCAACGCCAACACCTTTCTTATACGGTGGATACCGTCGTTCATTTTAAATCATCCTGCCCCAAGGACTGCCGGCTATACCTGATCATGGGCCTGGATGCCTTTCAGGAAATAGATACCTGGAAATCTTACCTGGATCTTTTCGATCTGATCCCGATCATCGTAATGACCCGGCCCCAGAGTCAACCGGACCCGGAACATTCCGGGCAGGAGCGCCTTGATCTTTTTTTACAGTCCAGGATTTCATCCCAATACCAATATTCAGCCGCTCAATCCGCATACATACACCCCGCCTGGCAGCCGGTGCACCTGTTCGCGGTGACCTCTTTTGCCATTTCATCCACCCGGATCCGGCAGTCTGTTAAAAAAGGAAGGTCCATTAAATTTCTTGTGCCCGAAAATGTGGCGCGCTTCATTACCGCCAGAGGACTTTATTTATGAGCCAAGATCCGCTTTTCTCCGTAGATCCTTACCTGCAGTCAATTTTACCAACCAAAGCTTCTGACGTGGTTGTGCTGGACGTTCATCGGCTGACCTCCATTGCGGATATGTTCATCATCTGCAGCGGCAGTTCCAACCGCCAGGTCACGGCCATAGCCGAATCGATCCAGCGCAACCTCAAGAAAGTAAAGATCAGCGCCTTGAGCGTGGAAGGTAAAACGGAAGGACACTGGGTGTTGCTCGACTACGGTCATGTGATCATTCATGTTTTTCTGGAACCTGTGCGCCTGTTTTATGATCTTGAAGGACTTTGGGTGGATGCCAAACGGATTTTAGCGAAATCCCGGACGGGAACCCGGGCGGGTTCCCGTCCGGCGGAGGACAGTCATGATTAGAAAAAAACCCTGTATGCTGATGATCCTGGACGGCTGGGGGATCGGACCCGAGAATCCGGGAAATGCGGTCTTGCGCGCGCCCATGCCCTACCTGAAGCGGTTGAAAAAAAAATATCCCGGCACGCACCTTTTATGCGCCGGAAAGGCGGTGGGGCTGCCGGCAGGGATCATGGGCAACTCGGAAGTGGGCCATTTGAATATCGGTGCCGGAAGGATCGTCCTGCAGGACCTGTTAAGCATCGATACGGCCATCAAGGAAGGCGCTTTTTTTGAAAACCGCGCCTTAACATCGGTGCTGTCCAAGGTCAAGGCCAACCGCGCGGCCCTGCACCTGCTCGGTCTGGTCTCAGACGGCGGGGTGCACAGCCATCTGAATCATCTGTTTGCTCTTTTAAAAATGGCCCAGGACAGCGATCTGGAACGCGTTTTCATTCACGCGATCTTAGACGGCCGGGACACCTCGCCGGATAGCGGAAAGGTTTTTTTATCCCGGTTGCAGGAATTTATCCATAAAAACAGCTTCGGCGTGGTTGCTACGGTCTGTGGGCGCTACTACGCCATGGACCGCGATAACCGCTGGGATCGCATTGAAAAAGCCTACCGGCTTTATTCGGCCGGAAAAGGACGCAAAGAAACCGATCCCATCGAAGCGGTAACGGCCGCCTATGGCCGGGCTGAAACCGACGAGTTTGTCCTTCCGATCGTGATCACCGATGATGCGGGCCGCCCGGCCGGGACCCTGCAGGACGGCGACGGGGTGATTTTTTTTAATTTTCGTTCGGACCGGGCCAGGCAGATTACCCACGCCCTCACCGATCCGCTCTTTGATCATTTTTCCAGGCAATCCCGGCCAAACCTCTGTGAATTTGTCTGCATGACCAGTTACGATGAAAAGCTTGAACTTCCGGTTGCTTTTCCGCCAATGCATCTGAATGAAATTCTGGGCGAGGTCATCAGCCGCCATCAACTCAAGCAGCTGCGGATCGCGGAAACAGAAAAATACGCGCACGTGACCTATTTCTTCAATGGCGGAGAAGAGACCCCGTTTCCCCTGGAGGAGCGTTGCCTGATCGATTCACCCAAAGAAGTCGCCACATATGACCGGAAACCGGAAATGAGCGCTCCCGAGGTGACCCGGGAAGTGATCTCCCGCATAAAAACAAATTCATATGACCTGATCGTACTGAATTTCGCCAATCTGGATATGGTCGGACACAGCGGCAACCTGGCGGCGACCATCAAAGCCTGCGGGGTTGTCGACGGCTGTGTCCGGAAAATTGTCTCGGCCGTCAAGTCCCGGGGCGGGATCGTCCTGATTACCGCCGATCACGGCAATGCCGAAGAGATGCTGGATGAAGGCGGCCGTATCCATACCGCCCATACCCTCAACCCGGTGCCGTTTATCCTGGTGGATGACGACCGGCAAAACGCAAACCTTCGTCCGGGCATTCTGGCCGATATCGCCCCGACAATTTTAGACCTCATGGGCATCGAAAAACCCCGGGCCATGACCGGAACCTCTCTCCTTGGGGGAGTTTCATCGCCAGAGAGCTTTAAACTTATAACCTGAATTTTGCACGCAATAGCCCCTTTTGGGCTAATCGGCTTTCAATTTACCCTGAATTGATAGTTGTTTTGTTTATCC
>JAUYIZ010000386.1 GCA_030688615.1 Desulfobacterales bacterium | reverse complement strand
GGATAACTTTTACGACATGATTGCCGATGAAACCGTCGGGACCACCGAAGAAGAGATTATGCCTTTTCTTGAAAAAGTCGGGCACCCGGCCCTCAAAATGGAACCGATTATTTCTTAACCATTGACTGGTTTTGCGGTGACGGAACCCGATCCCGCGCCGCAAAGCCATTGAAGAATACTGTTTCTATAAAGGAGATAACAATGGCATTAACAGGAATTCAGATTTTCAAGCTCCTTCCGAAAACAAACTGCAAGGAATGCGGTGTGCCGACCTGCCTTGCTTTTGCCATGAACCTGGCATCGGGCAAGGCCGAACTTGACAGTTGCCCCTACGTTTCCGATGAGGCCAGAGGGCAGCTGGAACAGGCAGCAGCACCCCCCATCCGTCCGGTTGCCATCGGAAAAGGCATTCGTGCCGTAACGGCCGGGGGGGAAACCGTTCTCTATCGCCACGAGAAAACCTTCTACAACCCGACCGCCCTGGCGGCCCGGGTCGGTTCCGACATGGAGGACGCGGCGCTGGAAAAAAAGCTCAAGGCCTGGAACGCCCTCCAGTTTGAAAGAGTCGGGCTCAACTTGCGGCCCGAGCTGGTGGCCCTGAAAGATACGGGCGCAGGTAAGGCGGCCTTTGCAAACAAGGCAAAAATGATCGCCGAAACGTCGGAATTCAATCTGATTTTAATGTCCGACAACCTGGAAGTCATGAAGAGCGGCATTGAAGCCTGTAAATTTAAAAGACCCCTCGTGTATGCGGCCACCCAAGCCAATGTCGACGATTACGGCGCCCTGGCCAAAGAATATGATCTTCCCCTCGCGGTAAAGGCGGATTCCATTCAGGCACTTGTCACACTGACCGAAAAGTTGACCGGCATGGGACTCAAAGACCTCGTGATCGATTCGGGGTCCAGGGAAATCAAGCAGTCTCTGCAAGACCAGGTGGGCCTCCGGCGTGCGGCGCTGAAATCCGGCAACAGATCTCTGGGCTTCCCCACCATCACGTTTCCCTGTGAAATGGCGTCCAACCTGGACGTGGAAACGCTGATTGCCGGGCTGCACATAGCCAAATACGGCGGCATCGTGGTCCTTTCCGATTTTGCCGGCGAGAGCATATTCCCCCTGCTATTGGAACGGCTCAACATTTTCACGGATCCCCAGCGGCCCATGACCGTCACCGAAGGCATCTATGAGATCGGCAACCCGGATGAAAATTCCCCCGTACTGGTCACCACAAATTTTGCCTTGACCTACTTTATCGTTTCCGGGGAAATTGAAGGCAGCAGGGTCCCGGCCTGGCTGCTGATCAAGGATTCCGAAGGCCTGTCGGTGATGACGGCCTGGGCGGCCGGCAAGTTTTCCGGCGATGACGTGGGCGTGTTCGTCAAAAAAAGCGGTATTGCCGAAAAAGTCAAGCACCAGGAACTGATCATCCCCGGCTATGCCGCTGCCATCGCCGGGGATGTCGAAGAAGAACTTCCCGGCTGGACGATTACGGTCGGTCCGAGGGATGCAGCCCATATACCGGCATTTCTTAAAGCCAAAGGTGTCCGTCCATAAACGGCCCTTTTTGTGCCGGGCTGCGTTCTCCGCGGGTATCCGGCCTAAGCTGTGGATGGACGTAAGATAAGATAAAGGGAGGTTATATGCTACTGATAGGTGAAAGTTTAAATGTAATTTCAAAAAAAATCGGCGCAGCCTTTAAAGAGCGCAATCCCAAGCCCATACAGGAAGAAGCGCTTTTTCAGCGGGAAAAAGGCATGGATTACATCGACATTAACTTGGGGCCGGCCAAAAAGGACGGTCATGAGTTGATGCCCTGGGTGGTCAAGACGGTGCAGGAGGTGGTGGACGATATTCCCCTGGCCCTGGACACTTCCAATATTGACGCCATCGAAGCGGCTTTAAAGGTTTGTAAACAGACCCCCCTGATCAATTCGATCATGTGCCGCCCGGAACGGTATGAAAGGATGATTCCCCTGGCGGCGGAATACAATGCGGATTTTATCGCTCTGATGTGGGGTCCGGACGGCTTGCCGCGGGATGAAAATGAACGGGCCGCTCTGTGTGTGGAACTGCTGTATGCCGCCAACGAGGCCGGGATCCCCAATGAAAAGATATGGGTGGACGGCATCGTCACGCCGGTAAACATCCAGCAGCCCCAGCTGATCAGTCTGGTGGAGTTTATGAAAATGCTCCAGGATATCGCACCCGGGGCCAAGAGCACCTGCGGGTTGTCCAACATATCCAATGGCCCGCCGGACCACCTGCGCCCGATTTTAAACCAGACCTATATGATCATGCTGGAACGATACGGCATGCATTCGGTAATTGCAGATCCGCTGGATGAAAAACTGGCGGACATCGCCCGGGGCAACCGCCAGGATATCGTGGACGCGGTTCACGGGGTCATGGACGGCAGCCTGCCGGATATGGGCGGCATCTCAAAGGAAATGCAGGGTTATGTGAAAACGGCCCAGGTGATCCTGGGAAGGACGCTGTACTCGGATTCCTGGCTCGAAATCTGACGGTTTCGCAAAAAACTCTGTCATGGCACGCATCGACGATTACATCAGCGCGAAAAAGATTGCCGCGCAGAAACTGTCCAAAGCATCCCTTCGGGAAATCTCTGACCGCTCCGGATTTAAAACCATAGAAACGCAGACGTTACGGGCCCCCTTTCTGGACCGGATCTATTGCATCAGCTATCCTG
>JAUYIZ010000382.1 GCA_030688615.1 Desulfobacterales bacterium | reverse complement strand
TTGTTATATAGCCGCTATGTCTTTCCCGTGCGCCTGTAGCTCAGCTGGATAGAGCAACGGACTTCTAATCCGTAGGTCGCAGGTTCGAATCCTGCCAGGCGTACCAACATTTCCAATTCTTTTTATTCGTCCACATTAGCAACATAAAGATTTTTTAGCAACGGCTTTTTTCCCCCCGAATCCCTGGAGTCCCGGCCCCGGAACCTTTCTTCAGCAGAGCTGCTCGATAAAATCCCCGATGGCCTGATGGACACGGCCCGCCCCCTTGCCCTGCAAAATGCCGTGCCGTTTGAGGTTGAAAAGAAGGTATTTCTTGTCGATGGATCCCAGGCTGTTAAACAGCGCCCTTGAACCTTTTTCGGCCACCACGGGGTCTTTAGTGGATTGGAGGATCAGGGCCGGTATCTTTATGAGGGGCAGCTTGGGCGCCAGGGATTCCATCAGATTTTCCAGCTGGTGAACACCGGCAACGGGATTTCGAAGATAGTTCACCTCCGGATTTTCCGGGTGGTTGTCGACAAACTCCATCTTGACCGAATTCATGTGGACCTTGCTCATAAACTTGTTCCAGGCATCCACCGCCGGCGCAAATTTTGCCCCCAGGTCCTTGAGCTGCATGGGCGGGGAAACGGCAAAAACCCCGGCGATCCCTTCGACCCGGGCGGCAAGGTCCAGGGCCAGTCCGGCGCCGGTGGAAAAACCGCCGGCAACCACCTTTTCACAGATGTTGCTGATGATGCCGTAGCCCTCATCCACACTCGTGACCCAGTCCGCATAGGTGCGGGTCGCAAGGTCCTCCGGAGCCGTTCCATGGCCCTTTAACCGGAGCGCATACACCCAGATCCCCCGCCGGCCCAGATGCTCGGCCAGCGCTTTAACCTCAAGGGGGGCGGCCATGTACCCGTGGACCAGCACAACCCCGATTTTTTTTGTCTTCCCTTTGACCAGATAAGGCCGGCCCACCTTTCGACTCTTTGATTCCCCTTTGACATAATAGGCCTTGTAATCTTTATCAAAGTCTTCCAGACCCAAAGTTATCAGATAGTCAACCGTGCGGCGTTTCACGAAATATTTCGGCAGCAGGGAAATCCGGCGCAGGTAACGCTGCAGCCCCTGCAAGGGTTCCGCCTCGTTTGCGATCACCGACACAGGGTCCTCGATCCGCACCCGGTGAAAATCCAGCGGGCGGGAAAAAACGCTTTTTTTTTTCAACACCACCCTTTCCTTATCCCTGACCACGCTCTTTTTGGGGATTATGGTCAAAAAATCGGCAAATTTTTTATACCGGTCATCGGCAATCAGGTGAATCTGGTTGACGTTGAAGCTGTCGTGAAAAAAAACGCCGGTTTTTTCAATGCCGCCCGTCACCGCCAGGAAGGCCCGGCGCTTTAAATCGTCCGCATCGATGCTTTTAAAGGGCATCAGGTGGAACAGGGCTGCAAAAAGATGGTCATGATTGACCGTGGTCATGCCGTAAATCCCGGACATGTACTGCTGCATGATCCGGGTAGCCGCATTTCGCATGGCGCCAAGGGACGGAATGGGGTCGTCAAAATCTATTTTCCGCCTGTCGCCGATATCCCGGGCAATGGCCTTGTTTTTCAAAAACGGTTCGATGACGACCGGCTTGCCGAAGCGCACATCGATATCCACTCCGGACAGGAGCATGGTGCCTTCCACCATCAACTCTTCCTGCATGCGGCCGGACGCACCCTTTAAGAGAACAGCGGCCATTTCACTTAAAATATTCTCCCGGGCGCGGACAGGATAATAGGTCACATTGACAGGGACGATGTGGGTGCTTTCCTCCGAGATGGATTCAACGGTCTTGATCTGAAAAAGATCCAGCAGGCGGGCGGCCTCGGCCGGATGATCCCTGGACAGTATTTTCAGCCGCCGCCGGTAAAATTCCGTCCGCAGGGCCAGGGCGGCGGCCCCGGTGTGCGGCGGGTGTTTTCCCCGGCCGGAGCCGACGATGAAGCGGCCCATATCGACAAGTTTTTTACTTTTTACCATCATGCCTTCAGGGTAGATGATCCAGGAGGCCTCGCCGGTCAGCAGGCTTTTAACAATCAGCAGGTCCCGGTGGGGATCCTGGGTGGAAAGGGCGCCCACCCGGTCCAGAAAAGAGCCCAACGCGCCTTTAAACAGGCTGAAATCGGCCAGGGACCAGATGTCGCTTTTGGTCAGTTGATTGATGAAATACGGCAGAAACAGAGTTTCAATCCGGGTGAAATGATTGATCACGTAAATGATGGGCGTCCGGGGGATGTTCTCTTCTCCATGAATATGGATGTGCATTTTGGACAGGTTTGAAAGCGCTTTAAAGGCCAGCCGGGCCGTGCGATATGCAAATCGATTCATATTAATCCAGAATTCAGGTTTCAGGGAGCCTGAGCATCAAAAAAACTTGATTCCATTTAAGAAATAGACTAATAGATTTTAACATAAATACAATTTTTCGGATATTTTTTATTTTCCGTCATGCCGGGCTTGACCCGGCATCCAGAACCTGATCCCTGAAAGCTGAAACGTGCCCAATTTCACCATCACAACATTAGGCTGCAAGGTCAATCAATGTGAATCCGAGGCCATCTCCGCATCCCTTACAGCGGACGGGTGGTCCTCCGCGGCGGAAAACCAGCCGGCCCAGCTCTGCATTGTAAACACCTGCGCGGTTACCTCAAAAGCCGCCATGCAGTCCCGGCAGGCCGTAAGAAAGCTGATCCGCTCCCACCCCCGGGCCCGCATCGTCGTCACCGGCTGCTATGCCCAGACCGAACCGGAAGAAATAAGCCGCATCAAGGGAATACATGATGTCATCGACCATGGCAGAAAGCACCGGATCCCGCAAATTGTCCAGTCACCAAAAGGTGGTCCCCGTTCCCCGGACCTGCCGCCAGCTTCCGGCCCGGACGATTCGCAGCTCTTTGCGCAGTTTCCCGCGGCTGCCGCTGGACACCGCAGCCGGCCCTTTTTAAAGATTCATGACGGCTGCGATGCGTTCTGCACCTATTGTATCGTCCCGCACGCCAGGGGTGCCGGGCGCAGCATGGAAATGGAGGATGTCCTGGCCCGCCTGACACAGTTACAGGCCGCCGGTTTTCACGAAGTCGTTCTCACCGGAATTCACCTGGGAGCCTATGGGATGGACCTTCAACCCAGCCCTGCCAGCCTGTTTGAGCTTTTACTGAAAATCCATGAATCAAAAGCAATGGACCGCATCCGTCTCAGCTCCATCGAGCCGTTTGAACTGAACGAAGACATCATCATGCTGGCGGCGCAATCCGGGTCCATCTGTCATCATTTTCATGTTCCGCTGCAAAGCGGTGATGATGAAATTTTAAGAAAAATGCACCGGCCCTACACCCGGGCGGTGTTTAAGGACCTGATCCACCGACTGCATCATTACCTGCCGGAAGCCGCCATCGGCACGGACGTCCTGGTGGGTTTTCCCGGTGAAAGCGAGGCGGCCTTTGACCATACCTGCGGGCTGATAGAAGAACTGCCGCTGACCTATTTGCACGTTTTTCCCTTTTCACCCCGCAAACAGACCCCGGCCAGCCGGTTTCCAGGCCAGGTTCCTTCCAAAGTCACAAGGGAGCGCTGCCGGAAATTACGAGACATTGGAAATATTAAAAAATTAAGCTTTTACGATAGTTTTATTGGAAAGAAGCTTGAAGTGCTGGTGGAGGGCAGAGAGGCACGGACGACCGGCAATGTAAAGGGAATCACGTCCAACTACATCCCGGTGTACCTGGATCACCAAGAGGGGTTGAAAAATACGCTGGTCAGCGTGAGCATTGATCGCGTAACAGGCGGCAGGGTTTTCGGCACCGTCATGGAGTAAGAAGTCATGCCCGATATTTTTAAAAAACTGGCCCTCCACCTGGACAACCTTCCTGCCGGCTTTCCCGCCACCGATACCGGGGTGGAGCTGCGCATATTAAAACGGCTTTTCACGCCCGAAGAAGCGCGCATCGCCATGGGCCTCACCATGAGACTGGAGTCTCCCGCTACTGTCGCCGAGCGGCTGGGGAGGAACACGGAAGAGTTGTCGGTTCAACTGGAACGGATGTCAAAAAAAGGATTGCTGATTCGGGGGGGAAAAGGCGGCAGATACCGTTATATGGCGGCCCAGTTTGTGGTGGGGATATGGGAATATCACGTCAACGATCTGGATGAGAACCTCATCCGGGACTTTAACGAATATGTGCCGTACCTGATGAAAGCACAGCTTACCCTTAAAACACAGCAGCTCCGGGTCATTCCCGTGTCCAGGAGCATATCGGCGGAAATGAAAATAATGCCCTATGAGGCGGCTGAAGAGATCATCAAATCCCAATCCAAGATTCTGGTTGCGCCCTGTATCTGCAGAAAAGAACACCGGATGATGGGGGCCGGGTGTGACAGCCCCCTGGAAACCTGCCTGATCTTTGGCGGCTCGGCTTTTTTTTACGAGGAAAACGGGATCGGCCGGACGGTTTCCCAAGACGAGGCCCTCAAAGTACTGAATACGGGCATGGAGGCCGGCCTGGTGCTGCAACCGGGAAATTCCATAAAACCCGCGAACATATGCATGTGCTGCGGGTGCTGCTGCCAGATTCTGAAGAACCTCAAGGCCATAGACAAACCCGGCCGGATCGTGTGCAGCAGTTACTATGCCGCCGTCAACGCGGAAAACTGCACTGCCTGTGAAGCCTGCGCGACGCGGTGCCAGATGGATGCCATAACGGTGGCTGGGACGGCCCGTGTCGATCTGGATAAATGCATCGGCTGCGGCCTGTGCGTCGAATCCTGCCAGTCTGATGCCATGCATCTTGTCAAAAAAGAAGGAAAAGACATCTGGGAGCCGCCCAGAAACGTCGCTGAAACCTATATCAATATTGCCAGGGAGCGGGGCAAGATTTAAGCCCGCCCGGTCCCCTCGACGTCTTGCCGGGCTCGCTCCGGAGATTTTCCACAGAATCCGCACCGGTGCGTTCTCATCGACGATCTCATCCTGCCGGCTTATGGTCTATTTCTTAAATTTCAGGCTTTTTTTTAATTTTTCCAATCTTTCCGGGTCTGCGGAATTCTTGGTATTTTGAACATACTCGACAAAGAAGGACAGAAAGATTGCCATGAAAAAGGCCACGATGACGGAAAGGATGCAGATCTGGCTGCGTTTGGGTTTCACGCGTTTGTTGAGATCCGGCACGATGGGCGGATCCAGGATCTGGAAGCTGTAGGGGTCCTGCGCACGGGCAAAGGTTTCTTTTTCTATCTCCTTGGCCAGGAGGGCGTATATTTTTTCTTTTAACAGGACATCGGAGATCTGCTCGATCTGCCTTTGCAAGAATTTTTGATTCTCCCTGGCATCCAGGAGAGTCTCAGATCTCAGGGACTCGCTGAGTTCATTGAGATAATAATCGACCATCTTTTTGGCATAAGCCGGCTTGGTATGCTCCACTTGGATGGTGAGGATGCTGGTTTTCTTATCCCTTTGGATTTTAACCAATTCGCTGACGGCTTTGGTAATATCCTGGAGCGTGGGAATATTTTCCTTATCTACAGTCCATTTTTTTCCCTTTGCATCCCAGTTCTTTTCATAGAGCACGGGAAGGATCTCATCTTTGTGTTTTTCGTATATTTTGGCGGCGAACACCCGGCTGTTCAGGACGGTTTCGAATTTGTCCAGAGAGCCCCCGCCGCCCAGACCGAGCATTTCACCGGCAAATCCCCCCAGACCGCCCAGAGCGGAAAGAGCCCCCGGGATGGCTGTTTTTTCTTCGGCGCGCGGGATGATGGTGGCTTCGGAGCGGTAGATGTTGTCCAGGCTCTTGGCGTAGATCACAGAGAAAACACCCGCGAGAAAGACAATGCCGATAATGAGCAGTTTGTGTTTGAGAAGGACGATGAGAAGATCGAGAAGGTTGATTTCGTCTTCCGTGTCGGGGGAGTCGCCGGGATAGGGGACGAAATAGCCCGGGGGGTAGCCTGGAGGGTTACCGGGAACGCCCCCGGGCTGATCGGCCCTGTCGGGCATCCGGGTCTGGTTCGTTTTTTTATCTGCGTTTTTCATTGGTTGTATTTGTTCCAGTAAAAATCCATTCTTGAAGCGGATGCCTATCCTCGTATAGTTTCTGCAGAAAGATGTCAATATAAAAGTAAATATCCTGGCCCTGAGGACCAGGCTTTGGTTATCCCCAGAGGGGATTTGCTTGGTTGGAAGTTCATTCTATCCCTGCCCTGGCCCAAAGGACCAGGTTTCTATGTTTGAATAAAGGGCAGGGTTCATGGGAAGACGGCTTCTTCAATCATGGAGCATAAACAATGATAAATCGGCAGCTGGAGTTCCTGGATCCGGGCGGTGTCCGATGAAGGGGCTTTTATGGTGGCGACGCAATGGTGCTGCAGTTCACCGCCGGACTGCCCGGTCATGCCAATGACATGGATGCCCATTGCTTTGGCAACTTTGGCTGCCTGGACCACGTTTTTCGAGTTGCCCGATGTTGAAAGGGCGACCAGGACGTCACCCGGCCGCCCGAGTCCGAAAATCTGCTGGGCAAAAACGTACTCGGGGTTCACATCGTTAGAAAAAGCCGTTGACAGGGATATGTTGCTCACCAAAGAGATGGCGGGGATTGCCTGCTGCAGATTCCGCGCGATTTCAGACGCTTCATCCGGGTACGTTTTTGCGATTTCCCGCACCTGGCTGGAAGACAGGGCTCTTTTGGATCGGAAGCCTTTCATGAGCTCGCCGACCATGTGCTCTGCATCCGCGGCGCTGCCGCCGTTGCCGCAGGTGAATATTTTGTTGCCGGTCTGATGGCAGCTGATGAGAATATCGGCGGCTTTCTGTATGTCTGCTTGGAGCGGCGAGATAGCCGGGTAATCGGCCATCAGCTTTTCAAGATAATTTGTCATTTTATTAAAATCCTTCAGGATGATGCTGGTGCCAGCGCCAGGAGGTTTCGATTATTTTGTCCAGGCTGTTCAAGCGGGGGCGCCAGCCCAGTTCCCGGATGATCTTCCGGCTGTCGCCGACCAGGCAGGGGGAATCTCCGGGCCTTCGGGGGCCCAGCTGGACCGGAATTTTTCGGCCTGTAATCTCCAGGGCCGCATCCAGCACTTGCTTTACGGAAAAGCCCTTTCCGTTGCCCAGATTGTAGATGCTGCTTGGCGCGCCGCTCTCCAGGGCTTTAAGTCCCAGAACATGGGCCCGGGCCAGATCTTCCACGTGGATGTAATCCCGGATGCAGGTGCCGTCCGGTGTGTCGTAGTCGTCACCGAAGATCGTCAGACGCTCTTTCTTTCCGGCGGCAGCACCCAGCACCAGGGGGATCAGGTGGGTTTCCGGGTCATGGTCTTCTCCCAGCTCCCCTTCCGGGTCTGCCCCGGCGGCGTTAAAATACCTCAGGCAGATAAACCGCATGCCGTGGGCCGCGTCAAAATCCTTGAGCATCTGTTCGATGACGGTTTTGGAATATCCGTAGGGGTTGATGGGCCGCTGGGGGTGATCTTCTTTCAGGGGGACGGTTTCCGGGACACCGTAGGTGGCGCAGGTGCTGGAAAAAATGATCCGGCCGATGCCGTGATCCCGGAGGGCTTCCAGGAGGCAAAGGCTGCCGGCAACGTTGTTTCTGTAATACTTGCCCGGGTTCTCGACGGATTCGCCCACATAGGCAAAGGCGGCAAAGTGCATGACCGCAAGGGGCCGGTAGGCTGACAGGGCATGGTCGAGTTTTTCGCGGTCTGCGATATCCGCCTCAACCAAGGGCCCCCATTTTACGGCCGCGCGGTGGCCGAAGATCAGGTTGTCGTAGGCTACCGGCGTGTAGCCTGCCCGGGACAGCGCTTTGCAGGCATGGGAGCCGATGTAGCCGGCGCCGCCGGTTACGAGGATGTTTTTGCTGTTTTTCACCTTTCATCATTCCTGCGGGATACTTTTTACTACGAGTTACCTGTACAGTGTTATGGAAGGGTATTCAAGGGCTTTTAAGCGTTTTTCTTAAAAATAGAGATAATGATTTCGGGGCAGAGGCCAGTGCCTGGTTGCCGGGTCAGGCCTGCCCCGTACTTGATACGGGGTCGGGCATGACGGTCAAGGAATCAGGACAAAATGAGCCTGGCAACGGATTCGATGTGAAAGGTGTGGGGAAACATGTCCACGGGCTGGACCTCCAGCACCGTGTAATGGTCTTTGAGCAGGGCGATGTCCCGGGCCATGGTGGCCGGGTTGCAGGACACGTAAACGATTTTTTCCGGCGCCATGCTCAACACCTGCCTGACCACATTTTTATGCATCCCGGCGCGCGGCGGATCGATCACCAGGACATCGGGGGCAGTGGAAATGCGGGCAAGACCGTCCTGGATGTCCGCGCAGATAAAGCGGCAGTTTGAAACCTGATTGCGGCGGCAGTTGTTTTCAGCGTCCGCAACGGCGCTTTCACTGATCTCGATGCCCACCACCTCCCGGGCAACGTCCGAAAGCCACAGGGCGATGGTCCCGGCGCCGCAGTAAAGATCCAGCACGGTCTGCCCGCCGGATAGCCGGGCATAATCCTTGACCGTGTCATACAGACGGCGGGCCTGCAGGGTGTTGGTTTGGAAAAAGGAGTTTGCCGATATTTCAAATTCAAACGGGCCGATTTGATCCTTGATCACCGGTTCGCCGGCCAGCCGGACTTCATATTCGCCCACGGCGATGCCCGCCCTGCGCGACGTAACGTTGTTGACGACCGAAGATATTTTCGGGTATCTGGCCGTCAGCAGGTCTGAAACCCGCCGGAGCTGTTCCGGGTTTTCCGAGGCCGTGACCAGATTGACCATCCACTGATCCAGCTTGCTCGAGTGCCGCAGCATGACAAAACGCCAGAAGCCGGTGTGGCTGCGAAGGCCGTAAACCGGAAAAGCGGAACTTTTGATATATTTCCGGACATCATCGAGGATCCGGTTGCCCAGGTCCGGCTGGAGCAGGCATTTTTCCGTGTCCAGCACCTTGTGAAACGTTCCGGGGACATGCAGGCCGAGGGCAAAATTTCTGTCGATGTCCGGATTATCCATTTCATCGGGAAGGACCCACCTTTTGTCCGCGCACGAAAACTCCATCTTGTTGCGATATTCAAAGATTTTTTCCGAAGGGATGACCGGATGCACGGGCGTGCCCTTAATCAGCGCGATGTGCTCCAGGGAGTCGACGACATGCTGCCGTTTGTACTGAAGCTGCATGTCATAGGTTAAAAACTGCCATTTGCACCCGCCGCAAAAGCCGCTGTATCTGCAGGGAGGATCGATCCGGTGGGGTGAGGGCTCCAGGAGTTCGACGATGCGGGCTTCGGCATAATTTTTTTTCTTTTTGACGACCCGGGCCAGCACATGGTCTCCGGGTACGGCCTGGTCCACAAAGACGGCTAAACCGTCCACGCGGGCGATTCCTTTGCCTCCGAAGGCCATGTCTGTTATGGTGAGTCGGTAGAAGATAGTTTTAATTTTTAAGATTTACATGACGGTGTCGGGAATGAGAAAATTTCCTGTTTTAGACACCATTCATACATGTTTTTAATGCCCGCGGGCAATGTAATTTTCGGCTTCCACCCTAATTTGCCCATCTCAGAGCTGTCCAGCAATTTTTTAAGCATGCCGTCGGGATGACCGGGTTCAAAGAAGATTGGACCGTCAAATTTGACAATTTCCTTTATCAGCTCTGCAAGTTCCCGGATGGAGATGTCTTTTCCATAACCGATATTGATCAGCGGCGCCCTGGGCGGGCAGACAATCGGATTAAAAATGTTTTCTTTCATATTCATTAAAAAAATAACCGCATCGGCAAGATCGTCCACGTGAAGAAACTCACGCCGGGGGTTTCCCGTGCCCCATATCCCGACCGGCCTGTTGCAGACTTTGGCTTCATGGAATTTTCGGATCAACGCCGGCAATACATGGCTGGTTTCAGGATCAAAATTATCGTTGGGACCATATAGGTTTGTGGGCATAACCGCCAGGTATTTTGTATTATACTGCCGGTTGTAAGACTGGCAAATTTTAACCCCGGCGATCTTTGCTATGGCGTAGGGTTCGTTCGTGGGCTCCAACTTCCCGGTCAGCAGATGATCTTCTTTCATGGGTTGCGGGCACTCTTTGGGATAAATACATGAAGAGCCCAGAAAAACCAGGCGTTTGACATTGTTCTCCCATGCCGCATGAATCACGTGGGTCTGAACGGCCAGGTTGCTGTAAATAAATTCTGCCGGATACGAGTTGTTGGCCCATATGCCGCCGACCTTTGCCGCTGCCAAAAAGACGTATTCAGGTTTTTCGCTGAAAAAAAAATTTTCCACATCAGCCTGCCGGGCCAGGTCAAGCTCCGAGTGGTTTCTAAAAATGAGGCTCCGGTAACCGCCGGCCCTGAGCTTGCGAAAAATTGCCGAGCCGACAAGCCCGTTATGACCCGCCACAAATATCCTGGAATCTTTTTCCATCATAACAAAAGTACAGATCTAAGATGTGCGTGAGCCCTGAGGCAATTTACATCATGCTCTCATGGCTGCCGGGAACAGAAAAACCCTCGCGCCGGCAAATGACCTCACGAACGACAGCATCCAGGTCGTGATCAATCATCTCCTGGATCATCTGTTCAAAAGAAATTTCAGGTTCCCAGCCCAACACATTTTTCGCTTTGGCCGGATCCCCCAGTAAAGCCTCCACTTCGGTCGGACGAAAGTAGGCCGGATCAACCGATATGACCGCCTGGCCCGGTTTCAGATGATGCACCTGGTTGTAGCCTGCGATCTCCTTTTTCAGCTTGGCCGGATCAATCCTTTCGACAACCCCTGTCTCGTGAACCCCCTGGCCTTCCCACTTCAGGGTGATGCCCACTTTTTCAAATGCCATCTTGCAGAATTCCCTCACGGAGTGCTGCTTGCCGGTGGCAACGACAAAGTCATCCGGGACTGCATGCTGCAGGATAAGCCACTGGGCCCGTACAAAGTCCCTGGCATGGCCCCAGTCCCGCCGGGCGGACAGATTTCCCAGAAAAAGCCGGGTTTGAAGCCCAAGTGCCATGCGGGCAGCGGCACTGGTGATTTTTCGTGTAACGAAGGTCTCGCCCCGCAGGGGGGATTCATGGTTGAAAAGGATGCCGTTGCTGGCATACATGCCGTAAGCTTCGCGATAATTGACCGTGCACCAGTAGGCATACAGCTTGGCGCAGCCGTAAGGAGAGCGCGGGTAAAACGGCGTGGTCTCGGTCTGGGGAACTTGCTGAGCCTTGCCGTAAAGCTCGGAAGTGGAAGCCTGGTAAAATCTGGTTTTGTTTACAAGCCCCAGCATGCGGATTGCCTCCAGCAGTCTTAACGTGCCCAGGGCATCGGCATTGGCGGTATATTCGGCAGTTTCAAAGGAAACCTTCACGTGGCTTTGGGCGGCAAGGTTGTAGATTTCATCCGGCTGGACTTCCTGAATGATGCGTATCAGGTTGGTGGCATCGGTAAGATCCCCGTAGTGAAGGACAAACCGAAGATTTTTCTCATGGGGGTCCTGGTAAAGGTGATCCACCCGCTGGGTATTGAAAAGGGATGCCCGCCGCTTGATCCCGTGGACTTCATATCCTTTATGGAGCAGCAGTTCGGCCAGGTAGGCGCCGTCCTGTCCGGTAACCCCTGTAATCAAGGCTTTTTTCTTCAAATTTATTTCCCCCCCCCCCCCGCAAGCAGATAAAACATGGATTTAAGGATTTACGATGCAAACATTATGTTCTATTTTCCTGTAAAAAGGCTTATTATCATTGTTCAGCTGCAGGTTCAATAACTTCTTTCAGGAATCAAGGGCAAGAGGACAGGAGATGGTTTTTCAACAGCTCCAGGGCGGCAGCGGCAAAGGCCTCCTTGTTCTTTACGCGGCCGCTGCAGGAAAAATGATATTGCACCCCTTTGACGGCATCCGGAGCTGCCAGGCCCACACACACGGTGCCGACGGGTTTTTCCCGGCTTCCGCCGCCGGGACCGGCAATACCGGTGGTTGAAAGGCCGTAAGTGGCCTTTGAAATGGACCTGACGCCCCGGGCCATCTCTTTGGCCGTCTCGATATGAACCGACCCGAATTTATCAAGGGTTTCCGGGGACACGCCCAGCATGCTGATCTTGGCATCGTTGGAATAGGTCACGGCTGAAAAAAGAAAATAATCGGAACTTCCGGCAACATTGGTCAGCCAGTGGGAGACCAGACCGCCGGTGCAGCTTTCGGCCACGGCCAGGGTGGCCTGTTCACGGCCAAGGCGCTCTCCGATAAGCTGTACGGCTTCTGCGGCTTTTTGGTTGTGGTGCGGGCAGTCCGGTGATAGAATGGTGTGGGATGAATTTGAAGATCCGGAATTCATGAGGATTATGTAGCATATCAGGGTTCGAGGGGTCAAGGACTAAGGGCAGGGATCGGGTTTCGGGGGTCGGGGATCAGGGAAAACCATAAGACCAAATGACAAAACAGACCTGATAGCCCAGTTTCGGGATTCGGAGAGATAATGTCTATGGCGCTGAAAAACTATCGTGATTTAGAAGCCTGGCAGAAAGCAATGGATTAAGGGGATCCAAGGAATTATTATGATACTTGAAAAGAACGGCGGGGTATTGAATAGCGGGGCCGGGCAGGCCCTTTCGGAAAAGGAGTCCAGAGACATGATCAAGGCCTGGGGCATTCCGGTGGCGCCCGCTGGGGTGGCCCGGACTCCGGAAGAGGCGGTCCGGACCGCCGAAGGCCTTGGTTTTCCGGTGGTGCTCAAAGGGTTCGGCCGGTCCCTTCTGCATAAGACAGAGCAGGGGCTGGTTCATGTTAACCTCACGGGCCCGGATCAGGTCCGAAATGCCGCCCGGGCGGTTTCCCGGAACGCCAAAGACCGGCTCGAAGGTTTTCTGATTCAGCCCTTTCTGCAGGGAAAAAGGGAGCTGATCGCCGGTCTTTTCTACGATGATCTTTTCGGCCCGGTGGTGATGTTCGGCATCGGCGGCATATTTGCCGAAGCGGTTTCGGACGTTGTGTTTCGCATCGCCCCCATCGGCCGGGCCGACGCCCTGGAAATGCTGTCGGAAATTCGCGCCCAGAAGCTGCTGGGAGACTTCCGGGGGGAAAAGGCGGTCAACACCGGTCAGGTCGTCGATACGCTGATGGCCCTGTCCCGGGTGGGAATGGAAGAGGCCGATATCCGGGAAATCGACATCAATCCGCTCCTGGTATCTGCCGACGGGGATATCTGTGCCGTGGACGCCCTGGTGATCCGGGGGGATCCGGTCCGGCAGAAAACCACTTTACCGCCTTTGGACCCGGGCCGGCTGGAATACTTTTTTCACCCGAAATCCGTGGCCTTTGTGGGCATTTCCGCCCAGATCCGCAAATGGGGCCACATGCTCTTTTCCAATGTCGTCAGCGGCGGGTATAAAGGCGAGATCTACCTGGTCAACCCCAAGGGCGGCCGGCTCGCCGGGCGCACGGTTTACAAGTCTGTCCTGGATATTCCCGGCAAGGTCGACCTGGCGGTGGTAACCATCCCGGCGCACCAGGTGATTGAGCTGATCCCGCTGTTTCACAAAAAAGAAATCAAAAACATGCTGCTCATCACGGCCGGTTTCGGGGAGACCGGGCAGGAGGGTCGACAGATGGAGCTGGATCTGATGGAACAGGCCCGGCAGGCAGGCATATTGATCGTCGGTTCCAACACCATGGGGATCTGCAACCCCCACATCGATTTTTACTGCACGGGCACCCACGTCCGGCCCCGGGCCGGTTTCATTTCCATTATCGCCCAGTCGGGCAACATGGGCACCCAGTTGCTGGCCTTTGCCGAGCAGCAGGGCATCGGCATCCGCTGTTACTGCGGCTCGGGCAATGAAGGCATGCTGACCATCGAGGATTTTGTTGAAGCTCTGGAGTTCGACCCGATGACCCGGACCATCATGCTCTACATGGAAAGTGCCAAAAACGGGCGCCGTTTCTTTGAAAGCCTGCGCCGGGTGGGCAAAAAAAAACCCATCATCCTTTTAAAGGGCGGCACGAGCGCCGCCGGCAACCGGGCGGCCCGGAGCCACACGGGCGCGCTGGCCTCGGACCTGAAAGTTTTCAACGCGGTCTGCCGCCAGGCCGGGGTGGTAACGGTGGATCTGCCCATGAACCTGCTGGATCTTTCATCTGCTTTTTCCTGCCTGCCGCTGCCCGCGGGCAACCGTGCTGCCATCATGACCCTCGGTGGCGGATGGGGCGTGGTGACCGCGGACATCTGTTCCCAGTACGGCCTGGAGGTCCCGGAACTTTCCCCTGAAATTATCAAACGCATAGACAACCTGCTTCCGTCTTTCTGGAGCCGCTCCAACCCGGTGGACATGGTGGGCGACCGGACCCTTTCACTTCCTTTGGCAATCATGGAAGAACTCATGAGATGGGATGGATGCGACGGCGTGATCAACCTGGGTATTTTGGGCCGCAGAATTCTGCTCAGGCGCCTGGCAACTTCGGTAAAGGAGACGGACCCGGGTTTTCCGTCCGAAGTGTTAGAAGACATGATCCAGCAGCTGTCCGATTTTGAAAAGGAATACATTGAGCTCATTGTCAAGCTTATGGAAAAATACAACAAACCGGTCTTCGGCGCCAGCATGATGCCCGATGAAAAGCATCAAACCGTGTTCGGCGTCGGCGACAGCGCCTATAAAGGGCTGTTTTACCCCACGCCGGAACGGGCCGTGAAAGCGTTTTCCAAGATGTACGAATACCGACGGTTTCAGGACAGAGCGCAGAGGGCATAGGGTTCATGCAAAAATTAATTCACAATGTTAGGCGTTGAGGCGCCCGGATGGGTGTAAATCGCAGTCGTTGGTGAAAGAGGTTTCAGGTGTCAGGTTTCAGCACCGCCGCCAGCGGAGCTGGATTCATCGCCATAAGAAACGCGGTTTCTCAGACGAGGCTTAAGGTTACAACTCTTGCATATTGCGCCT
>JAUYIZ010000380.1 GCA_030688615.1 Desulfobacterales bacterium | reverse complement strand
AAAGCGGTTGATGGTCTGCTCAGACCGGAGGGGTTGATCCTTTTTCAGTTCGATGGCCTTTTGGATCACTTCGGGGGATATTTGTCGGGGTTTTCCCCGGTCATTTCGTTTTTTTCGGGCCAGCAGATCAAAGCCGCCGGTGCGATATTTTTTGAGTTTGCGTTTTAAAGTGGAAAGGGACGGCTTTTTGATATGGCCATCGGGGAAAAGAATGGGCTCCTTTGCCAGGGTTTTTAGAAATTGATGGGTTTTCTCCGGTTCGATCTGCTCATAGAGGACGGGGCTGAGTAAATCGCACCAGAAGATGGCCCATTTTTCCTGATTTTTGTTCAAGCGATCACCTCCCGTGTCAACTGGAGATGAACCCTACATCAGGTAAATGCGCATCGTATTGCCAACTTGGTGAAAATTAAAGTCTTAAAAGTATGCTGGAAAATGGTTTCGATTTCAAAAAATCTTGAGCACTGCACCAGGATGTTTTCTCTGGCCTTGCTTTTGAATTTTTGTCCGGGGACCTTCTGGTTCGCTATGTTGCGGCAGATAGCAGATGCGGGGTTTTCTTGAAGAATCAGGTCCAGAGCCTTTTGGGAACATGTTTTTAAACTGGAAAGAGTTGTGATAAAGCGATGAATCGTGGAGGGCGCCAGGGTTTGCTGATCGTCGGGATACCCCGGAGCGCTGTTGTTGACCATGATCGCTTTCTGGTATGTTTTATCCGGGTCTTGGACATAAGAGCGGCTAAAGTGCGTGAGCGTCTGCCGGGTATAATGCTAGTGGGGCAGAGCAAAATCCGGATAATAGGTGAACGTTTTGCCGCATCCGGGGCATTTGAATCGAAGCAGTGCGCTTAAGACAGTTTTAACCAGCATATCGACAATGACCAGAAATTTACGGTCTCGATAGGCATGCTCTTTGAAAAAGGCCGACTCCACAAGACAGCGCGGACACGGCGGCAGGTTATCGGGTTTTATTTTGTTCTTTTCCAATTGTTGCTGATATGCTTTAATAGCTTCCGGTGTTGCTGATGGCGGCATCTGTATCCCTCCTGTTAGAGAATTGTTTTAGCGAACTTTTTCATAAAACAGGAGGGATACAAAATCAATCCCCGGGCGAGGTATGCTGCTGTAAGCTGGGCGGTGGATTCAGTCTATTTCCGGATCATCTGAGTATTTCTCTCGGGGGGTTATCAGTTCGGGCAGGGTAAACTGAATAGCGGGATAGCGGGGTCAATTATTCTGAGACTGGCGGCCAATTACTCTGGGACTTAGCAATTTGCCATCCGAAGATCATGATATCACAACCCATTTGCGGTATATGATTCGTTGGAAATTGACAAGAAATCACCGATTCCTGCGAGCCTGATTTTCATGGTTTTTTCCCAATTTAGCATCACCAATGCCAATACAAAAACTCTAACCTACCGCACGCATATGGTTAAGCAGCTCATTGACTACAACGGTTGCTATACCGGAATTGATATCGGACATAGCGTAGGGAATGACCAACTCGTTGTTATGAATTATCGCACCGCAGGAATAAACAACATTGGGGACATATCCTTCGCGCTCTTTCTCATGCGGGGCAAGCAACGGCTCATTCAGGCGGGCGATGATTTTTGTTGGATTTTCAAGATCAAGCAGTATGGCACTGATGCAATATTGACGCATGGGCCCGACACCGTGGGTGAGCACGATCCAGCCTTCATTGGTTTCAAGGGGTGACCCACAGTTGCCGATCTGCATGAATTCCCAAGGATATTCAGGCTCCTGGATGATTTGGGACTCTTGCCAGAAATGGATATTGTCTGAGAACATGATATGATTGTTTTCACCGTCCTGGCGCGAGAGCATGGCATAGCGACCGCCAATTTTTCGGGGGAAAAGCGCCATGCCTTTGTTTTGTACGGCTTTACCGTTGAGCGTTAAAATGTTGAATTTGATAAAATCCTTTGTTTCGATCAACTGCGGTAAAATCGTAATGCCGTTGTAGGCGGTATAGGTCGCATAATAGACGACCTCACCGTTGTCATTGAAAAATTGAACGAAACGGGCATCTTCAATGCCCCTGCTTTCGTTTTCCGAAACGGGAAAGATCACCCGTTCGGATATATGGTGATCGGGGTGGAAACTTACCTCATAATTGGAGTCCGCCAGCCAGCGCATTTCCTTGAAGGTTCTTTTTTGGTTCGTTTCAGAAAATTGCGGTTTTGCGCGAAGTATTCCTATTTTTTCTATTAATTCATTATAAGTAAAATCTTCCGGCAGCTGGTTAAGAATATGGGCGGTTATCTCATTGCCGGCCCCCATCTCATTGAGCTTGAGCTGGAAAGGATTGCGCTTGTAAAAAGCGTCTAATTGGAGATCCGGCGTTTCCACAAAATCACTGATCGGGTCGAAGATAAACGTATTGTACCGGTCGAGGATACCGCTGCGAAAGACAATAGACGAAACATGGCCTTCCCCGGTTGCCCGCAGGCTCATGATAAAGCGCAAGCTGCCTTTTTTCAGATGACTCTGATCAGGATGCGGGACGATGGAAGGGTTGAAAAGGGCGGCCGATTCAATAGAGTACTCCTTTGTAAAGTAAGCTCCGATGAGGGCCCTTTGATCAGCGCTGAGCATCGCATCCCGTGGAAGATAATCTTTCACCTCATTCAGGTGCCGCTCAAAAATGTGTCCGATGTCTTGGTGTCGTCCGGAAAAATCAATCATTATTTGAGCAATTAGATTTTCGGCCGCAGTTTCAGACAAGCTCATTATGCGCTGAATTATTTTAGAGATGCGATACCTCTTATCGGGAAGATGAAGCCGGGTGATCACCCGTGAAGTATCCCCTACGATCTTATTCGCTTTTCTTTTAACTTTCAGCTTTTTACGTTTTTCAGGGTGCATATCCTTGTGTCCTAAGTGTCGATAAAAAATTCATGCGATAATCTACAACGGCGGCCGGGAAACCGAAAGGCAAAGCGATATCAGGTCATCGATCACGGCCGTACCAACGCACATGACCGTATCCGCGCCGCCCCAGTATATTTTTACCGTACCGTCGTCCTCCGGAACAGCGCCGCAGGTAAAGACGACATTGGGAACATAGCCACTTACCTCCCAAGGGTCCTCAGGCTGCAATATCCATTGATCGGAAACGCCGATGATGTTGGCCGGATCATCAAGGTCATGCAGGGCCGCGCCGAGGCGATACACTGCTCCGGACATGGTCTTAAAAACGCCATGGTAAATATGAAGCCAACCTTTGTCGGTTTTAAAGGGCGGTGCGCCCGGCCCGATTTTCATTTCATCCCAGTGATAGGCCAGCGGCTTCATAATCACCCGGGAATCGCCCCAGTGCACAAGATCGGGAGAATAGGAAATCCAGATCGACCAGGACGAAATTTCGGAATGCGGCCGGTCCAAACGCACATACCGATCGCCGAACTTTTCAGGGAAAATGACCACGTTGCGGAGGCCGGCTTGGGTGATCAGCGCAATACGTTCCACTTTTTCAAAATCCCTGGTGCGCGCCAGGGCAATCCGCACGCCGTGAATACGACCAAAAGTCGGACCAGCAGTGCGCGAAAGTGCTCCATTGCGCTATTCATAACCCCGGCTTTTTAGAAGTCACTATACTTTACGAAGTTCTTCAAAAAAAGGAGTTGTCTTCTGTTCAAGACACGCAGCCGCATATAAATACATTGATGCGGACCAGGTCTGCCAGTCATTGCCCCGCGGGCTACCATCTTGAGCCTTAAACCACTCGTTAAATCCATAGGCAAGTTCAGGGTTTCTTGCTAGTTTAACACATTTCGTAAGAGAATAAAATTTTTTCTCTGCGAGTTTATACTTACCTGCTGCGATCAAAGCCGCGACATAAAAACTACAGACAAAAGGCCAAACACCTCCATTATGATATTCCCCAGGAGTATTCATTTTGGCATAGCGCGGGCGCCAATCTTTATCTCCCGGCATGATATAGGGAAAAAAATTTGGCGGAAGGTCTAGAGCCAGTTCTTTTTTTTCCTGGAGAATCTGACATTCTTTTTCTATCCAGGCAATAATCCTGGCTGCCCTGGTTGGCGGGGCTATGCCCATAATAATAGCTAAACTATTGCCCAGCAGATCAAAACGTTCACTATTGTATATTTTATATGACCATAATGCATAATAGGGTTTATGTTTTATGAATAAGCCTTCATCAATATAATTTTTTTCTTCTTTTTCTTCTTCTCGTATTGACAAGCGTTCCATCTGCGTTTTTATCCGATTTGCTCTTTCAGAAAAACCAAAAAGTCGCAAATAACTATAAACAATAGTATTAACATAGAGTCCGTAACCTAAAACCCACTGTTCATCACGCCAGTCACTGGTTGGTAGCTGGGAAACGAGTACTCTATCTGTGGGGGATTGATATTCCATCCAGATAAGAGCTTTATTTGCAGATTCTTTTAAAAAGTCATTGTCCCCAACATGTTTTCTATAAATCGCGACTGCCAATAAAAATAATGGTGTGGTGTCACTGGCGCCTCGTTCTTTGGAATTATGAACAAGAGACGGTATATGTCCCAGGGGTGTTTGGTTTTTGGCTAAAGTTTCCAACACGTTTTGTAAAGACTTGATCAATTTTTCGTTGCCGGTCAATAGAACGCCGAGAGTGGAAATCATTAAATCCCTGGTATAGGGCTCAGGGTAGCCCCAGCCGGCAGTGCGAGGAAGGCCGCCATAAGGACCATAGGAATTGTGGAGTAACACATCAACGGCTGCTCTTTTCGTGTCGTTGATTTCCGTTAACAATTTCGTTTCCATTTATGATATCCCCAGTTTTTCCTCGACTATTTCAACAAAACGTTTGGCAATTTTCCGATAATCATAGTTTTCAACTACTCGCTCACGTGCGGCCTGACCTAATCCAATTCGCAATTCAGGATTTTCCATAAGATCCATTAAGTAGTTTGCTATATCGTGAACACTGGCCCTATAGTCTACTGTTCGAGGTTTATCAAAAATGTAACGATGCCCTTCCTCGAACCCGGATGCTGATCCAAGAATGGTTTCCCTCATAAGAATTTCTTGGGCTACTTCAGCTAACAATGCTGTTTTACCGTGGATTAAGGTGTCACGCATCCCCATGGCTTTGATACCTATTACCGGTTTGGCACATGCGCCTGCCTCAATTTGAGGCATACCAAAACCTTCTAATCGTGAAGGGGCAGCATATATATCACAGGCATTTATCAAATAAGGCATAAAATTTCGCGAAACTATGTTCATTGTATAAATGATATTCTGTTTGATACCCAGTTGTTCTGCCAATTTCAAATCGGCTAAATTTTGCAGTTGCGTTCTTCCCTGAGGCCAGACTTTACAGACATATCGCCAAGGAGGAGCTTTGGAATTATTGATTGCTAAAGCCTGCATAACTTCCTGAGCCCCTTTAGAAGCAGCATCCCCGCCAACAGTTAAGACCATGATTTCATCCGGATCAATCCCTAATGCTTCACGAATAGCAGCTACTTTGGGATTATTTTTATCAAATGGATGAAAAGCATCAGTATCACAACCTACCGGTAAAACTTCAATATTGTCACCTGTAAGACCATCTCTTGTATATACTTCTTTTACCCAATGCGAGGTAACCAAGATTAAAGGCAGATCATTTAGAATTTCTTGATAATTCGCAATATAACCATCCGCCACCAACCAGGGAACCGGAAGCGCACCGTTCTGTTTCGGATGCAGGATAAGATGAGGCGTATGCCCCCAGTACCCGATACCCACAACGATATCAGGTTGAAACCAGCGATAGTACCATTCTTTTTCTTGAGCAGCTTCAAAATTGACCGGGTAGACATCCACTCCAATTTCCTTTAATCCTCGATACAGCAATTCGCCTTGTGTTGCCAGACCTCCAGGAGACGCGGGATAATCATAAAGTACTAATACTTTCATGTTTATACCTTCATAAAGAATTTTTGCGGACTATCAAAACACCAAAAAGCTTCGGAGATAGGCGCGGCTTTAGCTTCAAAACTGCTGGCAGAAAAATTATAGACTTCGGTAATTATCTTATATTTTTTATGCCAAATGAAACTTTCCAATTTTGTCAATCTATCCGCCGATGTAATCGAACGAGGGAGATATTTCCCTCCTCCATCTTCATAGGCGAATTGCCATAACTGTTTGGAAAACAATCCCTTATTCTTCCATAATGTCATAACTTCCTGTCCGATTTCCTCGTGTCTCCTGTGTCTGGTATATTCACCATCCGGGCTATGCGTGATAATGATGTCATATTCCAGTGGTGGCATTAAGGATAAAATCGATTCTTTGATCTTTTGCGGGGAAAGCGGTTCTTGTTCCGGACCGTCATCTAAATTGCCCATTTTTCCTTCAGCTTTTAATACTTCAAGCGCATTGAAGAATCTTGGTGATCGTTCGGGGTCATCGCCTCGACACAATGATATAATCTGCCAATTATAATCCGTTCTCATCAGAATGGTGCCGCCTGCCCAAAGAGTTTCATCGTCTGGATGGGCTACAATTACTGCTGCATTTTTACTGGCTTTCCGTTTCAAATTCATTACCGATCTTTCTGGCTCGTTGTGGGTGATCTAAGACAACCTTATTCATTAAACCGATTTCAACCAGTAAATTCCAGCCTGCAACTAATTGAAGATACGAATTGAACCCATTGTATCCAGGCAATAGTATCGTAGGGAACGATGATTGTTTGTGAGAAATAGCAAATATCGGCAACCCAACTCTATTTATCATCACACTCCTATATTTTTTTTCTTCCTGAGGAAAGGGATCTATGACTATCAGAACATCTTTATTGGTTATGACCTCTTCGATGCCGTGGGCAGCATACGTTCCTTCTAAAAAGTCTGATTTCTTTCTGGCTACTTCATTTGCTTTCAATGTGAGTTCTTCAGCAACACCATTATTGCGCCCCGCAAAATATATAACGTCTGCACGAGCTGTCTTTTCAATTATTTTCCCAGGAATTTCCATTTCTAAAACGATCTGTAGCAAATCAGCCAACTTGTTTAGATCAGCCAGGGGCTGACGGGTTCGGTTTCTTAGGAGCGTGTCATAAAACAACGCTTGCTCAACAACTGATTTCGTTGCAGCTACAGCTCCTTCCGGGCCGCATGACAACACATAGGTGTCATGAACCATCTGCGCTATTGGTGATGTTTCGTCGCTCGTAACAGCAATAATATTATCATGCTTTAGTGTTGGGCCGGAAATATTATGGAAGAACCTTCGCCAGTAAAAAATAATTTGTGTTTTATTATTTTTGAGGCGAACCCGTTCATTTCATGAACATCCAGCGCTCTAATTATTTCCACTGTTG
>JAUYIZ010000369.1 GCA_030688615.1 Desulfobacterales bacterium | reverse complement strand
TTGTTCACTCAGACATATCGCAGGTTTTGGAGGCGCTTGATATCTTGTGGTTTCATTAGGAATCAACAGGCAAGCTGGTTTGTTCCTGCGCTTTTAGGTGTCCCAAACCGATGAGTGAAAGAGCTCGTTTACGGAAAGCATCTGATCAGTTAACCCCTGATCGAAGGAATAGCCGAGGAAGCGTTCCAGGTTAGCACGGTTGGCGGCAACTCCCGATGTCCAAAGCGACTTCTTAAAAGCCTGGCGTTCCTGATCAAGTGCGTATTTGGCCCAAACGATCTGCGACCAGTTAGGATCGTTCAGGTATCCAGCGGCGATGCAATACGCGTCGGCAAACGCCTCCATCAACTGCACGGGCAGGTTGGGGTTAGCGTCGACCGATTCTTCCTTAATGGCGACGATGTGCATGATCGGCCAGTAGCCGTGCGAGTTTACATACTCTTCCTCTGCCGCGCGCGGGTCCTCAAACAATCGCCGGATGCGGTTTTGGGGTCCCGAAATCGTACGAGGGGTGCGAGAGAAAAACAAGACATCGATTTCGCCTGTGGCCAGGGCTGTTCCAAGATCGGTTCCCGGCGGTAGAGTGGCGATGTCAAACCCACGGGGATTTTCCGTCTCAATTGTGCCGACGTTCTGGAGACGCCATTTGATTGAGGTGAGTGGAACCCCGTAATCAGCGGCGATGTCCCCCTCTAATTGTGTTTTTCCTCCTCCCGGTTATTCCTGAAAAGATCTTGAAAATAAATACGTACGAGTATTGCCGGAAGTTCCCAACTCCCTTTTCCCTAAAATATCCCTTTCTCAACCAAATTCACCACTCAAAACTCATAACTCACCCCTTCTTCACTTCACACAAAAACAACCTGTTCGGATAACCTCCCGAAACGGGATCCCAAACATCATCTGGCGAAAGACTGTTGATACTCGCCTTTTTGTCCGTCGGGTTCCCCCACCCGAAATCGATTGTCACCAAACCTGGCGTCACTTCCTCGCTAATGTTTGCCTTTAGCCGTATCTTGCCTGTTCTTGACTCCACTTCCACCATGTCGTCCTGTTTGACGTCTCTTTTGGAAGCGTCGGAAGCGTTCAGCTTCACTATCGGATCGGGATAGATCCTTCCTGCGGTGGGCAGGTTGACCAGTTTCGTATGAACAAATTCGGCCGGTCTGCGGGTTGTCGCGCACAGGGTGTATTTCTTCGCCAAGTCGGGACGTGCAGTGGGCGATTCTTTTGGGTACTCGAATACCGGCAACGCCTGCCTTCCGGCCTTCTCAAATCTCTCGGAGTAACATTCCACTTTCCCTGACGGCGTTTTGAACCCTTCCCTCTCATACTTTTTATAGACCACTGCCGGAGAGCCATATATCACGTGCTCTCTTCTCAGGTCATCCAGGCTTACCTTGGCAGGCTTCAATACGAAATTGAGCCATTCCTCAGCATTTCGGAAAGGATAGTTTTGCTCGATGCCCATCTTTTTCGCCAACCCGTACTCGACTTCAAAGACCGGGCGAGCGCTTCCAGGCGGCTCTACTACTTTCTCCCGCAAGGCCAGGAATCCCCCCTTGGTGCTGGAAAAGGCCCGGTAGTCCACCATTTCGAGGTCGGCTGCGGCCGGCAGAACCAGATCAGCCAGCTCGGTCGTGGCTGTCGGGAAGATGTCCATCACCATCATGAACTCCAGTTTCTCGAGTGCCTGTTTGGTCCTCTCCCGGTTCGCCTGTACGAGCACAGGGTTGGAATGGTGCACTATAATCGCCCGGGGTCGTTCGGGGGCTTCACCCATTAGGCGTTCTTTCACTACGGGGAAAGGTACCGCCGGAAATAGAGGAAACTGCTCCCGCCCCATGGAACGTTTCTCCGACCTCACGTTAGGAAGGGGCGTTTGGGGAACAAAAGGCAGAAAGGGGTTTCCTCCCTTATTATCGATATTGCCGGTTAGAGCGATTAGCAGCACGATGGTCCTCACCATATCTACGCCGGTGCTATGCATGTCCAACCCGTTGCCGTCCTTGATGGCGGCCCCTTCGGTGGTGGCATAGAGTCGTGCCAGTTCCCTGATGCGATCCGCCGGCACCGCGGTTATCTTTTCGGCCCACTCCGGGGTCAAGGGCTCAACGTGCTTCTTGATTTCGTCGAACCTGATGACCCACTTTTCCACAAAAGCCCTATCATATAAATTTTCCTTGATTATGGTGCGGGCCATGGCCAGCCCTAAAGCCGTGTCGGTGGCGATATTGGGCCGCACCCATTCATCTGCCAGGGCTGCCGTTTCTGTCCGCACCGGATCGATGACGACGACGTTGGCCCCTCTTTCCTTGGCCCGGGAAATCGTCCGGTTGAACCCGTCGACGGACGCATGCCCGGTGAAACGGGTTGTATTCACTGGGTTCCCGGCCCAAAAGATAATCAGCCGGCTATTTTCCAGATCGGGCTCGGGCATTCCCCCGAAGGCATCATCGAAGGCCACTTTCCTTGGGACATGACAGAGGTTAGACGCCCCCGTAAAGTTGGGCGAACCGAATACACCCATAAACTGCCGGAATCCGTCCCTGGCGACGTAGGTCACGGGCGCGCCGCCGCATAGGACCAGGCTCTCCGGTCCGTAAGCCTGTCTGACGTGAGTCAGCTTATCTGCTGCCAGGTTCAGCGCCTCGTCCCAGGAGACCTTGACAAAGCCGCTTTTCATCTTTTTCAGAGGAAATTTTAGCCGTTCTTCGGACTCTATCATCGGTTTTAGCGCTTGGGCTTTGGGACACAGATAACCCCTGTTGACCGGATTTTCCGGGTCTCCTTCGATGCGGGTGATTTTACCGTCCCGGACCCGCACTATAATTCCGCAATTAGAATGACAAAATCCGCACAATGACCTAATCATCTTGTCCATCATCTATCTCCTCCTTTTTCAGTTTGCTTAATTTTAAGACTTTTCCCTCATGACTACAACCACAATCGAAAATTATCGATTAAATTCCTGATACCCGAGGAAATTATCCCATTTGCTCCCCCTTTCTTTGAGATTATTATACCCTAAAACCATCTCTTATTTATTCCCAAATCTGTCCCTAAATCTATCCACTTTTCTTTGAACCGCTACACCGGGGTATCCTGCCCCGTTGCATATGAAAAGAAACTTTGTAAAATTGCGCTTGACTGAGTCTACTTTTTTATTGCAAACCCAAGGGAAAAAGCCAGTATACATTCTTAGTAAAGTTGTACATGTTGCAAAAGGTAGAGAAGGGTTACCTATTCAATAAAAAGCATGGAATTGATTTCACATCCTGAAAAACAAGAAGGGAATAACTTTTGCCTATTCTTTACCGAACAACTCCAGGGACTTTGCGGCGATCCGTTCTCCCAGTCGTATGACCCTATCCCTCTGGGCCTCATCGCCGTCCTTGATGGCAATGGCTCCGTAATGGGTATAGGGTTGGCCCCAGGAAGCGCCTCCGAGTTAACATACTGTAAATTCAATAAAAATATACGTCAGACGTATCACAGGTTTCCGCAGATGATTGATATCTTTATCTTTTAAATCGATATCTCAGGGATCATGAGGGTGAAAAATCCATTGCATCATGAGGCCTCGGTCCTTCCATCATCCTGCTTTTCCACCTTATCAATGAGTCAATTGTACGCTTCATGGTTTCAGCTTGTAGGTTCGCTCGATCACAGCGGCTATATCCGGTCCCTTCCAATAAGGCGCGATCCACCGCATCCGCTGGTCTCGCCACCCGGAAGCCGCGCGGCGCCAGTGGCCGCGTACCATGAAACGGTGCAGGATTTTCCGGCCGCTGGGAATCCGGTCCAGTTGCTGGAAATTGCGCAGGCGCGAGATCTCAATGGCGCCCGGCAGGAAGTAGACGTCCTCACTGCTGAAGAGTTGCGGCTCCGATTCGAATCTCGCTTCCCCCAGTTGCGCTTTGTTTGGACTCTTTTGGTGCTGCGGCTCGGCGCCCAGGCTTGTCGCATAGAGAACAGCGTTTAGCGTGACATGCAGCAATCCCCGTAGCGGGTTTGCGTCAGCCACGTCAAGACCTTCGACAACCGGCGGCGCCGAATCCTCAGGAAGCAGCAAAATGGGAGCGTCCTCTTTGAGCGGAATTTCATGGGTGACCGGATGAGGCGGGTCGGCGCCAAGGGCGTCGAAGACAAACCAGATATGGAGCACCCGGTTCGAGGCATGACGCTCTTCCCTCATATAGACCGTGGCAACCCGCAAGAAGTGCCCCGACATAAGAGACGTCGGGTCTGTTGACAACATCCTCTCGGCAAGCGATAGCACGTACCGGTCCGTGAAAACGAGCGCGAAGCAGGTAAAGGGCAAACGCAGATCGGATCCAGGTACATCCAGATCCGTTTTTGCCAGCATGTATGCCAGGGATTCGTCGACCCAGAACGTCTTTCGCCGATGCAGTTCGAAATTGATCATGTACTCGATATGCGGCGCAAGGCTGTCGGCGTCGAGCACTGCGCTGTCCGGAGCCGCTGCTTCACCTGACCGGGTTCCTCTCAGAAATCGCTGGATTTCCAGGTTTGTCCCGATCTCTTCAGCCGTCATGATCGTGGATCCATCATCAAACCCGGGCTGCCGGCGCAGGCGCTCTGCCGTCGTCCGGCACAGATCGCCCAATCCGGGCGATATCATGGCCATGCGTTCGTGCGCCAGCGGAGGGATATATGCCTGCTTTAAGCCAGATTCAAGCCCCAACTCGCCCCACATCCAAGACGGATCGTATGCCGGGTCTCCATTTTTAAGGGCCCTATGGTACATGCCTTCCAGTCCGTGGATCAGGTCAATCAGCTTTGGGCGCAGCCCGGCATCGGCAGCGGCTTCCCGGGGCGTGTGCCCGTCCAATGCCGGTATGGTTTCGTCAAGCCATTTGCGGTAGTACCGGCCCTGGGCATCGAGCACCAGCGCTTCCCTCACCTCACGGGGAAGGTCGTCCTCCAATTCCTGGGTGTCGACCGGAGGTCCGGAGCGGATCCGTTCGCGCAGCTTCATCTCGATATTTTCATGCGTTGTGGAGCGGTGACAAATCTTTTCGCCGGCCAGCCGCTCGATCAGGGCGCGTCCGCGCTCTCCGCGCCGGGACGAGTTGCATTCGAGCTCCAGGATTTTCCCCTTCAAGACCAGCGAGCCCAGAGTGACAAGATCTCCTTTCGGATTGACCCCTGACCATATCCAGGCGGCTTTGTCCCCTTCGCGATCAAGGTCCTCTGCGCTGTCAAGCGTCGCTTTGAGGCCAACGGAATCGAGGACGTCGAACCGGATGATGGTTAACACGATGTCCTCGCCGTCAGTGTTTTTCAGGTGCGGGATGGGGGGCTCAAGAAGGCTGGACATCCAGGCATCGTGGACGAAGAGTCCGATTTCCTTGTAAAATTCCGTTTCGCCGGCTTTCGGGTGCTTATGCCGGTAATCCTTTCGATGCGATTTGAGCTGGGAGATCGCCTGCTCGCGGATGAGGTCGGGCATGTGAAGAAAGCCGCTCTCGATCTCCGGATGCCCCGACGGACCGCGTGGGATTACCCGCGCAGCCACAAGCGCGTGTCGATTCAAGGATCGCGACCCGCTTCGTTCGCGCACCGTTACCCTGACGTCCCCTAGGACGTCCCGCAGGGTAAGCGATTCTCCGGGTGACAGGTCCGCGACCTCATAGAGACGCAGAGCGGTTTCGCGCAGGAGCAGAAGATATCCACGCACCCCCGGGGAGAGCTGTGGATTCCGTTCCAGGAAGAGATCCACCGCAAATACTCCACCAGATAGCCGGTAATCAAGGTAGAACCACATGTCGTAAACATCTTCGCTTATATTGATCCATGTCTGGTCGAGATCCTCGAGACGATCGTGCCATCGATCGTAGAAGGTGTCATATGCCTCATCATCTTCATAGCCCAGTTCCTCCTCGACAAATCGCTCCAACAGATGAAGCGCCGTTTGGCGATCTTCCTGCGTGAAGCTTGAAGCCGAGACAGTCTTTCCAAGGCAGCACTGTTTGTACTTTTTTCCGCTGCCGCAGGGACAGGGTTCATTGCGACCGATTTTGGCCATGGGATTCGCCTTTATTTATATTTGATATATTCGCTCTGACTGTTAAACTGCATCGAGAATCTTTTTTTTGATCAAAAGCGACTTAACGATAAAACTTTTGTAATGGTCATGTTATATCAACCTGGAATATCAAGAAAGTAAAAAATCGTGAATCGCAAAGAACTATTTGATGGAAGTTTGGCGGCGAGAGAGGACGGTTCATCCTGAAGTGCCAGATACATGCTTCAATAAGCTGGAGTTCAGGAATATTTACCCAATCATCAATCCTGACTGGCCTAAAAAAACTGTAACCGTTCACGGGCGATAATCGCCTTGAGTTTAAGATATAACAACTCGCCGTAAGTTTTTTTTAGAAATAAGTTGCGTTCCAGTTCCTGATGGCTTATAGTGTCAGGAATGGAAACAATCATAACATATCGTAGGCGATCGGTCACCAGGAGAGATATTGCGACCATCAGGAAGATTATTGTCTCACATCCGGAGAAAAGCAGGCGCTTCATTTCTCAAGAAGTCTGCAGGCAGTGGGATTGGAGGCAGCCTAATGGTGTTCTCAAAGATATGGTCTGCCGAAGCCTGCTTCTTCTTTTGGAATCAAATGGCTTTATTAAACTGCCTGCCCGAAAATTCACCCCTGCCA
>JAUYIZ010000364.1 GCA_030688615.1 Desulfobacterales bacterium | reverse complement strand
CGGCGGTTGAAATCATCGGCGTCTGGTTTTCACATGCGCCGCAAAAGCTCGAATGCCGGTGGGCCGACCTCCTGATGACGCTTCCCGGCGCCGCGGCGCCTTTCGAGGGGTTTGGTTCGTCGGACTGCAGGTGCAGGTCCCATCTGGTCTATTTTGATTCATCCGCCGCCATTGAGAAATTTCACACGGCCATACAGTAAAGTGGCACAGAGGGGTTTCTTCCTTGTACTCAATGATTGACGGATTCCGAGAACCATACATTCGATGCATTCAATTATCTTGCGTTGCATGATACAAAATTGTGGTTTCGGCTTGTCTATGATATTGAATGGGGTAAATGAAAAAAGAGATGAAACATCAAAGAGAACAACAAAACCAGGCACTGACCACCTTATTTTCTATCTCCCAAACCGTAAACAAATCTCTGGACCTTGATCAGATTCTAAACGACGCTCTGGAGAAAGTTACGGAACTGTTCAAGTGTCATTTTACTTTTATCAGGATTTTAGACCACCAGACACAGGAATTGGTGCTTGCCGCGCACAAAGGCCTCTCCTCTGAGGATTTAAAACTTTTAATCAAACGGCGGAAACTGGGAAACGGGAGTGCCAATATTTCCTTAACATCAGACAAGGTTTCCATCGTTGAAGACGCATCAAGCGACCCGCGCACAGCCCATGGAAAGGGGTTTACAGCAAAGATGGGTATCCGCGGGATGATCATCATACCGCTTTCGGCCAAGAATAAATTGCAGGGCAATATGGCCATGGCATTTATCGAACCGCGCGCTTATAGTGACGAAGAAATAAGCTTTTTTAGCTCCATGGGAGCCCTGGTCGGCTCCGCCATTGAAAACGCCAGGCTTTATCAAGAACAGGACGCCACCATACAAAAGTTAAACGAAACCCGGAAAGAATTGCAAAAGGCGGCCGATGCACTTAAAAATCGCGTGCAGGCCCTTGACACATTATTTGCTATTTCGCAAACCGTAAACCAAACGCTGAACCTTGATCAGATCCTAAACGAGGCCCTGGACAAAGTAATGGAACTATTCAAGCCCTATAACGTCTCTGTCCGGCTCTTAGACACCCAAACTCAAGAGATGGTGTTTGCCGCTCAGAAAGGGGGGACCCCTGAAGATTTAAAAAAATTACCAAAACGGCGGAGATTGGGCCAAAGCACCGCCAGCATTACCTAACAACCAAACAAGATTGTCGTCATTGAAGACAGATTAACCGATCCCCGTACAGCGAACAGAAAAGGGTATGCATCAAGGATCGGTATCCGTGGGATTGCCGTCGTACCCCTTTTTGTCAAGGATAAATTTCAGGGCAATATGACCTTGGGATCTATCGAACCGCGTGCTTATTCTGAACAAGAAATCCAGCTTTTTACTTCCATCGGGAACCAAATCGGCATCGCCATTGAAAATGCCAGACTCTATCAAGATCAGGAGGAAACCAACCGTCAGCTCCAGGTTGCCATTGCGCATGCCCAGCAAATGGCTGAAAAAGCAGAGGTCGCCAATATCGCCAAAAGCGAGTTTCTCGCCAATATGAGTCACGAAATCCGCACGCCCATGAACGGCGTAATCGGCATGACCGGCCTTCTTTTAGGCACTGAATTGAACCCTGAGCAACGCGAGTTCACGGAAATCATTCGCACCAGCGCCGACGCCTTATTGGCTCTAATCAACGACATTCTCGATTATTCAAAAATCGAAGCGGGAAAATTTGACCTTGAAATCATCGATTTTGATTTGAGGGTGGCCCTGGAAGAAGTATGCGATCTGGTGGCAGCCAACGCCCAAAAGAAAGGTTTGGAATTTGTTAATATGATCGACCAGGAAGTCCCATCACTTTTTCGCGGAGATCCGGGGCGGCTGCGCCAGATACTGGTCAATCTTTCAGGCAATGCGGTCAAGTTTACCGAAAAGGGCGAGGTGACGATCCGGGTTTCCCTGGATCATGAAAATACGACCCATGCCACACTGCGCTTTAGTGTTTCCGATACCGGCATCGGTATTCCCCAAGATCGCATGGACCGTCTCTTCAAGTCATTTTCCCAGGTGGACAGTTCCACCACCCGCAAATACGGCGGAACCGGCTTGGGCCTGACCATTTCCAAGCAGCTGGTGGAAATGATGGGCGGCCGGATTGCGGTGGCAAGTGAGCAAGGCCAAGGATCTGAGTTCTGGTTTACGGCTGTTTTTGAAAAACAGCCTGAAGGCCAAGAGAAAAGGATTTTTGTTTCCGAGGATATCCGGGCAAAACGCATCCTGATCGTGGATGACAACGCGACCAACCGGTATGTTTTAAGCGAGCTCTTGAAGTCGTGGCAATGCCGGTTCGGCGAGGCCTCAAGCGGCGCGCAGGCGTTAAAGGAACTTCGCCGAGGCTTAGTCGCAAAAGATCCTTATGAAATAGCGGTCCTTGACATGCAGATGCCAGAGATGGATGGAGAGACCCTGGGAAAAAAGATCAAGCAGGATCCGGATCTGAAAAACGTCATCCTGATCTTGATGACCTCAATGGGTGAGCGCGGCGATGCCAATCGGGTGAAAGAAGTCGGTTTTAGCGTCTATCTGACCAAACCGGTCAAACAATCACTGCTCTATGACAGCCTTGTAACAGTCAGCGGTACATATATGCAGGAGGAAACGCCAAATAAACGGCCGGAGGAAATTATTACGCGCCATTCCCTGGCCGAAGATCAAAAGCGCAGGATGCGCATCCTGCTGGCGGAAGATAACGTGGTCAACCAAAAAGTGGCCTTGAGTATTCTGAAAAAACTCGGCTACAGCGCCGATGTGGCTGCCAATGGCAAAGAGGCCGTCAAGGCTTTGGCGGCGACCGCCTATGATTTTGTATTAATGGACTGCCAGATGCCGCAGATGGACGGGTTTGAAGCCACACGGAAAATACGGAAAAAGGAAAGGCAGACCGGCGGGCATATCCCCATCGTGGCCCTGACCGCCCATGCCATGGCGGGAGACCGGGAAAAATGTCTTGCGGCCGGAATGGACGAGTATTTATCCAAGCCCATAAATGCGGCGGAACTGTTAAGGATCATGGAAAAACTTACGCCGATAGAAAAGGCCGAGAAAAAGCCTTCGGCCCCATCAAAAGGGGCGGAGACATCCTTAAGGGCTGTTTTTGATCTGTCCAGGGCCATGGATTTAGTGGGTGGCGACCAGGATCTTTTTAAAGAGATCGTCGGTCTGTTCCTCGACAATCTGCCTGATCATATCGCACAAATCCAGGCGGGAATTACCCATAATGATGCCCATGCGGTGGAGCAGGCGGCCCATGCCTTAAAGGGCTCGGTGAGTAATTTTTCCGCGCAAGCTGCCTTTGAAGCGGCCTATCGCCTGGAGCTATTGGGCAAAGAAGGGACTCTGGCCGCAGCCAAGAGAGCATTCTCAGAACTCAAGCGGGCCTTCGGGGAATTGGAGGTCGCAATGAAAGAGACTTTACGGGAGGAATAAAATGCGAATTCTGATAGCTGAGGATGACCCGGTCACCCGGCGGCTGCTGGAAGCCTCTTTGAGGAAATGGGGCTATGATGTCCTGGTTACCGTTAATGGCAGCGAGGCGTGGCAAGCGCTTCAGGAACCGGAAGCGCCAAGCCTGGTCATTTCGGACTGGATGATGCCCGTTATGGATGGTCTGGAGCTTTGCAGGAAAATACGCAAAATGGAGAAATCCGGCTAT
>JAUYIZ010000348.1 GCA_030688615.1 Desulfobacterales bacterium | reverse complement strand
CAGTGGGCGCCGGCGTGGTCAGTGATATAATAGAATGAGGTCTACTTGTGAGAATAATTGTGACGCTTGCATGTAATGAATGCAAAAGAAGAAATTATACGACGACCAAAAACAAACGAACCACACCCGATAAGCTTGAGTTTAGAAAGTATTGCAGATTTTGTAGAATCCATACAATACACAAGGAAACAAAGTAGCTTTTTCTGATTCAACTTTGATGGACCCGTAAAAAGTCAAGATCGGGATGGCTTCGTAAAAAGCTCCAAATTCAAGGCGCGCGAAGGTTGTGTCGTGAGGCGTACAATTAGCGTACGCCGTAGCGACAACGACATGAAGCGCAACGTCCCGCCAAAGGCGGGAGACTTTTTACGAAGCCATCAACTTTGATCCGTCAAGCCGACCGGTGTGTTCAGTCCGGGAGATGCAGGCCAGTAGCTCTAACGGTAGAGCATCGGACTCCAAATCCGGGTGTTGGGGGTTCAAATCCCTCCTGGCCTGCCAGTTCCTGTATTTGCACCTTTGAACTTTTCCAATTTGAGGAAAAACAGTGGGACGATTATTAAAAAGAAAAGCGTCAGGGAAAATCAAAAAAAAGACCCAGGTTTTGGCAGCTGAAGGGACGAGCGCCAGTGCAGGTCCATCGGTTGAAAAAAAGAAAGCATCTCCCAGCGCGCCCGGGAAGGAGACCGGGAAGAAACCGGGTTTTTTAAAGATAAAATCTTCCGATCCTGCTAATCCCGCAATGTTGAAAGCTGGAAAAAGCTATTTAAATACTGTTATGCAGTTTTTAAGAGAAGTTAAAATCGAACTCTTCAAGGTCACCTGGCCCACGCGCAAGCAGACGATAGGATCTACGGTGGTCGTTATCATTCTTTCGGTGATCATCGCGTTTTTCCTCGGTGCGGTCGATATCGGTCTTTCCAGTATTGTACGTATCGTTCTTCGGTAACAAAAGGAGAAAATCAAAAGTGGCACTAAATTGGTATATCGTCCACGTTTATTCCGGATTTGAAAATAAAGTCAAAACGGCTTTGGAAGAACGAATCGCTTCTTCTCCGAATCCCGATAAATTTGGTGAGGTGATTGTGCCGACCGAGCAGATCGTTGAACTGGTGAAAGGGAAGAGAAAAACTTCGTCCCGAAAGTTTTACCCGGGATATATTTTAGTTCGTATGGAACTGGATGATGAAACCTGGCACGTGGTGAATAATACCGCAAAAGTTACGGGGTTTTTAGGGGGCAAAGAGAAGCCCACGCCGATTCCTGATGACGAAGCAGAAAAAATCCTAAATCGCATGGAGGCGGGAAAACTCAAGCCGAAACCCAAGTATTTATTTGATATAGGCGATGAGATTCGCGTCGTTGATGGTCCTTTTACGAATTTTAACGGCACGGTGGAGGAGGTAAACCCTGAAAAGGGTAAAATTAGGGTTTTAGTCAGCATTTTCGGGCGCGCCACACCGGTTGAATTGGATTTTGTTCAGGTGACCAAGCAATAAAATTTAAAAAATCAGGAGTAAACATAAGATGGCGAAAAGAATCATTGCGCAAATTAAATTGCAGGTTGAGGCGGGGAAGGCCAATCCTTCTCCACCCATCGGCCCTGCGCTGGGGCAGCAGGGAGTCAATATAATGGATTTTTGCAAGGCGTTTAACGCCAGGACCGCCAGCCAGGGAGGGATGATCATTCCCGTTGTCATTACAGTTTTTCAGGACCGGTCATTTTCATTTATAACCAAGACGCCTCCGGCCTCGGACCTTTTGAAGAAGGCGGCTAAAATTGCAAAAGGCGCCGGCGACCCGAAGCGCGACCGGGTCGGAAAGGTCAGTCGGAAACAAGTGGAAGAAATCGCTAAATTAAAAATGGTGGATCTAAATGCCAACGACATAGATGCGGCCTGCAACATTATCATGGGAACTGCCAGGAGCATGGGAATTGAAGTCATCTAACTGGTGTCCATCCAGATGGAAGAACACCAAAAGGAGCGAAGAATTAAGAGATGCCAAAGCGGGGTAAAAAATACATAGCGTCAAAAAAAAGGATAAGCATTGAGGAGAAACATAATTGTGCCGAGGCGATCGAGAAGGCCATCAATTCATCCTATGCGAAGTTTGATGAAACGATCGATGTCGCGGTTCGCCTCGGTGTTGATCCGAGACATGCGGATCAGATGGTCCGGGGGACGGTGGTGCTGCCCAACGGACTTGGAAAAGACGTAAAGGTCCTTGTCTTTGCAAAAGGTGAAAAGGAAAAAGAAGCCGCCGATGCCGGGGCGGATTTTGTGGGCAACGATGAGCTGATCGATCAGATCCAGGGGGGGTGGTTCGGCTTTGACAAAGCCGTTTCAACCCCGGACATGATGGGTTCCGTCGGAAAAATCGGGCGGCTTTTGGGCCCCAGGGGGCTGATGCCCAACGCAAAAACCGGAACCGTCACGTTTGATCTGGCCAAGGCGATAAAAGAACTGAAGGCCGGAAAGATAGATTTCAGGGTTGAAAAAGCCGGCATTGTTCATGCTCCTTTGGGAAAAACCTCCTTTGGAATGGAAAAAATCATTCAAAACCTGGCGGCTTTTTTAGAGATGATCATTCGCTTGAAGCCTGCCGCCAGCAAGGGAATCTATCTTAAGAGCATCGCCATTTCAACGACCATGGGCCCGGGGATCAGGATCGATACGGCCAATGTCACTGAACTGATTAAATAAAATATAATTCTGTCGAAGACGTTAGGTTCACTCACGAGTGTTTAATCGGCATCGTCGGCCTACCGAGACAGTTGGAGAGTTTTAGACGATTATCTTTAATTGCCTCCGGTTCGATGGTGCCCTGATGGAAGGGGGTGTTGGTTACAGTATGAAAAAAGACCAAAAGAATAAAATTGTTGAAGAGTTGCGAGAGAAATTTTCAAGGAGCAAGGTGGTCATTGTCACCGATTTTAAGGGGCTTGACGTTGAAAAAATCAGTGATTTACGCAGGAAACTCAGAGAATCTGAAATTGAGTACAAGGTCGTAAAAAACACTTTGCTCGTCAGGGCTTCCGAAGGAACGGACATCGCTGTGATCCGGGGTAGCTTCAAAGGCCCCAGTGCGGTGGCATTAAGCTACAATGACCCGGTGGCCTCGGCGAAGATTTTGACACAGTATGCCGCCAAGGAAGACAAGTTAAAGATTAAATCAGGCGTCCTGAATGGTAAAGCTCTTGATTGGAACGCCATCAAGGCTCTGTCGGATCTGCCGTCCCGCGAGGTGCTCCTCGGTCAGCTCCTGTCCGCCATGAATGGCGTGCCGGTTGCATTCCTGCGGGCACTCAACGATATTCCGGTAAGATTCCTCAATGTGCTCGGAGCAATAGCCAGGCAGAAAGAAGCTGTGGGATAGAAAAAGTCAATCGTATGCAGGTTAAGAATTTTATTCTGAAACAAGAAAACCAAAGCGAAAAAATAATTTTTTGTTGAACTGGAGGAAACATAAAGATGGCAAATATTACGAAAGAAGATGTAATCGAGTTTATCGCGAGCATGTCGGTGCTTGATCTTTCCGAGCTTGTGAAAGAAATGGAAAAAAAATTCGGCGTGTCCGCAGCGGCCCCGGTTGCCATGATGGCCGCAGCGCCTGCCGACAGCGCGGGCGCGGAAGCCGAGGAGAAGACCGAGTTTGATGTCATTCTGACAACGGTGGGGGACAAGAAAATCCAGGTCATAAAGGAAGTCAGAGTGATCACCGGTTTGGGTTTGAAGGAGGCCAAAGCCCTGGTGGATAGCGCGCCCAAACCTGTTAAAGAAGGTATCGCCAAGGAAGAGGCGGAAAAAATCAAGGAGCAGCTGGAACAAGCCGGGGCTCAAGTCGAACTAAAATAATAAACTTTGGTGAAATCCCTCTGCCCCCCTTTACCCGAGGGGGGATTTTCTCTTTTTGCGGGGGTAGAGAAAACCGATGATATCCTTGTTTTTTCTTTGGATCAATTCGATCAAACAGGGGATAAAATCTGGGGATTTTTATTCAAGCACATGATTTATTGGAGTTGCCATGACGGAAAGGCTTTTGACAAATTATCGCGTGAGGAAAAACTTTGGTAAAATCCGGAAGACCATAGAGATCCCCGATCTTATCGGAATGCAGCGGGAATCGTATAAACGGTTTTTGCAGTCTGATATCCTCCCTGAGAAACGCCAAGACATTGGTCTGCAGGGAGTATTCAAATCGGTTTTTCCCATCAAGGATTTCACCGGAAGCGCTTCGCTCGAATTTGTTTCTTACCGGTTCGGCGAGGTCAAGCATAGTATCGAAGAATGCATTCACAGGGGCATGACTTATGATTTGTCCGTTCGCATCACGGTCCGCCTCGTAGTCTACGATGTGGACAAGGAATCCGGAGTCTCAAATATACGGGACATTAAGGAACAGGAAATATATTTCGGCACGATTCCCTTGATGACGGAAAAGGGAACCTTTGTGATCAACGGCACCGAGCGTGTTGTGGTCAGTCAGCTGCACCGTTCTTCCGGAGTTTTTTTTGATCATGACAAAGGGAAAACCTATTCCAGCGGCAAAATCATATACACATCCCGGATCATCCCGGTACGGGGGTCCTGGATCGATATGGAAATTGATCCCAAAGATATCGTTTACATCCGGATCGACCGAAGACGTAAATTCCCCGTGACCCTTCTTTTCAAGGCGCTTGGGTATTCCGTTGAAGACATACTGACCTATTTCTACAAGGCTGAAAAAATCTTTTTGAAGGGAAAACAGATTTTCAAGGCGTTCAACGAAGAATTCTTAAAAGGTCAGAGAGCCACCTGCACGGTTTCGGACCCAAAAACGGGCGAGGCCATTGTAAAACAGGGCAGATTGTTTACTCAGCGCGCGCTTAAACAGATGAAGTCTGCCGGGGTCGAAAATATCCCCCTTTTACTGGACGACATCGTAAACAGGGTTTTTTCATTTACGATACTGGACCCGAAAACCCAAAAACCGATAATAAACGCCATCGAAACGGTGAATGAGAATTCTCTGACCAGATTGAAACAGGCCGGGATCAAAGAATTTGAGTTGTTATTTATTGACGGGGTCTCCAGCAGCGATTCAATTCGAAAAACCCTTTTGATGGACAAGGTGACAGCCAAGGAAGATGCGCTGATCGAAATTTACAGGAGGCTCAGGCCCGGCAACCCTGCGACTCCCGAAGTGGCTCAAGATTTCGTTGATCACCTGTTTTTCAAATCGGCTTATTATGACCTTTCAAGCGTCGGCCGGCTAAAAATCAACCTCCGCTTCGGCATTGATACTCCGGTTCATGTCAGGACGCTTCGCAAGGAGGACATTCTCCTTACCGCCAAAACGCTGATAGAACTCAGGGACACCCAAGGGGTCGTAGACGATATCGACCACCTGGGTAACCGGCGTGTCCGTGCCGTGGGGGAACTGCTCGAAAATCAGTATCGCATCGGGCTGGTCCGTATGGAGCGCTCCATCAAAGAACGCATGAGCCTGCAGGAAGTCGATGCCTTGATGCCCCACGATCTGGTCAATTCAAAACCGGTTTCTGCCGTGATTAAGGAGTTTTTCGGTACCAGTCAGCTGAGCCAGTTCATGGATCAGACCAATCCGCTTTCGGAAACAACCCATAAAAGACGCCTGAGCGCTCTCGGCCCGGGGGGATTAACCCGGGAACGGGCAGGATTTGAGGTCAGAGACGTCCACCCTTCCCATTACGGCCGGATATGTCCCATTGAAACTCCGGAAGGACCCAACATCGGTTTGATTGTTTCCCTGAGCACCTATGCCCGGGTAAATGATTATGGATTCATCGAAACCCCATACCGGATTGTCCGGAATAACGTGGTCTCGGACGATATCAAATTCCTGAGCGCGTTTGAGGAAAGAGAGCATCCCATTGCGCAGGCCAATGCCCCGGTTGAAGCTACGGGAAGCTATACCAACCCGTCGGTCACCGCCCGGGTGGCCGGTGAGTTTGTAATGATTAAGCGGGAGGATATCGAATTGATGGATATTTCCCCCAATCAACTGGTGAGTGTTTCTGCATCCTTGATTCCCTTCCTGGAAAATGATGACGCCAACAGGGCGCTGATGGGTTCTAATATGCAGCGTCAGGCTGTCCCCCTGCTCATGAACGAGGCGCCGCTTGTGGGAACCGGTGTCGAGTCTGTGGTGGCCAAGGACTCCGGTGTTACGATCGTTGCCAAGCGAGGGGGGACCGTCGTCCATGTGGATGCCTCCCGGATTGTGCTCAAGCATGATCTTTCCGGCGCTTCCCAGGATAAACCCGTGACCATTTACAATCTGTCCAAGTTTATTCGATCCAACCAGAATACCTGTTTTAACCATCGGCCCATCGTTAAGAAAGGGCAGCGGATCCAGGCGGGTGAAATTATTGCTGACGGGCCTGCCACAGAAGTCGGAGAACTTGCCCTCGGTAAAAATGTAACCGTTGCGTTCATGTTGTGGGGCGGGTATAACTTTGAAGACTCCATCCTGGTGAGTGAAAGACTGGTCAGAGACGGGGTTTATACCTCGATTCACATCGAAGAATTTGAAGTGGTCGCCAGGGACACCAAACTGGGCAAGGAGGAGATTACCCGGGATATCCCTAATGTGGGGGATGAGGCGCTGGGGAATCTGGATGAAAGCGGCATTATCCGGCTGGGGGCCGAAGTCGTGCCCGGCGAGATTCTGGTGGGTAAAATCACGCCCAAAGGAGAAACCCAGCTTTCACCTGAAGAGAAGCTCCTGCGTGCTGTCTTCGGCGAAAAGGCCGGAGATGTTAAGGATACTTCGTTGCGGGTTCCGCCTGGGGTCGAGGGGATCGTGATCGATGCAAAGGTTTTTTCCAGAAGAGGTGTGGACAAGGATGATCGCGCCCGGTTCATTGAGAATGAAGAAATTGCCGCTTTGGAAAGAGACCGGGATGATGAACTGACCATCGTAAAGGAAGTGGTTCACGGCAAACTTGAAGAGTTGCTGACGGGAAAAATTTGTGCGCTGCCGTTAAAAAAAGCTAAGAAAATTTTGATCCCCAAGGGAAAAGAGATCGACCCATCCATGCTTTCCAGTATATCGGTGGCAGAGATTGAAGGGATTGTGCTGGAAGATTCCGGGGCAACCGAGCAGGTCCATGAGGTGCTGGAACAATTCCGGGCTCAGTGCGAAAGCTGCCGGAAGGATTTTGAGAATAAAGTCAGCCGGTATGAAAGGGGTGACGACCTTCCCCCCGGCGTGATTAAAATGGTAAAGGTTTATGTGGCCATGAAGCGCAAGCTTTCCGTCGGCGATAAAATGGCCGGCCGTCATGGAAACAAAGGGGTGGTATCCAGAATTCTTCCCGTGGAAGATCTGCCCTATTTTGAAGACGGCACACCTGTGGATATGGTGTTAAATCCCCTGGGGGTTCCTTCCCGCATGAATGTCGGCCAGATCCTTGAAATTCACTTGGGTTATGCAGCCCGGGGCCTCGGGGAGCAGATCAGCAAGCTGCTCACAGAAAATAACCAGAAAATGATTCGTGAAAAAATGAAACGGATATTCTCCGATCCGTCTACCTGGAAACGCATCGACGGTTTTGATGATAAAGAACTCACCGAGTTTGCAGGGATCTATCGCAAGGGCGTGCATATGGCCACACCTGTTTTTGACGGCGCTAAAGAAAGCGAAATCTTTGCCCTGCTGGAAGAAGCGGGCCTCTCTTCATCGGGCCAGGCCATCTTATATGATGGGCGGACAGGGGAACCATTCCACAATGCGATCACCGTGGGTATCATGTATATGCTGAAATTGCATCACCTGGTGGATGACAAGATCCATGCACGTTCCATTGGGCCCTACTCGCTGGTGACCCAGCAACCTCTCGGTGGAAAAGCCCAATTCGGCGGACAGCGCCTTGGTGAAATGGAAGTCTGGGCCATGGAGGCCTATGGCGCGGCCCATGCCCTGCAGGAGTTTTTGACGGTAAAATCAGATGACATGACCGGAAGAACCCGTATGTATGAAAAAATTGTCAAGGGTCAGAACATGCTGGAACCGGGAATTCCTGAATCTTTCAGGGTCTTGACGAAAGAGCTGCAAAGTCTGGGTCTGGACGTAGCGCTCCTTAAAGAAGAAGGGGAATTGGGGGATTAAGGAAAAATATGGAAACTTTATATGATTTTTTCGCGAAACCGATAGATCCAAGGCACTATAATGGTGTGAAAATCTCACTCGCATCCCCCGAAAGTATCCTGCAGTGGTCCCACGGGGAAATCAAAAAACCTGAAACGATTAATTACCGGACTTTTAAGCCGGAACGTGAGGGACTTTTTTGCGCGCAGGTATTCGGACCCACCAAGGATTATGAGTGCAATTGCGGCAAGTATAAACGAATGAAACACCGGGGTGTCATCTGCGAAAAATGTGGCGTGGAAGTGATTCAATCCAAAGTCCGAAGAGAGCGGATGGCGCATATTGACCTTGCGAGTCCTGTGGCGCATATCTGGTTTTTAAAATGTCTACCGAGCAAGATCGGACATTTGCTGGACCTGACACTTAAAAACCTTGAAAAAGTCCTTTATTTCGACAGCTATATCGTGACGGACCCCAAGGAGACGGATCTGACCCTCTCCCAACTGTTGTCCGAGGACAAATATCGCGAAGCACTGGAAGCTCATGGCGGAAAATTTGAAGCGGGGATCGGTGCAGGGGCCGTGAAAACGCTTATAGAGAATCTTGACCTTGATCTGCTTTACACTGAGCTCCGGGCGGATATCCGCTCCACATCCTCGGATGCGAAACGCAAGAAGCTGGCCAAGCGCCTTAAAATCGTCGATGCCTTCAAGCGCTCCGGTGTCAATCCGGCCTGGATGATCATGAATGTTATACCTGTCCTTCCGCCGGATCTGCGCCCGCTGGTCCCCCTGGAGGGGGGCAGGTTTGCCACCTCCGATCTGAATGATCTTTATCGCAGGGTGATCAACCGGAACAACCGGCTAAGACGTCTGATGGACCTTAAGGCGCCCGACATTATTGTGCGCAACGAAAAACGGATGCTGCAGGAGGCCATTGATGTCCTTTTTGACAACGGCAGGCATGGGCGGGTGATAACCGGGACCAACAAGCGGCCTTTAAAATCCTTAAGCGATGCCCTGAAAGGAAAGCAGGGACGCTTCCGTCAGAACCTTCTGGGCAAACGTGTCGATTACTCGGGGCGAACGGTCATCACCATCGGACCGAACCTGAGACTGCATCAGTGCGGTTTGCCCAAGAAGATGGCGCTCGAATTATTCAAGCCGTTTGTTTATTATCGTCTTGAGAAAAAAAATCTCGTTTCTACTGTAAAAAGCGCCAAAAAATTGGTGGAGCGGGAAACCCCGGTGGTTTGGGATACTTTGGACGAAGTCGTGAAGGAATATCCCATATTGCTCAACCGGGCGCCCACACTTCACCGGTTGGGGATTCAGGCTTTTGAACCGATCCTCATCGAAGGCAAGGCGCTGCAGCTGCACCCGCTGGTCTGTACGGCCTTTAACGCGGACTTCGACGGTGACCAGATGGCCGTTCATGTTCCCCTTTCCGTTGAGTCCCAGATCGAGGCGCGCGTGCTGATGCTTTCCAGCAACAATATCCTTTCGCCAGCCAACGGGAAACCCATCATCGTTCCGACTCAGGATATCATTCTCGGGATTTATTACATGACCAAGGGAATCAAAAGGGTCAAGGGAGAAGGGAAAGTATTCTCAAACCCGAATGAAGTCCGCGCGGCATTCGATGCCGACGCTGTCGACCTGCATGCCCAGATCAGGGTCCGCCTTGATGGTAAAATGTATGAGACGACGGCAGGTCGAATTTTGCTATGGGAAATTATACCCAAAGACAACATCATGATGCTCCAGCATATCATGGTGGAAGATGAAAAGACGGCTAATGAAGTGCTGGACAGGATCAAGGACGGTGCCGGCTTTACCGCGATGG
>JAUYIZ010000338.1 GCA_030688615.1 Desulfobacterales bacterium | reverse complement strand
GTATTCTTTGCTTGAAGAGAATTTAATTGTTTTTTATACCTATTGAACAATAAAGTCAAGATATTTTTCAATAGTTCTTTACTGTATCAATTTAGCTGAGCAAAGGGGGGTCAATTTAGCTGAGCGCTATAGAATAGGGACGACTTTGTATTCTTGAACAGAGCCGGTCGACCCATTCACCGGCATACCCTGAACAATACTGTAATAAATCCCAATCTCAAAAAGGCTGGGATTTATTCAAAAATCAGCATCAAGGATACCAGGGCATCCTTCATCACTAACGCATTGGATGAGAATGAGCGGATGAGCTTCGTTCAGAAACAGGTGGGGCATACCAATACAAGGATGATTGTGGATCATTATTACCGGCATACCCCAGCCCCTGATGACGGCTCTCATTTAGAAAATGCCTGGAATTCTACCAGGATTCTACCAGAGTAGGGTGGGTCAAATTTCTAACTAACTGATTTTACTTAAAAAAAATTGTGGAGGCGGCGGGAGTCGAACCCGCGTCCGAAAATATTCCACACAGGCATCTACATACTTAGCCTGAAAATTAATTGTCGCCGATTAAGTCTCGTTCAGGCACGAGTTTTAAAAGGCTATCCCGAAAAAAATTCACCGGCGCCGCAACGGGAATTCAGAGCCAGTTATCCTGCTAGTCGGCGCCCTTGCCTGATCCGCAGGAGAAATCAGACAGGACGTTAGCCTTAAGCGGCTAAAGCGTAGTTATAATCGTCTGCGATTATTTTAGTTTCCTGCCTTTTTACGAGCCGACAGGACCTCGGTATGCAGCCGATGCTTCTTTATCTCCGTCGAATCCGTTTCGCCCCCATAAGATAAAGAACCTCATTTCGCTCAAATGTATACGTTCGGTGGTTGAATGTCAAGATGTTATTTGATGTTCTTCGTGAGAAATCCGGTTAGTGGCTTTTTTTAATTCTTTCGAAATCTCTTTTTTCATCGCGCTGTCTGATGGCTTCCCTTTTGTCGGGCTTTCGCTTTCCCCTGGCCAGGGCCAGCGTCATTTTTACCTTCCCGTCTTTAAAATAAACCTTTAAAGGCACCAGTGAAAACCCTTTTTCATTGACTTTGCCCATCAGGCGTTTGATTTCATATTTATGCATCAGGAGCTTCCGCGGCCTTAAGGGTTCATGATTATTATAACGGGCAAACGGATAAGCGCCGATGTGCATCTGATAGAGAAACAGTTCACCTTTAACGACCCTTGCATAAGCATCTTTCAGGTGGCCGCGGCCGATCCGGAGGGATTTGACTTCCGTGCCCAAAAGGACCATGCCCACCTCATATTCGTCCTCGATAAAATAGTTGAATTTCGCCTTTCGATTGTCCGATATGATTTTAATGGGTGTTTTTTCCATAATCTTTCCGGTCAGCCTGCAAAGATTTTTTCCGGGGACACAATCCCGTATTTTTTTTGAACCAGGTCCGTGATATCTGCGGCTGATTTCTGTTTGAGAACGTCCCTTAAAAACAACCGTGTGTCTTCCACCGTAAGGGAGCGGATGATATTCTTGACAGCGGGGATGGACTGGGGGTTCATGCTCAATTCATCCAGGCCCAATCCTAAGAGTATGGGGATATTGATCGGATCGCCGGCCATTTCGCCGCACATGAACACCGGAATGCCCTTGTCTTTGGCAACGGTTACGGTGTGCCGGATCATGCGGATAATGGCCGGATTAAAGACGTTGTAAAGATATGCGACCTGAATATTTTCCCGGTCTATGGCCAGGGAATACTGGATCAGGTCATTGGTCCCGATACTGAAAAAATCAACATACTCGGCCAGGACATCGGCCATTATCACAGCGGACGGCACCTCGATCATAATGCCGATTTTAATGTCTCGATTATAAGACAGGCCGGCCTTTTTCAGGTCGTCCGCGGCTTCATCCAGCAGTCTCTTGGCCTCGAGAATTTCATCAATACAGGAAATCATGGGCAGGAGCAGGCGAACATTGCCGAATACCGCGGCCCGTAAAATGGCCCGCAGCTGGGTTTTGAATATTTCCGGTTTTTTAAGGCAATACCGGATCGCGCGAAGTCCGAGGGCCGGGTTGATTTCATCAGCGTCACCCGAAGCGGCGGTGGCTTTATCTCCGTTGATGTCGAGGGTCCGGATCGTCACCGGTTTCGGAGCCATGATTTCAATCACATATTTATACTTTTCAAAAAGTTCAAATTCAGTGGGGAAATCCGGGCGGCTCAGATACTGAAACTCGGTCCGGTAAAGACCGATGCCGTCTCCGCCATAATCAACCACAGAGGCGACTTCTTCCGGAAGCTCGATATTGCCCATGACCTGAATTTGCAGCCCGTCCGCGGTTTTTGCCAGGATCTGGCTCTCACGGCGAATCTCGGCCTTATGTTCCGCAAATCGCATGATGCGTTCTTCATAATCGGCAAGGGTCCGGTCACTGGGGTGAAGAATTACACTTCCGGTATATCCGTCCAGGATGAGATAATCATCATTCTTAATAATCCGGGTGGCGGCGTCAACGCCCAGCACGGCCGGAATTTCCAGCGTTCGGGCGATAATGCCGGTATGGGATGCTTTCCCGCCGCGCACAGTGATAAACCCCTTGATCTTTTCAAGCTGAATCTGGCTGGTTTGGGCCGGGGAAAGATCGTGGGTCACCAAGATAACCCGTTTATCGATATTTCCGATATTCACCTGCTGGATGCCCACCAGGTTGTTCATGATAAGATCCGAGACATGAACAATGTCGGCAGACCGTTCTTTCAGGTAACTATCCGACATATTTCGAAACATCGATTTGATATTTGATAAGACTTTTTTCAGCGCCCACTCGGCGTTTACGTGCTCATTTTGTATGGTTTCAAGGGTTTTACCATAGAACATCTTATCTTTGAGCAGGACAATGTGCGCCTCCAGAATATAGGTGTGCTGGCGCAGCTCGTCGGGGGTCTTTTCGATGACAGCGCGCAGTTCATCGGTTGCCTTCTTCACGGCGACCTTGAAACGCTTGATCTCTTCGGGTATCTGCAGGTCGGGTATATGATATTTATCGACAAAATAAATACCTTCCCTGTCAACGAGGTAAGCTTTGCCAATGCATATTCCGGGGGACGCCCCGATGCCTTGAAGCGTTATTTCTTTCGAAGCAGTCTTTGGCATGCTGTTTTAGTCCGAAAGTCCTTTGCGGATCAAATTGACGATGTCCGTTAAAGTGTCCGTGTCCGTCTGACAGTCGGCAGTCAAAGTTATTTTTGACCCCTTGTGACACGCCAGGGCCAGAATGTCAATGATACTGGAGGCATCCGCTTTTTCACCGTCTTTGATCATCCAGATTTTTGATTCCGCCTTGTCAGCAAGCATTGCGATTCTGGCGGCTGCTCTGGCGTGCAGACCAAGTTCGTTTACAATCGTTACGTCAACGGATCGTTTCCTGGAGGTGCGATGCATTTAAAAGGTTGTGTCGTGTCGAGTTTACCCCAAGCAGATTCGCCTTGTTGTTGTATCTGCAGACTTTCCGATTTCCGGCAGCGGCGTGTTTTAAAAATACATTTTATCAGATACTTCCCCTTTGTCAATTTAAATAAAATTTAGGGGGCAATTTAGGGGGCAATGATTGACAATCAATCAAATTGCTGTTACCGATTTTCAGAATTGCCTGCAGCAAGCTTCAAGGTATAAAGGGGGGGCGGATGGAACAACAATACCTTATAGATGACTTTAAACTGGGTGAGGCGTGGCGCCTTTTTAAAATTATGGGAGAATTTGTCGACGGTGTTGAATCTCTCCATGATCTGGGCCCTGCGGTCAGTATTTTCGGGTCGGCAAGGATAGCACCGGAAGATCCCTATTATATCAAAACCCAGAAGATTGCATCGGGTCTGGTGAAAAACAAATTTTCGGTGATTACCGGCGGGGGCGGCGGCATCATGGAGGCGGCAAACAGGGGCGCGGCCGAAGCCGGGGGCGTTTCCGTCGGCTTGAATATTATCCTGCCGCACGAACAAAAACCGAATCCCTATTCGAACAAACGGATTGATTTCAATTATTTTTTTATCCGGAAGGTTATGTTCGTCAAATATGCCATGGCTTATGTCATCATGCCCGGCGGGTTCGGGACTCTGGATGAACTTTTTGAAGCCGTCACGCTGATTCAAACCCGGCGCATCAGGCCCTTTCCTTTGATTATGGTCGGCTCCGACTACTGGTCCGGGCTGATATCATGGATCAAATCCCGTCTGCTCGGCGAGGGGTGTATCTCCCCTGAAGACCTTGATATATTGCAGGTTCTTGATGATCCGGAGGAGATCGTCAATACGATAAAAAAAATAGTGGTCATTTAATCCCAGAAGATGCCGGCTTTTCTCCCTTTCCCCAGATAATAGTCCCATGTTTTTTGAATACTTACCGTGGGCAGAAAGGTTTTTTGGGCTGCGCGTTCAATTTGCTGCGGGGTCAGGGGCTGCGGTCGGCCCAGGACCGATGCTTCCACAAAAAGCCTGGCATTTTCTTCCAGGTGCAGGGATGCCACAAAGGTTGCCTCCACACTGGATTCTGCCACCACGGCGCCATGTCCCTTCATGATCACGGCCCTTGAGTCTCCGAGGGCATCGGCCATACGGCCGGCTTCTTCAAAGGTGGTGATTTTATCCGCTTCACCATACACCGGAACAACGGCTCCGAAAATGCTGCCATGCTGGCAGACCGGAACAAGATCCACCCCGGCGATGCTGGGAAGAATCGCATAGTGACAGTGAATGTGAGCCACACTGTTGATTTTTCCCCTGGCCTGGTAAACCGCTGCGTGGATGGGCATTTCCTGCGGGGGTTCCAGCTTCCCGCCGACCCATTGCCCCTCCAGGGAAACTTCGGCCAGATCATCCGGGGTGACTTCAGACCGGGAAAGTTGCATGGGGTTGATAAAAAAAGTCCGGCTGCCGGGCACCCGGCCGCTGATGTGGCCGGAAAAGTCCAGCAATCCTGCCATCTCCATAACACGGGCGGCACGGGCCAGTTTGTCTTTCAGGACCTGTATTCCATTATCCGTCATCTGCCATTCCCACCAATCCCCTGAAATTGGGACTTTCAAATAAATACTTTCCTATTTACCCCTAACCTGTTAGAGTAATTCAGATATAACAGAAAGGGGGCGAGTGTGCCAGTTAAATATCAAAGAGGGATCCTAATCGTTTTTGCGATTTTTCTTTTGTGCTTGCATTCACGGATTTCATTTTCAGCCGAGAAAGCATCCCCGGAAGACCAAGCTGCCATTGTTAACGGCGCAGTTATTACGAAAAAAGAGATGAATTTTGAGCTGAACCAGTTTCAGCAAAGGTTTGCCAGGGCAGGCAGATCACTTAATGACGCCCAGGTTTCCCAACTCAAGCAAGAGGTGCTGGAAAACCTGATCAGTCGTGAATTGGTTTTTCAGGAAAGCCGGAAAAATAACATTTTCGTCGATGAGTCCAAGATAACCGATTACCTGAAGTCCATGAAAAGTCGTTTTCCGGGGGAAGCCGAATATAGGCAAGAGCTGCAAAAGATGAATGTCACCGAAGACGTCCTCCGGTCAACGATCCGAAAGGAAATGGCGGTCAATCAATTTATCGAGATGACCTTTGCGTCAAAAATTATAGTCTCCGACGAGGAGTCGCGGGGGTATTATGAGCGCAATCCCAAATCTTTCATGCAGCCCCAGCAGGTCAAGGCCAGTCATATTTTGATCCGGGTGGATCCTAAAGCAACCGTTGCGCAAAAAAAAGAGGCTTTGGTGCAAATTGAGAAGATTCAACAACGGATTAAAGACGGTGAAGATTTCGGGTCCCTCGCCTTGGTGCATTCCCAGGACCCCAGCAGGAGCAAACGCGGTGACCTGGGTTATTTTGCTCACCGTAACATGGTTAAACCCTTTGCCGATGCTGCCTTCGGGTTGAAAATTGGTGAAGTCAGCCCTGTGGTGGAGACCCAGTTCGGATACCACCTGATCAAAGTTTTTGATAAAAGGGCTGATGCGAAAGTTGAATATGAAAATGTCCGGGGTAAAATCGAGCAGTTTTTGAAGCGCGATACCATTCGGGAACAAGTCAAGAAGCTGCTTGAAAAAATTAAAAAAACCGCTGTGGTGGAAAAGGTTATGCAGTGAGGTTCACTTGGCCCGGATATCGGCGGCATCCGGGGGCAGCCACCTGAGTCCGCCCTTGAAACCGAAGGCCCGGTAAAGGTAGAACTCTTTGACCGGCGCGGTAAACAGCGGGCTCTTCAGCCAGCCGTGTTTGCGATACACTTCCAGTTTAACCGGGGGCAGGACGCGTTCAAAGATCTGGTTCAATCGCGTCTGATGGCTTTCAGGTTCCAGGGTTACGCCCACCGCATCCCAGCCGAGCAGATCTTCATCTTTCCACCAGTAGTCATAGACATTGGGTCTTTTCCAGCGGTTGATGGACACGGTGTCCGGCTGTCCCGGGACATAAAAGGCCAGCTCACTGGCAACCTGATAGCGAATTCCAAAAAGAAACGTTTTTTCAGGGTCCGGCATAAGCTTGCGCAGCTCATCGGCCTTCTGGCCCAAATCTTTCCAGCCGGAAATTTCTGTCGCGGTCCGGTCCAGTCTGGCGGGGATGGGAAGAACGGGCCACGCGACTTGAATCAAGACCAGTGCGGAATACAGATAGGACGTGCCCAGTGCCCACGGCCATATTTTGGATCCCATCGGGGTTTTGGAACTGTCGGGGATGTTGGGGCGCCGTTCTGAAAAAAAAGCGGCCATGAGGACCGTGGCCGTCAGGTATCCTGCGCCCGGCCAGTTTCCATAAACCCGGGTGTGAAGGCTCAGAATTGAAAACATCGCAAACAATGGTGCCGAGCTGAATAAAAGATACGGGTAAATCCATCGGCCTTGGGGAAACTTTTTCAAAATCACCCGGGCCCAGGATAAAAGGACGAGGATAAATACAAGCGGTGACAGAAGCGCTGCCTGGGATGCCAGCAGGTCCCCGAAATATTTTAAATGAAGAGAAAATGTTTCATTTGCTCCACCGATATAGGCCACATGGCGGAATGAATTCCAGTTGTTTTGCGCATTCCAGATCATCACAGGGGTAAACATCATCAGACCCAGCAACACACCGGTATAGGGTTTCAGGGTCATCAGCCGGGCCCGGTGTGATTTCGAAAAAAGGCCGTAAAGATAGACGCCGGGGAGAAAGATCACCATGGTGTACTTGCTCAGCAGGCCGATGCCGAACCACAGGCCGCCCAGGAGCCATTGGCCCATCCGGTCATTTTCATAAGCCCGGGCCACGTGGTACCCGGCCCCGGCCCAGGCCAGGGCCTGGAGGCCGTCGGGAGTCGCCAGCAGGCCGCCCACGTTAAATAACAGGACTGACTGGGTGGCCAGTGCGACATGCAGCGCCGGACGGCTGCCGAACCATCGGTGCGCCAGGACCAGCAGATAGGCGGACGCGGCCCCCATGGCCAGCACGGAAGGCAGGCGAACGCCGATTTCCGTATGCCCGAAAAGTAAAGTGGACAGCCTGATGGCCCAGGCAAGCAGGGGCGCCTGATCATGATATCCCAGGGCCAGGTGTCGGCTCCATTGCCAGTAATTTGTCTCGTCCGGGGCCAGCAAAAAGGTGCCGGCATAAAAAATCCGGAAAATCGTACCGGCCAGAATCCAGGCCCATGCGGCCCGGAGATAAAAATTTTCATGGGAGTTCTGCATGCCTTTCAAGTAGTGATTGGGCCGGGTAAAGTCAAGGCAAAAAATACGAAGCCGTCTTCCATGAAACCATTGACTTCAGCTCCAAGGGGAATTAGGATAACTCATAAAGACAACTGCGAAAACAGCCTATGCCCTTCAATTCCATCATAAACCGCTATGTGTTCCGGGAGATGATTCCTCCCTTTGTGATCAATCTGTCATTTTTCACCTTTGTTTTTTTAATGACAAAAATCCTCGACATTACCCACCTGGTCGTAAACTACAGAATCGATCTTTGGACCGTCATCCGGATGCTGATCTACTCGATGCCTTTTTTCCTGGAATTCATTATTCCCATGTCGGTCATGATGGCCGTGCTGCTGGCTTTTCTCAGATTATCCAGTGATAACGAGATCAATGCCCTGAAGGCCGGGGGGGTAAGCATCTACGGTCTGCTGCCCCCGGTGTTGCTTTTCAGCCTGATGGGGTTTGTGCTGACCGGGTTGGTGGCTGTTTACGGGCTGCCCCTTGGCCGGCTTGCGTTCAAGGAACTGGTGTTTAAAGTGGCCTCATCAAATATCGATATCGGGCTGAAAGAAAGAACCTTTAATGACAGCTTTAAAGATGTCATGCTTTATGTGAATAAGATCGACTTGAGAAGCAAAGGGCTGATCGATGTTTTCATCGAAGACCGGCGGACGGAAAACATCGTCATCACGGTTGTCGCGCCGCAAGGGACACTGTTCAGAGAGCCGGAGGGCATGATCTTTCACCTGGGTTTATCCAATGGCATGATCAACCAGGTCGATCTGGAAAACAAATCCGTTAATTCCATACGGTTTGATACCTATGATATCCGCCTGGATCTGAAAAAGGCGCTTCCAGTGGCCGGCGGGGGCCCTAAAGATGAAGAGGAAATGAGTCTTTCCGAGCTGCGCCGGTTTATAAAAGATGCCGGCATAAAAAATGACAAATACTATCTGGCGCTGATGGAATACCATAAAAAGTTTTCAATTCCCTTTGCCTGTTTTGTCCTGGGTGTGCTTGCCTTGCCGTTGGGGATACAGTCAAAGTCGGCCAAAAGGTCGTTCGGTATCGGGCTTGGCCTTGTTTTCTTTTTGCTTTATTACATCCTGCTGTCGGCCGGTTGGGTTTTCGGGGAAGCGGGGATCTATCCGCCGGTACTGGGCATGTGGGTGCCGAATATCGTTATGGGGGGGCTTGGCGTGTTTTTACTGATCCGGACAGCCCGTGAGCGCCCGGTGGCTGCGGGTGCTTTCTTGGGCGCCGTCAAAGATCGATTTTTCCGGCCGGTCAAGAAAAATGATACTCTTTAAGTACACGATTAAAGAGATATTGAGATATTTTGCCATTATCGTCGCCATGGTCATCGCGGTTTACCTGGCGGTTGATTTCTTTGAAAAGATTGATGATTTTATGGAAGCCCGGCTGCCTTTTTCAAAAGCGCTCAGTTTTTTTTTCTACCGGATCCCTTTTATCGTGGCGCAGATCATGCCGGTGGGCGTCCTGCTGGCGGTTCTGGTGGCCTTCGGCCTGATGAGCAGGCACAATGAAATCATCGCGCTGAAAACCAGCGGTGTCGGCACCTACTGCCTGTTGCAGCCGGTGCTGTTTTTAGCCGTTCTGTTCAGCCTGGTTCTTTTTTTATTGTCCGAGGCCATCGTTCCCATCAGTATGGACAAGGCAAACCGGATCTGGCTGCAGGAAGTCAGAAAGGGGCCGGCTGTGGCTTCGAAAGAAAAAAACATCTGGATCAAGGCCGATCATATGATCACCCATATCAAGTTTTACAATCCGGCCGGACTGACCGTATTTGGGATTACGGTGAATTATTTCGACAAGGGTTTTAAACTGATTCGAAAGATCGATGCCAAGCAGGCCGTCTACGGGCAGGGAAACTGGCACCTGCAGGGGGTGATGGAACAAAATTTCACCCAGGCAGGCGAAAACCGTGTCACCCTGCATGACGATCGAGTGGAAAAGCTTAATTTTGTGCCGGATGACCTGAAGCGGGTGGTAAAAAAATCAGAGGAAATGAACTTTAAGGAACTTTATGACTACGTCAGGAAGGTGGAATCAGAAGGATATGACGCCACCGCCTACCGGATTGATTTGTATGCGAAATTTGCTTTCCCGCTGGTCTGCATCATCATGAGCATGATCGGTTCCGGAATTTCCATTGCCGGAAGAATCAAGGAAGGCCTGCCCATCGGCGTTGCCTATGGCATCGGCATTGCTTTTTCATACTGGGTTTTCTACAGTTTGTGCCTGTCCCTCGGGTACGGGCAAATGCTTCCTCCGGTGATAGCGGTCTGGGCGGCTAATTTTGTTTTTTTCTGTGCCGGCATCCTTTTACTGCTGTATGCCGAATAGGCCCTGCTTTGATTGTACTCTACAATATTTTTTTGACGACGCTGGTTCTTTTGGCTTCTCCGCTAATTGCCGCGTATATGCTGGCATCCGGCAAACGGAGAAAAACCGCCGGGCATCGGCTGGGCTTGGTAAAGCTTCCTGAATTTCCCGGGGGCAGGTCCCGTCCGGGGAAAAAGCCCGTCTGGGTGCATGCCCTTTCGGTTGGCGAGGTGTTTTCCGCCGAACCTCTGATCCACGGGCTCAAAGAAAGGTTTAAGGATCTGCCCGTCATTTTTTCCGTGTCCACCCATACGGGGCACAGGGTGGCAACCAAGATTTTGCAGGACTGCGTCGATGGGATATTTTTCTTCCCGTATGATTTGCCGTTCTCGGTGAAACGAATCAGCGGGAAAATCAATCCTGCTTTGATCGTCATTGTGGAAACCGATATCTGGCCCAATTTTCTGTTTGAAATGCGGCAGCGCCATATTCCCGTTGTTCTGGTGAACGGGAGGCTTTCAACCAAATCCTTTTTACGCTACCAACGGGCCCTGTTTTTTATGAAAACCTGTTTTGCGGGGTTTGTCCATATCTGTGCCCAGTCGCCACTGGACGTACAGCGGTTTAA
>JAUYIZ010000327.1 GCA_030688615.1 Desulfobacterales bacterium | reverse complement strand
AAGTCAGAATACAGAATTCAGTAGAAAAACAGTATCATGATTATTCTGGCTCCTGACTCCTGGCTCCTGTATTCTCATGCTTCGTTGTGCCCGGCCCGGGCATGGGGGTTGTTTGGCATTTGTAATTTGATATTTGTAATTTCAATTTGTCCCGATGCCGAATTGGCGCGCATTCAGCCCGTAAATCCGGTCTTTGTCTTCCCGGGATATGGATAACCCGTCGATGAACCGCATACATTCGCCCGGTTCCTCATAGGGGTAGTCGGTTCCCAGCAGGATTCTTTCTATGCCCAGGGCCGCATGGGTGCACATGAATGCCGGGGTGTAATAGTTGCCGCTGGTGGTCACGAATACATTGCTCTTGAAATATTCACTGGGCTTTTTCTCGAGGCTGGGTCTGGCCTTGGGATCGAACCACGGTATGACATACGGGTAGTCGATGCGCGCGAGCAGAAACGGCAGGCCTTCCCCGAGGTGCCCGAGGATGATCCTGAGGCGGGGAAAGTTGTCAAAAACCCCGCTTAAAACAAGACGCATCATGCACAGGGCCGCTTCGAGGCCGAATCCAAAGGGGGCGCCCGCCAGGGCCCATCCGTAACTTGTTTTCAATTGGGCAATGATGGGGAAAGTCGGGTGAAGATAGACGGGCACGTCCAGCTGCTCGGCCCGTTCGAGGATGGGCCGGTACTTTGGGTCGTCCAGATACCCGTCGCCGTAGTTGGATTGCGTTTTCCAGCCTATAAGGCCCAGGGTTTTCACCGCCCGTTCCAGTTCGTCGGCCGCGGCCTGGGGATTTTGCGGCGCCAGCGCGGCAAACCCCGAAAACCGGTCCGGGTATTTCCTGATGGCCGCGGCCAGGACGTCATTTGTCTTGCGGGCCAGGGCCGTGGCAACCGCAGGGTCAAGCAGCTCGACCCCCGGAATGGTCAGGGAGAGGACCTGGACATCCACCCCGGCGGCGTCCATGGCCTTGAGCCTTTCTTCCCCTAAATCAAGCAGTTTGTTTAACAGCACATCCCCGATGGGCTCGACAATGCCGGCCGCCCACTGGACGCGGCAGGCCCCGGCGGTCTTTTCCCTGGTGTATCGCGGATACCCCTTGTTTTTAAACATCTGGGAGAACCAGTCCGGGGTGATAAAATGGGCTTCAAAGTCAATTTTTTTCATGATCCGATGGCCTTTAACAGGTATTCCTGCAAGCGTTTTCTCGATTTTTCCGCATCCTCTGCCGGCCACTGCTGGAAACCGCGGCCGGACTTGAACCCGAGATCCCCTTGCCGGACCTTTTCCTTCAAAAGGGGTGAGGGCTCCGGTGAATCCTCAAGGTGTTTTAAAATGTAATCGTGGATCGCCAGCGTCAGGTCGGTTCCCACCATATCCATGTTTTCCATGGGCCCCAGTACGGGCAGCCGCAACCCGAAACCGAATTTGACGCACGCGTCCACCGTGGCGGCATCCGCGATTCCGTGTTCCACAATGGAAATCGCTTCCCGCCACAAGGCATGCTGCAGCCGGTTGCCCACAAAGCCCGGCACATCCCGGTTGACCCTGACGGGATGTTTGCCGGCCTTTTCGAGCAGCTCACAGGTCTGGTCCACGGCCGCGGCATCGGTCGCCCTGCCCCGGATCACCTCCACCAGGGGGATCAGATACGGGGGATTCCAGAAATGGGTCCCCAGGATTCTTTCCGGGTGCCGGGCCTTGACGGCGATTTCCGTAATGCTGATGACCGAGGTGTTGGTGGCCAGGAGGGTCTCCCGGGGACACAAGGCGTCAAGTTCCTGAAAAATATTTTGTTTAAGTTCCAGGTTTTCCGGCGCGGCCTCCACCACAAACCCGGCGCCCGCCACGGCGGCTTTCAATTCCACGGCCGTGGTTATCCGTGACAGGGCCGCTTCCACCTGGTCCGGCTTTCCCATGCCGTGATGGGACATGAGGGTCAGGTTGGCGCGTATGCGGCCGAGGGCACTTAAGAGCAGCGGCGCATCAAGATCCATCAGGGTTACGCAATATCCTTGCGATGCGAAAATCTGGGCGATGCCATGGCCCATCAGACCGGCGCCGATGACGGCAATTTTATTTATGCCTGACATGGGGCCTCCTATCCGGCTGTGTATCCGCCATCCACGTACACAACGGCTCCGGTCATAAAGTCGGAGGCTTTTGAAGACAGATAGATCACGGTGCCGATGAAATCTTCCGGCTCCCCCAGCCTTCCAATGGGAATGCGGCCTAAAAAGTTCTTGTAAAACTGGTTGTCATCAAACATCCATTGGGTCAGCGCCGTCCTGAAAACCGTGGGGGCAATGGCATTTACGTTGATTTTGTGCGGCCCCCACTCGCACCCCAGGGACTTGGCGATGAGAGAAACAGCGGCCTTGGAGGGACTGTAGGCGGTGTAATTGGCCATCCCGAGCATGGCCCGGGTGGAAGACAGTAAAATCACTTTCCCCCCGTTTCCCTGCGCGATCATGACCTTGCCCGCCTCTTTGCAAAAAAGCCAGGTTCCTTTGACATTGGCGTCCATGATCATGTCCCAGTCTTCCACGGGCTGCTCCACGATGGGGTTGGGTTTGTTTACCCCGTGGGCCGTAATCAGAATATCGATCCTGCCGAAAGCGTCCAGGGTCTTTGCCACGACCTGCCGGACATCCTGCGGGTCAATGGGTGACCCGGCGCAACTGGCGGCCTGCCCCCCCTCTTTTTTGATTTCTTCCACCAGGGGCTTTAATTTTTCCCCGCTGCGGCCCGTGACCATGACTCTGACACCCGCCAGGGCCAGCGCCGTGGCGGCGGCATGACCGAAACCGCCGGTCGCACCCGTGATCAGGGCCGTTTTCCCTGAAACATCAAAAAGATCCTTTATCAAGTCCATTCCCTTTTTCAGTGCCATTTCCTTTTGCTCCTTCTTAATAATTGACCTTGTCGGGGCCCTTGAGCCCCAGTATTTGCCGGGCATCATCCGGTGAGGCGGTCTCCAGCCCCAGTTCGCGGGCCAGCCGGACCGCCTTTTCAACCTGTTCGGCGTTGCTTTTGGCCAATTGGCCCTTGCTGATGTAGAGATTATCTTCCAGCCCCACCCGCATATGCCCGCCCTGGATCATGTTGATCACCCCCATGGGAAACTGATGCCTTCCGGCGGCGCAGACCGACAGCTCGAATTCCCCGAGGACCTTGCGGGCGGTGTTTGTCAGAAACAGCAGATTATCCGGGTTCGCGGGAATGCCGCCCAGGATCCCGAGCACAAACTGCAGATAGATGGGCTTTTTCAAAAAACCTTCGGTGATGATCTGGGCAAGATTGGTAATTTGGCCGACGTCATAGACTTCCAGTTCCGGTTTGGTCTGTACCGCATTCATGGTTTCGCAAAATACCTTCAGGGAAGTAAAGGTGTTGGGAAATATGAAGCCTTCGGTGGATTCGAGGAACTCCTTTTCCCAGGGGTGCTTGAATTCCGGAATTTTACTGACCACCGGATACAAGGCAAAATTCAGCGAGCCGGCGTTGAAGGTGGCCATCTCGGGCTTTAACTCCCTCACCACCCGGATGCGCTCCTGGGGCGTCATGGCCGCGGTGCCCCCCGTGGTGGGGCTGACCACCAGGTTGGTAGCGGACTTGATGCCGCTTAAAATCTCCCGGTAGATGTTGAGATCCGTGGTGGGCTTTCCGTCAGCGGGATTCCTGGCATGCACGTGGACAACAGCGGCGCCGGCCTGCTCGCAGCGCACGGCCTCATCGATGAGCTGCCGGGGGGTCAGGGGTAGATAGGGGGACATGGAGGGCACGTGGATATTGCCCGTGAGCGCCGCCGTAATGATTGTATTTCCCATCGGTCATTGCCCCGGATAGTTGACCACCACCAGCATGCTGGCGGGAAGATTGGTGCGGTTTATGACCTCGCGCCCTTCATTGGGACCGATAAAAAGGGTGTCCGATTCCCGCAGGACGATTTCTTCGGTTTTGGTCTTGACCGTGATTTCGCCTTTGAGCACAAAATATATTTTCTCCGTCGGCGAATCTTCATAGGCCCATTCAGCGCCCCCGCCCGGCAGAAAATGAGACAGCCCCATCCAGAATTTTTTGGCGCCCGTCTCCTCCGTGCCCACAAGCCTCATGGCGGTCATCCCGAAATGCCCGGGCGCCTCATAGCGCTTGACATTCTTCAGCTCGACTTTTTTCATGGTGTTCCACCTCCATTTAATTCAAAAAAAAATCACTGATCCCCCTCGTCCACAATGGCCACCAGCCGAACAATGGAGCCGTCGCCCTTGGTCCATCGGATCGGAAAGCCTGCCAGGGTTACCCGCATGCCGACAACTTGTTCCAGGTCTCCCCCGACATTTTCATACCCCATGATACCATTGCGCAGCAAAGCGTGATGGCATGGCTCCCATTCGGGAAAATCTTCCAGCACATCATGTCCGGTTTCCCGTTTATATTCCGCACAGATATCCGGCCTTAGCGGGCCAGGGCCATGGGGACCGATGGCTGTTGCCAGCGGGTGATCCAGGGCCTGCTGGTCCACGCCGACACATTTCACGCCCCTTTCAACAAACCATTCGCCGGCCTCCCTGTAGAGCCCCGGAGAGTAGCAGAAATATTCGGTGCTGTCGGAATATTTTTTGTGCCAGCCGGTGTGGACGATAACGATGTCATTTTTTTCAATTTTCGGCCGGGCGTTCTCCAGATCTTCCGGTGTAATCACCCCCCATTTGCCTTTGGGTATGTCCACGATCACGCCGGTGCCGTAATATTTATCCAGGGGAATTTCATCGGTAAACATTCCGCCCTCAAAGACGTGTGCCGGCGAATCGGCGTGAGTCGAGCAGTGCATGGTGGTGGTAATCACCTGGGAGAGCACGCCGGATTTGGCATGATAATGCATGCGTTCAATCTTGACGTCGGCAAAATAGGGCCACAGCGGCACCTTGTCGCCAAAGGGATGACTTAAATCCACCAGTCTTGTTTTGCCCATAGCAGAAACCTCCTTTTGGATATAGCTGTATTTATTATAGTCATGCAAACCTGGTCTTTTGGGCCAGGTCAGGGACAGATGGCTCTGCCTTCCTGATTGTTGATTGTTGATTGGCGATTGAAGGAATTCTATCAATTTAAAATAAGATAGAGCGAAGCGATTCAACAAATCGACAATCGTCAGTCGTCAGTCGTCGAATACCGCCCCGGCGGCTTCCAGCGCCCCGGGGGTAACCTGCGCTCCCATCTGGTTCAAGATGGAGTACAGTGCCCCCAAAAAAAGGACCACGTTGCCGCGGGTGCAGGAGGCGCCCATCAGGCCCACCCGCCATACCTTGCCGGCCAGCTCTCCGAGGCCCGCGCCGATTTCGATGCGATAGGTTTTCAGCAGGGCCGAACGCACGCCTGCGTCACTGATTCCCTCCGGTATGCAGATGGCGTTCAGCATGGGCAGGCGCTCTTTTTCCGGGACCAGCATGGAAAGCCCCATGGCCTCCACACCGGCCACCAGGGCGCGATGATTGACCGCGTGGCGGGCAAAGCGCGCTTCAAGCCCCTCTTCTGCAATCACCCGCAGGGCTTCCCGCAGTCCATACATCATATTTACGGGCGCGGTGTGGTGATATTTACGTTCCTTGCCCCAGTAGGATTGCACCATGCTCAAATCCAGATACCAGCTGACAACCGGTCTCTTGCGGGATTTCAGCTTGTCCAGCGCCTGGGGGCTCATGCTGATGGGGCTTAACCCCGGGGGACAGGAAAGGCACTTCTGGGTGCCGGAATAGGCCGCATCGATTTTGTTTTCCGCGACACCGGCCGGCATTCCCCCCAGAGAGGTTACCATATCCACTAAAAAGAGGGCGTCGACCTCCCGGGCCACCTGAGACAGTTCGGCCAGGGGCGAACAGGCGCCGGTGCTGGTTTCGGCATGCACCAGCGCCAGGATCCGGGGACGTGCCGCGCTGGCTTTTTGTCGCACGATCTGCGGGTCCACGGCCCGGCCCCAGGGAAAATCAACCCGAATGAGTTCGCCCCCGATCCGGCTGACGATATCGCACATGCGGGTGCCGAACACGCCGTTGACGCAGACCAGAACCTTGTCGCCCGGCTCGACCAGATTGACAAAACATGCTTCCATGCCGGCGCTGCCGGTTCCGGAAACCGGGATGGTCAGGGCGTTGTCGGTCTGAAACACGTGCCGCAGCAACTGCTGGGTCTGGTCCATTATTTCGAGAAAAGCCGGGTCGAGGTGGCCGATGCAGGGAGATGCCATGGCCTGAAGTACGCGGGCGGAAACGTCACTGGGGCCCGGTCCCATCAAAACACGAAATCCGGGGTCAACATCACGGTATTTCAAAGGATCAAACATCGGGAAAACCTCCATCGAAATTATGACATGCTCATATCAAAAAAAGTTGGAATATGGCTTCCGGCTGGTGAAAATAGTTACGACACAGTGCCCTGGTATGTCAATAATAAATTTAAATTGCAGCTTTTGGGCCGGCCGCATTCAGGCGGCGGGGCACTGGTTCCAATATCGGCCAAAGGATTGTTGATTGTTGATTGGCGATTGTTGATTTGTGGAATCGCTTCGCTCTTTCTTTTTTATTAACCGTCTCGAAATAATTTTGCCGTTTTGTCATGCCGGACTCGATCCGGCATCTAGAAACAGCCTGGATAGCGCTGAGAGTTCCGTACGCGGCGGCTTCCGCCGAAATGACGGGATGCCGGGTCAATTATGAACCGGTTAATAATACAATTGATAGAATTCCTTCAATCAACAATCAACAATCGTCAATCAACAATATTCGACTCACCAAGCCCGGTGGCGGCGTATACCCGGCATAAAACGCCCCGCAGCGGTTCGGCGCCGGTGTCCGGGTGACGTTGGCGCAGGCTTTTTATCTGGCGGCCTTCGCTGTGGAAAAATTCTTTGATGCGTCCTGAACATGTCAGAACGAACGGATAGTCTTTGGCGACAGCAGGGGTTGCCACGGGGCTGATGGGCGGTTCGCGATATACCGGCAGCGGCGCCACACCTATGTTTTCCAGGCTGGGGCAAAAAAATTCAAACTTTTTGGACGGGGTGGCAAATCCATTGGTCTGGTATTTGAAATAATGTTGATCGGCCTGAAGGATGCCCTTTTCACAGAACCGGTCAAAATCCAGACCGCTTTCTTCCAGCACCCAGTTCAGGTAGGCCCGGTAATCCGGCCAGGGAAAAGCCCGGGTCAACCCCAGCCGCCGGGCCAGCTCCAGCATGACGGAGCGGTCACAGCGCGTCTGGCCGATTTGGGCCACTTTGGGGCGGGCCAGCACACACCAGATCTTGTGCAGACCGGCCACGTCCTCGGTTTCAAGCCATGAGGCTGCCGGAAGCACCATGTCGGCCAGCTGGGCGGTGGGGGTCATGAACATTTCCGAGACCAGGATAAATTCCAGACGTTTCAGGGCCTCTTTGACCCGGTTCGGATGCGTGCAGGTGATCAGCGGGTTGGCGCCCATAATCCACAGGACGCGCGGTGCGTAAGGGCGGCCGGTGATGATCGACTGCCAGAAGGACGGCTCCTGAACGCCCGGGTTCAACGGAAAGCGGTGCGCATCGATGCTGCGGGCTTTCTTTTCGGCCGGCAAAAATTCCGCTCCCGCCAGGGACGGTTCATGCCAGGGCGATTTTCGGGACACCGGTGGCGGCGCCAGCCACAGCGCGTCCCCGCCCGGACGATCGATGTTGCCGGTCAGGGCGCTCAGGATCAGAACCGCGCGGGCGGTTTGAAAGCTGCAGCGGTTCATGTCCAGGGCGTTGCCCCATTGAATGCAGGCCGGCCGGGTGGTGGCATAGGTTCGTGCGGCCTCGCAGATGGCTGCGGCGCGGATCCCCGTAATACCAGCGGCCCAGTCGGGGGTATAGCCGGCGACATGGGTTTTAAGGGCCTCAAAACCACCAGTGTGCGCTTTGACGAAGGCATGATCGATGAGGTCCTCGCCAATGATGACCTGAATCATGGCAAGGGCCAGGGCGGCGTCCGTCCCCGGTCTGATGGGCAGCCAGTGGACGGTTTTCCGGGCCGGGCCGATTTTGCGGGGATCGATGACGATAACCTGCTTGGCCCTTTTCAGGGCCCGGGCGACCAAGCCCCCGCACAGGCCGTCGGAAGCCCCGCTGACGGTCACATTGCATCCCCACAGCAGGATACACGCCGGCTCCTGCCCCCCGAAACCGTAAACATCCGCCACGGGAAGCTGCCCGCAGGAATACCGGGCGGCCTGCTGTCGCGCCAGATAGCAAAAATGAAGCGGCTCGGTGAGATTGGGCGTGCCGAAGGCATGGGCGAAGCGGGCGACAAATCCGGAATAAGGCCGTCCGGTACCCTGCATCATGCCCAGATATTCGCTGCCGCTTTCCCGGCGAACCGCATCAAAACGCTCTGTTATCTCCGCCAGGGCCTCGTCCCAGGGGATCCTTTCCCATTTGTTTTCCCCCCGGCCGCCGACGCGCCGCAGCGGATGGGTGAGGCGGTCCGGGTGGTACAGCAGTTCCGGTGCGGCAGCGCCTTTGGGGCAGATATATCCGCGGCTGGCGGGGCTTTGGGGGTCGCCGGCGATCTTTATGACCCGGTTGTCTTTCATGTGGACCAGAACCTGACAGACCCCATGGCACATGCGGCATGCGGAACGCACGATTCGGTCCGGAGGTGTTGCCATTTGCCCTCCAGAAGTGGTTTGGTCAGCAATTCACAAGGTTTTTAATCAAGGATAAGATCTCCCTGCACGGTCGTCCCCTCTTTGATCACCGCTTTTGATTTGCGCCGGTTTTCTATGACAGCCCTTCCTTGGATGCGAATGTTCTTTTCAAAAAAAACATCTCCGACCACCTTCAAAGATTCGCAATCGACCAGAGAAGGAATGCCGTCTTTAAATCTTTCATTAAACAGATCAATGATTCCGTAGTAAAACGGATCAAGGTCGATCTCCATCTGGGCATACTTGCGGTGCGGATTGAGAATCAGTTTGTTTTCTTCGGTTAACACAAAGGCGTCCGACTGGACGGCCAAAAGTTCGTTACACTTTTTGACCGGGAAAAACCGCGACCGGTCAACTTTTATGGCCAAGGCCCGGTCGAAAAGCCCGATGGCGGACCCCATGGCGGTTTCCACCTGGAAGACCGGCGGGCTGAGGGCATCTCTGGGGTCCAGGGTTTTTGGATTTAAGATCATGGGAAGTTGAATCATTCCCTGCCTGTCAAAGAGCGCCTTTAAATGTTTCAAGTTGATCCAGATATTGTTGGTGTTGAAAAACCGGTAGCGGTGAATGTCTTGAAACGAATTCAACTCGTTTTGAGGGCACTGGGCGGCTTCCCGCAGAACAAAGCGGCCGTTTTGATGCCGGGCAATATGTCCTCCTTTGATGTCCGCGGGCGTTCTCGCGGCAACCTCCATCATGAAAGAGGCATTTTTTTCCGCAAAGTAGCCCAGGAGGGATTTATCCAGGGTGGCGCCCAGGTTGTCCGAGTTGGAAATAAAGGCATAGACAACGCCCTCATCCAGAAGAGATTGAAGTACGCCGGACGTGTAAATGGCCGTGTAGATATCTCCGTGTCCCGGCGGATTCCATTCAAGGTCACGGTTTGGGGGCCAGTCTGCCGGCGCCAGTCCATCTTGAAGAATTTTGGGAAATTTATGCTGGATAAACATCTTTGGAAACTGCGGGGGGTTGATCCGGCACAACGCGTCCCGTGTGTCGTCATGGGTCATAAAGCTGTTCATGAGGGAAAGCTTTGCGCCGCAGGTTTCGGCCTGCTTCAGTATCACCTCGAGAAAAGAGCGGTTGTTTTTTGCAATCAAGAGGGATTTCGCTCTGGTAAGGCCCATGCTGGTGCCGAGGCCGCCGTTCAGAATCACCATGACCGTGTTTTTTACCAGGTGTTCCCCTTTTCCCCCATAGGCGGAAAGATGGGCCGCGTCTTGGATCTCATCCGGAGTTACCGGGCGGATATCCCTGTCGTGGATCAGCCCGGCATGACTGGCGGCGATATTTTTAAAATAACCGGAAAAGGTGTCGATTACGACGGGCTTGAGGCCATGGGCCTTCATTTTTGACTGGTAGGCGGGCAGGTGTGCCAATCCTTCAGGCTGTTGTGCAGAAAGCATAGAATCAATCTTCGTCAAAAATCAAACCACCGGCTCCACCCATCCCATGGGGTCGTCAATCTTGCCGTACTGGATATCTGTCAGCGCCTGGTAAAATCGATTGGCCATGGGACCGGTCTTTCCGTTGTTTATTTTGATCGTCCGGCTGCCGAATTTAATTTCTCCAACCGGCGAAATCACCGCGGCCGTTCCGGAGCCGAAAATTTCCTGCAGTTTCCCGTTCGCGCCGGCATCAAACACTTCATCGATGCTGATTTTACGTTCCGAAATTTTGAAGCCCCACATTTTAGCAAGGGCGATGACCGAATTTCGGGTGATACCGGGAAGAATGCTACCGCTGAGTTCCGGCGTGACAATTTCATCGTTGATGACAAAAAATATATTCATGGATCCCACTTCTTCCACGTATTTTTTTTCCACGCCGTCCAGCCACAATACCTGGGTATAGCCGTTTTTGTGGGCTAGCTCGCCGGCGTAGAGACTTGCGGCGTAGTTTCCGATGGTCTTGACATGGCCCACACCGCCGCGCACGGCGCGCACGTGGTCCTGGGTCACCCATATTTTGACCGGGTTGAAGCCTTCCGGATAATAGGCGCCCACCGGAGAAAGAATAATGAAAAAACGGTAGGTGTAGGAGGTGCGAACTCCCAGAAAGGGGTCCATGGCGATGATGGTCGGACGGATATATAAAGAGGTTTCGGACGCGCTCGGCACCCAGTTCTTTTCTAAAACCAGCAGCTGCTTGAGTGCTGTCAGAAGAAAGCCTTCATCAAAGTTAGGTATGCACATGGCGTGACAGGCCTGGTTCATCCGTTTAAAATTGTCCCGGGGCCGAAAAAGTTGTATGCTCCCTGAATCTGTCCGGTAGGCTTTAAGCCCCTCAAAAACGGCCTGGGCGTAGTGAAGCACCATGGTGGACGGTTCCATCATAATCGGTCCATAGGGTTCGATGCGCGGGTCATGCCAGCCTTTATCAGGATCAAAGTCCATGTTAAACATATGGTCGGTAAATGTGTTGCCGAAATTAAGCTTGGCATCTTCCGGTTTCGGTTTGAATGTTTTCGCGGTGGTAACTTTCAATGGCATTGCGCTGTCCTCCTCCTCAAATCTCATGCCGACCCGAACAGGGGTTTTCAGCATTGCTTGAATTTACACAATTCAGGCTTGGAATCAAGGATTTAGTTTTCATCTCTTCTTTTTGACTCTCAAATCGCTTAAATTCTGCCGGGTGTAACTGACGTTGTTGAACTTTTGTATGGTGCGAAGGTCTTGCCAGTGCTCCATGAAGGTGACCGGGAGGAAGCGGTCGGCATATTCGCCGAATTGTTTCTGCAGCAAGGTGCCCTGCCAGTGAAACGAAAGAAAAGCCTCCTTGATTTTTTCCTCAAGCGCCGGGTCGAGGTTATAAACATGGCCGAAAGACGTGGTGGGAATGGATTGTGACTCCCATACGACACGCAAATCGTCCATGTTGACCTTTCCGGAGGCAACCATCCGCTCCAGCGCAACCGAGGCAACCGGTGCGGCGTCATATTTTTTTTTGAGGACGCCCAGGATGGAATTGTCGTGGCTGCCCGAATAGATCGCCGTGTAAGACCTGCCCGGAACAATTCCCATGGATTTAAAAAGTGCCCGGGGCGCCAGGTTGCCGGAATTGGAAGAACGGCTGACATGGGCAACCTTCCGGCCTTTTAAATCCTTGACGACATGGATGTCCGAGTCCTTGCGGGTGATGAGCTGAATTTTATAACCGAAGTTGCCGTCCGCGCGTCCCATGACGGCAAAGGGCACAAATCCGGATAAATTCACGGCAAAAACGGCAGGGCCCGGAGAGATGGCGGCGACGTGAAGGCGCCCGGAGCCTATGGCTTCGGCTTGCAAAGCGTAAGAAGCGGCCGCATACCATTGGACCTTTTTCCCGGTTTTAAAAGACAGATGCGCCATTAATTCGCTGAACACCTTTTCGTACCGCATGGGATCTTCCACCGGCGTGTAGGAAAAGATCAGGGGATCGGGATCAAGCCACTGGCCTGGATTTTTAGGCCGATCCGCCACCAGGTCGCCGTCTTCGTCACAATACCGGGAATCCAGATCTGCCGGCCCGGGATTACGGCAGACCTGCTCGCCTAAGGGCCGGGCAATGCCCGAAAAGAGAAATATCCCGGCAATGAGCATAAAAGCGCAAATCAACGAACCCTTATTAACCCATGATGATTTAAACATGACTATGCCTTTGTGCGGGTTTATTTTTGCCGGCTGTTTCCCTCGGCCTTTTTCCGCAGGTGCAGCTGCCAGGCGGTCAAACCCAATAACAACGCAAAGCCTGCCAACAGCAACGTATTTTGCTTCCATATGAAGCGGCCGAATAACAGGCCGGCAACCCCGAAGAAAAGAAACTTGGACAGACTGTTTAGGCGCACCAGGTAACGCCCGCAGATTGCCACCTGCAGCACCGTCAGCATTACCGCCACTAAAAAGGTCTCAAAAATGATTTTCCCCGGGTCATGGGATTGCAGGAGCAGCGCCGGGCTGAAAATGAAAAGAAAGGGCAAAATGAACCCGGCCACGGATGTTTTGATGGCCTCGATGGACGTTTTCAGATAAGAGGCGTTTGCCAGCCGGGCCGCAACCAGCGAGCCGATGCCGATGGGCGGTGTGACAAAACTGATGCAGCCAAAATAGAACACAAAAAAGTGAGCCGCCATTAACTCGATGCCCATTCCCACCAGAACCGGGGCAGTCACCATGGCCACCAGGATATATACGGAACCGGTGGGCATGCCGCAGCCGAGAATCAGGGATACGATCATGGTAAGAATCAGGGCCACCCAGAGATGCCCTCCGCTGGCAGCCTCCACGGCGGACGGAAGCTTAACCCCGAGGCCGGTCATGTCGATGACATAGACAACGATGCCGATCGCGGCACAGGAAACCGCCACCTGGGCCCCGGTGATGGCCCCCTTTTCAATTCCGGTCAGCCATTTGCCCATAAAGGACCGGGCCCAGGCGGAAAGAGAAGCCTCTGATTCTCCGCGGGCAAAACGGTAAATACTGAGGGCCAGGCTGCACGCGATCAAGGTCATGGTTGCCCAGAAGATGGAAAACATTGCCGTGAAGCCGGCAATCAAAAGATATATCAGGATAAGCAGCGGGAGGATAAACAGCGGCGCGCCGAGGAGCATTTCCCGCAGGTCAACTGTTTCCATGGCGGGCCTCATGCCCAGCTTAACCGCATTGAGCTGGGCATAAGCGGCAATGGAAAAAAAATATAGAATGGAGGGTATGATGGCGGCCACCATGATCTTTGCATAGGGGATCTCGGTGAACCCTGACATGAGGAAAGCCGCCGCACCCATAATGGGAGGCATCATTTGCCCGCCGGTGGAGGCCGATGCTTCAATGGCAGCGGCCTGGTGGGGCCGGTATCCCACCCGCTTCATCATGGGTATGGTAAAGGCGCCGGTGGTTGCAATATTGGCCGTGACGCTTCCGGTTACCATGCCCACCAGGGCGCTGGTCACGACCCCGGATATCGCCGGGCCGCCCTGGAGGCGCCTCCCCACGATTTTACCCACTTCCATGAAAAAGGCGGTGGCCCCCGAAGCCTCCAGCAATGCTCCGAAAAGAACAAATAAAAAAATAAAATTGGCTGAAATGCCAAGGACCATGCCGTACATGCCGGTCAGGCCTATGGAGAGATTGTAAATCACCCCGTCCAGGGGAAAATCCATTCCGTGGAAAGGTTCGGGCAGCTTGTCGGCCACCAGGGAGTAAATGATGGCGACCATGGCCAGTGCCGGCAATAAAATGCCCCAGGCCCGCCGGGTAGATTCCAGGGCCAGGAAAATCAGTACCACGCCGACCACCACATCCGTGGGGGTGGGAAACCCCAGGGTCAATTTCAAGGCCTCGTGATTTACATGAACATAGGCCACGGAAATTAAAGACAGGGTTAAAAACAGGATCCCCTGAAATATTGAGGCGTTACTGCCTCTCAACAGGGGCAGAAAAATAAGGCACAGGGAAAAGGCCAGGTGAATATTCTGATGTCTGATGGGATCGACCAGAAGATACTGGGTGCTCAGGAGATGGTAAGCCGCCATGGCAACGCAGATGATCAGAATGATGACGCCCAGCAGGTGCCCCGGTGCCTTTTCGTTGTCTTTCAAGGGTCTCATTTCAGCCCGATGGGGATGTTCCGTTCTTTATAAAACTCAATGGCTGCCGGATGGAACAGCTCCGCAGGCCAGTTGATGCTGCCCAGTTCCTGGACCTTGATCAGCCTTCCGGAAGGATGATATTTGCCGAATTCCTGATTGTGATCCGTAAATATGCGCAACAGCTCCTTGACCACCGCGCTGGGCAGGGAGGCATCGGCCCAGAAACACAACTGAAGCGCCGCAACGCCGGTGGGTTCGGTCTGATTCGGGCCGTACACTTTGGGAGGCGCTTTCACCCAGTCGATAGGATCACCGGTGGCTTTGGTGGCCTTGGATATCGTTTCCTTGGATATGTCTATGAAATATGGCGGTTTGGTCGCCACGAGCTCCTGAAAGGCCGGCACCATGATCCATGGTGCGGACGAACTGGAGCCGGTGAGCATATAGGCGGCATCCACCAGGCCGTCTCTTAAGGCATCCCTGGATTCCTCCCATCCGAGAAACTGAAAAACAGCATCTTTTTCAGTGATGCCCCAGCCGTATTTCAATATGTTCACCGCGTAGTATTCGCCGTCCGTTCCTTTTCGGGGCAGCCCGATCTTTTTTCCCCGCAGGTCTTCAGGTTTTTTGATGTTCGGGTCCAGGGTAATAAAGGCATTGGAGGCCCCGGACAGTTTTAGCAGCGCCCGTATGGTCGTCCATGGTTTGTCAAAGGGTTCCTTTCCTTTCATGACCCGGTAGGGAATAACGGCCGGGGAAAAGGCGATGGAGTGGTTTCTCAGCTCCGGCTTCATGGCCAGCGTCTTGATGTTCTGCCCGGAGCCATGGGTGGATATGGCCGTTGCCCGAAGCCAGGTGCTGTGTTTACTCAGCAGGTCCGTCAGTGCGAAGCTCAAGGCGTAAACGGATGTCCCCTTGATAAAGGAATAGATCTTAATCTCGGTAACCGGGTGCTGCGGGGAACTCTTGTCAGCGGCCAATGCCATGGACGGCACCAAAATAAACGACAGGACGAGCATAAACGCAAGGCGGGAAAGATTGAGCTGTTTCATTTTTTCCTCCTTATGGGTGAACTGCAACAGCGAGCGCATTCTCACACAGATTATAGTTTGAATCAATAAAAAATATTTTGATCTTTTATGAATAATTTGTTTTGTAGGTATAATGAAAAATGCTTCTTTCCGGACGCTTAAAGTCTTTGCGGCGATCCTCTGGTTTATCGGCGGGGTCATTTTGGCTTTCAAGGCCATCAGCCTTTTGAGGGAAGCCAGTGCGTTGCGGCCCGCACACGGCTGGACATGGCTTGCTGTTATCCCGGGGCTTCTTATCGGCGGGTTGAAGGGGAAACTCGTTTTTTCGAAGGTTTGCAGACGCAATCTTGACAGGATAGACCGGTTGAACCCGCCGAAACTGTGGCAATTCTATCGACCGAAATTCTTTCTGCTGCTGGCATTGATGATCTGCGTTGGGGCGGCATTGTCTGCTATGGCCCATGGGAACTATCCTTGGTTGGTCGGTGTGGCCGTACTGGACCTTAGTGTTTCTGCTGCCTTGCTGGCAAGCGGCTATATTTTTTTTAATGGGAAATGACGGATGAACAACAAAAAAATCGCTGTTGTCGGCGCCGGGGCCACGGGGACTGTTCTGGCCGCCGCCCTCCTTTCCGGCAATTGCCATATTGTTCTTGTGGGGACCAGGGACGGCTGGGAAAAAGTCCTGAAACAGGAGGGGCTTCATGTTGCCGGGGCAGTTTCCTTTCGGGCCCCGGTGGCCTGTTATTCCTCCCGCATGGGTTTTCTCAAAGATTTCGAGCCGGACATGGTTTTCCTTGCAACCAAAACCTTTCATCTGCCGCAAGTCATCCGTGAATTGAAAGCCGTGGTCAGCCCTGGCACAGCCATCATAGCGACACAAAATGGTTTAGGGCCCGAGGATATGGTCGCGGAAAATTTCGGTGCGGCACGTACGTTTAGGATGTCGCTGAATTTTGGCGCCAGATTCATAAGTCCCGGCCAAGCGGAGGTCACTTTTTTTAACCGGCCCAACCATATCGGCGGTTTGCTCCCGGCGAGTCATAAACCGGGATTGGAAATTGCCGGGTTTTTAACCGCATGCGGTTTGGACACCCTGGCGGTTGAGGACATCAAATTATATGTGTGGCAAAAAATGATTATGAAATGTACAATGGCATCCATATGCGCCGTTACGGATCGGACCATCAAAGGCGCCCTGGGTTTTTTGCCCACAAGAATGATTGCCGAAAGCTGTTTCAAGGAAGCCATGGCCGTGGCAAAGGCCATGGGGTACGACCTGGGGCAGGGGTATCGGGAACAGGCGCTGGGTTACCTGGAAAAAGTCGGTGAACACAAAGATTCCATGTGCCGGGATATCGCCAACCGGACACCCACGGAGATTGATTTTCTGGGCGGGAAAATTGTTGAATACGGCCGGATGAAGGGGATACCGACGCCCTTTTTCGCAACCATGACCAACCTGGTCAAAGCGCTGGAAGACAGCTATTCGAAGACTAGAAAAGGATTAAGTAAATGATTGAAAATGTACTGCCCGGCTTTTTCCGGCTGGAAATACCTTTGCCGGAAAGTCCGCTTAAATTTATAAATGCTTATGTCATAAAATCAGCCGAGCGAAATTTGATCATCGACACGGGGTTTAATTTTCCGGAGTGCCTTCGGGCCATGAGGGCCGGATTGCAGGAACTTCAGGTGGATTTGGACCGCACCGATTTTCTGATTACCCATGCCCATTCGGATCACTTCGGGCTGGTGTCCAGACTGGTGGCTAAAAACCGCAAGGTTTACATTAACGCCCTGGAACGCGATATGATCAACCGGAGCGGGACCTGGCAGACCGCAATCCAGTACGCCATCGGGAGCGGTTTTCCTGAAAATGAAATCAAGGCGCTGATTGCGCTGCATCCCGGGCGTAACGGCGGTTATGAAGATCCGCCTGAAATGGACGCCTTTAACCACGGGGACCACCTGATTATCGGAGACTATCGATTCCGGTGTATTACAACACCCGGACACACCGAGGGGCACAACTGCCTCTATGACCCGGATAAAAGGATTTTAGTGTCCGGCGATCATTTGCTGCCGGACATCAGCCCGAATATTCAATGCTGGTCCGATGAGAAAAATCCTCTGGAAAAGTATTTGCAAAGCCTTGACAAGATTGCGGGTCTTACAGTCGATCTGGTTCTGCCCGGGCACCGGGGCACGTTTAGGAATTTTTTGGAAAGAATTGACGAATTGAAAGCACATCACCGGGACCGATCCGGTGAAATCTTGACCCATCTGAATCGAGAACCTCTGAACGCCTATCAGATTGCATCCCGCATGACCTGGGACATTAAGAGCGCGACCTGGGACGGGTTCCCCTTGATGCAAAAGTGGTTCGGCACCGGTGAGACCATCGCGCACCTGCGATTCATGGAGGAAGAAGGCAGGGTTTGCCGTAAGGGCAATGCGCATCACATGCTTTATGCCGGCCTGGAGGCCGCCGGATCCTGATCTAAGCCGTGACATGCACAACGGAGACAATTATGGCAGAATCCATGATAGGGTCCAAAGCCCTTGAAATCAACCTGGCCAACTATCACGTGGACGTGGAGATCGACCCGAAATATTCAGTCCTCCAGGAAGTGATGTCAAATTATTTCGGCCTGATGGAGGGATTGAATAATTTTCTGCGGGAACTGTCCCATCCTTATAAAAACTGGGAATTCATTGTGCAGGAAGCCAGGGGGTACTCCCTGGATTATTTCCATCTGCTCGTAAAGCACCCCAAGGGATCCGAGGCCGCTGATATTTTTATCCAAATCTTTTTCAGCGCCGTCGAATCAGAGAACCAGGAGGATACCCGGGTGGATGCCGTGGACAATTTGATCCTCTACCTGCTTAAAATCATAAAGGATTCAGACTCCCATATTGAAAAATTCATGCCGGTAATCGATAAAGCCCTACGCCATATCCAAGGTTACCCCGATGCGGACTTTTTCCTGTTTTTAAAAAGTTTTTACCCCGTTGAAATGCTGGCCGAAACGCTTTTAAACCGCACCTCCGGAGCAGATTTTGGTTTTGAAGCCTTAAATCAGCTGCTGTTCAAGTCTTTTCATCACATATATTCTTACTGGCTGGCACAGGAAGACCCCTGGGCCTGGTTTGAAAAAAAGGCGGGGCAAATCCATGACCGGGATAAGGTGGCCGGCATTTTCAGGGCGGTTTCCCACGAGCAGCTCAAAAAATGGGACAGGCATCTGGCCGGGATCCAAAAACAGGACCGGACCGATGCCGGGGAGATTACCCGAAAACTGGTCGAACTGCCCGGGTACAAAGATCTGGTGGAGACCTACCGGCAAATCCCCCAGAAAATCTATACAGCCGGCAGGAAAAGCAATACGGGCAACCAATGGAAGACGCTTTTTTTATTGCATATCATGAACACTTCAGGCCTGGCCGTAATTCACGAGGAAAGTTTAAGGGAGATCAACAGAACCGTGAGCTGGCTCATCAGCCACGTGCATTATCGTGAAGTGCAGAACCTGATTGAAACGACCTTCTCCGTTTTGAGCCTGCAGGCCGCTAAATTCCCCGCCACCGCTTTAACCTCCATATTGAACATGGGAAAAGGGGTCTACAAAACCGAAGATGTCGATCTGATTAATTTTTTCATTGATTCGGTCATACGGATCGGTTTTCAGACGCCCATGATCGGAGGCGTCGGAAACGACTGGCAGGTCAAAGTCAACAGCGCCCATGTCCAGAATATCCGGACCTGGCTGGAGCTGATTGAAATCAACCCCAAAAGATCGACCCGGTTGATATCCGGCCTGATTATTCATCTTTCCCTCTGCGGTATTTTTATTAAAGACACGGATCTGTTCCCAAGAGAGATTACCCGGCTTTTGAACAGCGCCATCGAGCCGGCATACAATCTGATCAAACAGCTTGCCAGGCTGTTCCCGGTATATTTTAACGATATCGGCGCCGAGGGGCAATTAAGAGACATATCCACCCGGCTCGATGAGATGTCCCACCGCAGAGATGTCCTGGTCCATTTTTTACGAAAACAAACCCACGTGGAGAGCAGTAATCGGATCATCGGTTTTATGGAAGCGATCTTTAAATTCTGGCAGACCAAACAAAAAAAGCATGTTCAGGCGTTCGTCCCGCCGACGATTTACGATCAGATTGAAACCGACGGGCCGTTTGTCGAGGACATGCACCACACCATATCCCGCCTGTCCCGGATGGGGGTTTCTGTTCCTGAAGCATTGATCGATCTGGAAAGTGAAAAACTCAGGAAGCTTTTTAAAAAAATAAAAGACATCCCCGGGGAAGGCCTGGAGCGCTTCGGGCATGCCGTGAAGCTGTATCAACTGTTACACCAGAAATATACGCTGGGCTTTACAGAAATGGAAAATCTCCTCGGCCAGCTCAAGCCCGAAGCCTTTCCGGATCTGGAAAACCTTAAAAAAGCCATTTCAGAACCTATGTTAAGAAAAAAGCTTTTTGGCCTGCTTGCGTATCTTGAAGAACTGAAAAAGTTGATCCTTTCCTCCCGCACTTTTGAGATTAGAGAAGATATTTATAAAAAAAGGCACTTTGCGGTGGATATCCCTTCCATGTACGGATGTTATCATGAAATGAAATTCGACGTATTGGGCCTTACCCTGCGGCTGGAGTCCCTGGTTAACGTTTTGTTTGAAGACCTGATCGCTAAAATAGATCTCAACCTGATTACCAAAGCGACTTTTTTCCAGATATACAGCTGGCTGGTTTTATTCGAGAGCGCGTTGAGTCTGGATGGCATATCGTCTGTCGAGTTTAAACGCCAGATGGATCTTTTGTCCCACTCTCTGGAAGTTAAAGGTTTTTCTCTGACCCAGTATCTTGATATTTTTAAAGGTTTTGTCAATGCGGTAAAAAATATCAATAATGACTATTTTGTGAACATCCATGAGGAGAACCTGTCTAAAATCCTGAGCCGTCTGCCTGTGGAACAGATCCTTTCCAAGTTTCTTCCCCAGAAAGATATGCAGGACCCGGTTAAATTGAACCATATGGTTTCGGAGGTTTTTATCCGGGACCGGATCACTATTTCACTGGGGCTCCAGCAGCTCGACCGGTTTTTAGGCAAAATACTCAGCACGCTCTTTCGCCAGTCCGAGAAACTGCCCAAGGACAAGCTCAGTCAGCTGCTCAATTACGATCCTAAAAGAGCGATCGTATCTCTTGACGAGGGAAATGAAAACGTCAGGGGGATTATTTATCTGGGCAATAAAGGGCTTAACCTGGTCCGGCTGAAAAATTTAGGCCTGCCTGTTCCGCCCGGTTTCATTGTCACCACGGAAGTTTTTCGCTGCCGGGAGATCATCGAGGATTACCCGCCGGCGGAACAGAATTTAAAGGAGCAGGTCGCCCGGCATATCGGCACGCTGGAGCGGGATACCGGCAAAACATTCGGCAACCCGAAAAACCCCCTGTTATTTTCGGTTAGAAGTGGATCATCCATTTCGCAACCGGGAATGCTGGACACCTTTCTGGATGTGGGCATCAATGAACAAATTGCGGCAGGCATGGCCCACCAGACCAAAAATCCCTGGTTCGCCTGGGATAACTATCGCCGGTTTTTACAGTGTTACGGGATGTCTTTGAACCTTGCCCGGGACGAGTTCGACGCAGTTATCAATGACTTCAAGTTAAGATCGGGTATTCCTTTTAAAAGCGGATTCAGCGGAGAACAGATGAGAAAGGTCGCCCTGAGCTACAGACAGTTGATACTTGATTCCGGAATCCAAATCATCGAGGATCCTTTCACGCAACTTTACATGACCGTGAAAAACGTATTTTCCTCGTGGTGGTCTGAAAAAGCACGAACATACCGGCAGATTATGGGCATATCCGATGACTGGGGTACGGCGGTGACCGTTCAGTCGATGGTTTACGGGAACATCTCCCAGCATTCAGGCTCCGGGGTCATTTTTACCCACAACCCGAGATGGTCCGAAGACACCTTGAGACTGTGGGGGGACTTTACGCTCGGCAATCAGGGAGAAGACGTGGTCTCGGGCCTGGTCACAACCATGCCCATTTCACAAATCCAGCAGGAAACGGAAAAGCGGCAGACCGAAACCACGCTGGAGACCTATTATCCGGAGATTTACCTGGCGCTCAAGGGGTGGGCCAACGATCTGATTTATAACAGGGGCTGGAGTCCGCAGGAAATGGAATTTACCTTTGAAGGCCCGTCCGTCGCCAACCTTTTTCTGCTCCAGACCAGGGACATGGCCATACGGGAGCGGAAGAAATTTTTAACCTTTGACATCCAGGGAAATGAGCCGGACCGCTTTTTAGCATACGGTATCGGGGTCAGCGGCGGGGCCATGAGCGGGCGGGTGGTTTTCAGCCTGCCCGAAATCGACCAGTGGAGAGAGCGCGAACCGGATACGGATTTAATTCTTGTCAGAGGAGACACGGTCCCTGACGACATCAAAGAGATCTATTCCGCCGACGGTCTCCTGACCGCAAAGGGCGGGGTGACTTCCCATGCCGCCGTTGTCGCCCACAGGTTGGGAAAAACCTGCGTCGTCGGCTGCGGAAATCTGAATGTCGATGAAAAGAAAAAGATCTGCGGTTTTAAACAGGTGATTTTAATGCCGGGAGACTACATAAGTATTGACGGCCACAGCGGAAATGTTTATCAAGGATTGATAAAGACCAAAGAAGCCTGACGGGTTTAGGGATTTTTTTCAAAACCGTCACAGCGGGAGGGAAAATAATGGAACTTAATACCTCAAAAGGAAAAGGGCTCAAGTTGGGCGTAAACGGTTTCGGGAGAATCGGCAAGCTTGCCGTATGGCACCATGTCGCCCGAAAGTATTTTGATGAACTGGTGGTAAACATCGGCCGCAAGGCGGGCAATTCCATTGCGGATATCGCCCATTATGCCTGCAGGGACTCAACCTACGGATCGCTCCAGGGCTATCTTTACGGGCATAATTCAAAACCGGTGATTGGCGACCTTGATGAAAAAAACGGCACGATGATCATTGACGGGGTTAAGGTGAAGTTTCTCAGATCCTCTCGAAACCCGCGGGATATCGGGTGGGCGAATCAGGGCGTGAAGTTGGTTGTTGATACGACCGGAATCTTTTTAGACCCGACCCATGCCCCGGATCAATCCGGCGGAAGCCTGCGGGGGCATCTGGCCGCCGGGGCGGAAAAGGTCATTGTCTCCGCACCCTTCAAGCTCCCGGACAAAGAAATGTCTTTCCCGGAGGATGTCGTCACCACGGTCATGGGGATCAATGCCAGCGAGTACGACCCCAGACGCCATAAGCTCATTTCCAACGCATCCTGTACTACCACATGTCTGGCCCACATGATCAAACCGCTCCTGAACTACTTCGGCGCAAAGAAGATACTTTCGGCATCCATGGTAACGGTTCACGCGGCCACCGGGTCGCAGGAAGTCCTGGACCGGCTGCCCAAGTCGGGAGCCAAGGATCTCAGGAAAAGCAGGAGCATCCTGAACAACATCATCCTCACCACCACGGGGGCGGCCAATGCCCTCAAACTGGTGATTCATGAAATGGAGGAAATCGGCTTCATCGCCGAATCGGTAAGAATCCCCACCACCACAGGATCCCTGATTATATTGATTTTGAATATCCAGGAGGATTTGTCCAAGGAAAAGATCCGCAAGGAATTGCTGAACGATATTTACCGGGAAACCGCAGAAAATGACCCGAACGGGTACCTGCATTATACCGACACGCAGAATGTTTCGGTGGATATTATCGGGTTGCCCCGGGCTGCCGCCATCATCGAAGGTTATGAAACGCACACCCGAACCGCACAGGTCTGCATCGATTTAGGGCAGGTTCCGGGACTGGGAAAAGACATCATTTTGGCATTAAAAGATAAGGTGGTCCGGACCCCGGTGACCCAGGCGGTGATATTCGGCTGGTATGATAATGAAATGGGCAGTTACGTGAACATGCTTGGAGACCGGATCGTTTCAGTGGCGGAGCATTTGTAAGCGCGCATCACGGGAAACGTGTCAAGGTCCCTGCAGGGTCTTCAATCAGCAGGCTTGCCGCATTCTTGGCAGCGTCCGTCGGGGCCGATAACGCCGATGCAGCTTTCATCGCTGCAGAGGGTGCGATTTTCCCAGTTGATGTCTTCTGCAGGATCATCGGCAGCTTCCTCTTCGACAGGTTTCTCTTGGAGCTGGACTTGATCTTCTGAGGGAACCGATACGGCCTCGGCTTGCACATCATTTCCGGATGCTTTATCTGCGGAAGGTTGGCCGCACTCTTGGCAGGGTCCGTCGGGGCCGATAATGCCGATACAGCTTTCATCGCTGCAGAGGGTGCGATTTTCCCAATCCATGGCGCCAATTTTTTCCCCGGGGCTGTTTTCCATTTTAACCTTTCCGTTCCATAGAGTGAAGTATGAAATCATCGACCAGATAAGTTCAATAGGCTCTTTATCAAATCCGGGAAAAAGAGCCGAACTGCAAATCCCGGCAAACCGGAGTTCACCAGGCCTATGGGGATATAACAAGTTCCCCGGCCCCGGTGCCCGTTACGTTGACCCAAAACCCGTAACCGGCCTCAATGAATGACAGCGCCCCGAAACCTTTGTTCTTGGCGTAGGCCCCTTGCGGATCTTCGCCCGGAAGATAAACCGTCCAATTGTTATTCTTCCATACCCATATGCTTGAATATTTCTGGGAATCTGCAAAGACGGAGCCAGCGGCGATGGGGGCGCTTTGCCTGATGCCTTTCAGGTTCCATCCTGTCGTCAAAGATATGGAGCTGCTGGGTTCCTCGCTGCCGGCAATAGTTACATTCCGAGAAGCAGTGCTATTTATCCAGAATCCTTCTCCAGGGCTTATATTCGAAAGGATCCCGAAACCCTTGGCACCCGCATAGGCCCCTTGCGGATCTTCGTCCGGCAGATATACCGCCCACTTGGTGTTTTGCCAAATCCACACGCTGGCGAATTTGGTGCTATCCGAAAAGACCTGGCCGGCAATGATACCAATTTTGGAACTGACAAGGTTCCAGCCGGATGTGAGCGCTAAATCGCTATCCTGTTCGACAACGGAAAATGAAGTTTTTGTTGTTCCAAGCGGATTCGCAGAATCCCCCAGAAGTACCGGAAAAGCACATGGGGGCTTGGCACAGTCAAAATTGTCAAAACCCGGCTGGCCCTTGGCTACTGCGCCTACGAGGATGGGAACCTTATCTGTTGTGTCCACGCCTTCATCAAACTCTTTATCGTTGTCTGAGTCCGTGCCGTACCCGGCGGCAGGGTTGAACAATTCTGTCTGGGTGAGGGATAATTGAAAGGTGCCGGGGATGGCATCCGTTTTGACTTTGAATTTAACGGTAAGCATAACCGCTGCATTTCCATCACTGGTATATTTCGCCCCCCCCTCGGTGGTATTAATGGCGGCGCCGGAAAAATAAATCTTGCCCGGAACAGATGAATTGGCCCGGTGGGTTTGGGTTTCGGTGCTGTCTTTTACAAAGGAAAATGGAAAGATTGATGTAATTTCACCGGCAGTGGCCGGCGTGCCATCACTGCTGGTGGCCGGAGGAGTAAGGATTCCGGTCGAATAATTCAGACTGAACGCAGCGGCTGCAATGTTCTTTGGATTATCAACAAGGATATTCAGGTACAGGTCGTCTCCTTTTATAAATTTCGTTTTGACCGTTGCTCCGTTGCTTGTAGTTTCAAGCAGCAGGGTATATGCGAGAGCGGTTTGTGAAAACACGATGAGAACCAAGATGAATACAATCAAATAAGCGGACATGTTGTTATTATGTTTCATGAGGTGACCTTTAACCTGTATTTTTGTCTGAGTTTGTATTTTAATAGCACCTCGGCATTTCTCATGTCAATATTTTATTCAAACATAGAATACCTGGTCCTTTGGGCCAGGTCAGGGATAGATGGCTCTGCCATGGCGTGTTGGGTCTAAAATTACAAATTCCAAGCACCAAATTACAAATAAATCTCAAATTCCAATAT
>JAUYIZ010000325.1 GCA_030688615.1 Desulfobacterales bacterium | reverse complement strand
ATGTGATTTTCCCGGGAGGAAAAAAACGGCAGGATGGGTTCATGGGGTTTTCCATTGGGTGTCGGTGCTTTTGGAACATATGGTCTCCTTGGGGTTCACGCAAAAATTAATCCACAATTTTGGGCGTTTTCGCGCCCGGATGGCCGGGCGCGAAAACGCAGGCATATCGAGATATTCCGAGTTTCCGCAACGCAGCCATACGGGATGCATCGGCGTATAAAAGGTGAAGTTATTTTTGCGTGAGCCCTTATATAAGGGTTAAGGGTACGGACGCATTTGATGGGTCGGCCCGGGCGGAGGGGTCTGAAGGGGGAGGCCTGCGAAGATACCCGGCGGGAAAGGGGGTTTTGCAGAATTCCCGGGTAAAAGGTTGCTTGTTTTCCGTCAAGGCAGATCACGTGAAATTTCCAAACACAGGCGGCGCTGCGCGCCGTTATACTAGGCTCGCCCCGCTTTCTTGAGGGAGTCCTTAAACACGCCGTAGAAAAGTTCGTTGTCGGCGATTCCACGGCGTAAAATCTTATCAAAACTGTCCATATTCTTACTGTTTATGATCATGTTGACGCTGTGATTAAAGGCCGCCATATTGTCCATGGTGCGAAACCTGTCGCTGACCATCACCACAAAAATATTGCGACGGATCACCATGTTGAGATTTTCCAGATATTCCAGGACGGCGTTTGTGTCCGGCGCCTGGCCGTCAAAAGCCTCATTGGCAATCACCAGATCGTAAACATGATATCTCATCTTCTTTAAGGCGTCCTGGGTGTCCCCGGCCTCGGTGGTGCGGTAATCCATGGCATTGAGCGCGGCCAGGACGGCCTGCCGGAGACCGGCATCGGTTTCACAGAGCAGGGCTGTCCTGCCCTCGGTTTCCACAAAATCAAAGGGCTTTTCAGCTGCGTCATATTTTCCGGCGGCCGCATCCGCCGAGGGAACCTGCCTTTGGGGCTGCGGCGCCGGTCCCGGGTCGGCGTCGGGGGCCGGGCCCACGGTTATCTTGTTCTTACATTTGGGGCACAAAAAGGATGCCGATCTACCCGCAGGTATTTTTTCATCGGGTATCCTGAATTTACTTTGGCAACTGTTGCAGACAATTTCCATGGTGAATAAAAATCCTCACGTTATTTGGTGTTGTGATCATATTCCTCATCAATTTCCAATTCGGTGATATCCGTGGTCGCCTGCCCCCGGGCGCTCTTGACCGCGTCAATCCCCCGGCCCACAACCCCTTTGCGGGACGCGTAGGCCGTGGCCGTTTCTTCAGTGATCAGCCCCTTGCTGTACAGGCCGATGATATAATCATCGAAGGTCGTCATGCCGAAGACCTTGCCGGCCTGGATAATCTCATAGTACGTCTTGCCTTCCGATTCGCCGTGGAGGATGGTGTCCTTGATCCGCAGATTAGTGCCGAGAATTTCGAAAGCCGCGACACGCCCCCCCCCTGCCTTGGGCAAAAGCCTCTGGCAAACAATCCAGCGCACCGTATCGGCCAGCCGCATCCGGATCTGCTGTTCCTCTTCCGTATTGAACATCCCGAGGATTCGATTAATGGTCTGCCCCGCATCCACCGTGTGCAGGGTGGACATTACCAGGTGTCCTGTTTCCGCAGCGCTCAGCCCGATCTCCACGGTCTCCCGGTCACGCATTTCACCCACCAGGATCACCTTGGGCGCCTGTCTCAGGGCTGCCCGCAATCCGCTGGCAAAAGCGTCATAATCCGTGCCCAGCTCCCTTTGGTTAAACGTGCCCTTTTTATGGGGGTGCTGATATTCAATCGGATCCTCCAGTGTGATGATATGAACTGATTTTTTCTCATTGATCTCATTGAGCACCGCAGCCAGAGAAGTGGATTTTCCGGAACCCGTGGCCCCCGTAACCAGGATAATCCCGTTTTTTTCCTCCACCATTTTGGCGAACGCTGCCGGCAGATTCAAGTCTTTCAACGTGGGGATACGGGTTTCCAGTTTCCGGAGTACGATGGAATAATTGCCGGACCGGGAAAAGATGTTTACCCGGAACCTTGCCTTCTGGCCCAGGGCATACGACGCGTCGCAGGAGCCTTCTTTGAGCAGTATCTGGGTCAACCGGCGGTCCTGGTTGATCAGGTTCAAGGCAAAGATTTCGGTTTGAAAAGGCGTCAGTTTCTTCAATGGCGGGTCAATATCCACACTCACCAGTTCACCGGAACTTTCAACCTGAAGCGGTTTCCCCGCTGTGACATTAAGATCTGAGACGTTGTCAGGGGAATCGAGCATCCGTTCTAATATGTGGTCAATTTCTTGCTTTCTCATAATAATTCCTCGAAAAGATCCTATGCTTCGGTAAAATCCGCGGGCGGAGTCTTCAGGAAGGGTCTGAATCTGGACTTGTCGTTGGCCTTGGCATAGGCCTCATCCGGGCTGATCCAGCCCTTGTTGTACAAGTCCATGATCGCGTCGTCCAGCAGCTGCATGCCGTATTTTTTACCCGTCTGGATCATCGACGGGATCTGGTGCGTTTTGGATTCACGGATCAAATTCCGGACCGCCGGGGTGGCGATGAGTATCTCCATGGCAGCGCAGCGGCCTTTCGTATCCACTCTTTTAAACAGCACCTGGGCGATAACCGCGCGAAGCCCGTCGGCCAGGGTGGAACGGATCTGGGCCTGTTCACTGGCCGGGAAAACCTCCACGATGCGATCGACGGTTTTGGGCGCGCTGGTGGTATGCAGCGTGCCAAATACAAGGTGCCCGGTGGATGCCGCTTCAATGGCCAGAGATATGGTCTCCAGGTCTCTCATTTCTCCCACCAGGATGATGTCCGGATCTTCCCGCAGCGCCCCCCGGAGGGCTGCGGTAAAGGATTTGGTATGGGCCCCGACTTCGCGGTGGTTTATGATGCACCCATGACTTTTATGAACAAACTCAATGGGATCTTCAATGGTGATAATGTGATCCTTGCGGGTGCGATTGGCCTCGTCGATGATTGCGGCCAGGGTCGTTGACTTGCCGCTTCCCGTGGGGCCTGTCACCACGATCAACCCCCTCGGGAGGGATGCAAGTTTGGAAACCACCGAAGGAAGCCCGAGTTGTTCGGCCGTTAAGACATTGCTCGGAATTTCCCGGAAAACCGCCCCCACGCCGTATTTCTGGTTAAAAAAGTTTGCCCGGTAACGGGCAAGTCCGGGTATCTCATATCCAAAATCGACATCCCCGGTTTCCTCAAACACCTTGACCTTGTCTTCCGGCGCAATCTCATAGAGCATACTTTTCAATTCATCGTTATCCAGGACTTTGTATTTGACCCGCTCAATATCCCCCCGGATTCTCAGCGCCGGTGGTTGCCCGGAGGTCAGATGAAGGTCCGAACCCCCCTGGTCATTTAACAGCTTGAAAAACGCATCGATCTTGGCCATATATCACTCCTTGCCGGCTATTTGGGCTGCTTTAATACGGTCAGTTTGGAATCCTCCTCATCCATCGCTTTCATCTCCTCGTTGCCAAGCTCAAGCATTTTGGTGTGGGCATCTATGATGGCGCGGACCTGCACCTGAATCTGAACGCGCTGGCGCTTGAGTTCCCCGATATCCTCATGCAGCTGCGCCAGGCGGTTGTAAGCGCGGTTCAGTATTTTTTCCGCCTTGACTTCTGCGTCGGCAATGACCAGCTTGGCAGAGTTCTGGGCATTTTCCTTCATTTGCTCCAGGACCTTCTGGGAATTCTGCAGGGCCCGCTTAAATGTTTCCTCGCGTTCCTTAAAATCCCGATTTTCCTGTTTCAGCCGCTGTATTTCCTCATGCAGGCCTTTATTGTCGCGCTGCAGGGCTTCAAATGCGCTGGCCATCTGCTCCAGGTAATTGTCAACTTCCAGGATGTCAAAGCCCCGGAATTTCACATTGAATTGCTTCTGCTGGATATCCAAAGGGGTTAGATTCATGTCATTCATCATCCTTTATGGTTGTTTACAGCAAAGAACCGGACAATCTTAAAAGACTGCCCACTAAAAAGGTTCGCAAAAACACGATGGCCAGAAATACGACCATGGGGGAAAAATCCATGCCGCCCAGGGAAATGGGAATCCGGATCCGGATATAATAGAGCAAAGGTTCCGTGACATTGTGTATAAACCGAACGATGGGATTAAAAGGATCCGGATTAACCCAGGATAATACGGCGCGGGCGATAACGACCCACATTAAGACAAGCAGAACATAGTCGGCGACGTTTGCGACAGCCATTAAAAAGAAGCCAATAATATACATCCTTGGAGAAACTCCCAATATGACGGCACGGGGTTCGAAAAATTTTTTCTATCAGAATATATTATTCCATATAAGTCAAGTCCTTTCATATCCTTTCAAGCAAAATCATTGACAATCCAGGCTTACAACGGATAACTAACTATTTGGAGTTCAAATTTAAACCTTAAGGAGTTGACATGCCACCTGCTGACAAGACCATCGGCTTTATCGGCGCCGGCAACATGGCGGAAGCCTTCGTGGGCGCCCTCACCCGTTCCAACATATTTTCTCCTTCTCAAATCCGCGCCAGCGATATCAGCCGGGACCGTCTGGATTTTCTGAAAAAGACCTACGGGATAGGGGCTGTAAATAACAACTTTGACCTGTTTACCACATCCGACATCGTCGTTCTGGCGGTCAAACCACAACAAATCGTCCAGGCGCTGGTGCAAATCGCATCCCAGGCAGCCTACAGCATACCGGAGCGGAAAATCGTCATATCCATTGCTGCCGGAACCCCCATATTTAAAATCGAGCAAGCCCTGTATGCCCCGCTGGATGCAGTCATGCAGCGGAATCTGCCCATCATCCGGGTCATGCCCAATACACCTGCGCTGGTTCTGTCCGGCATGTCCGGCATGAGCTGGAATTCGCACGCCACCGGGGAAGATCTCAAGACCGCCCGGGCGATTCTGGAAGCCATGGGAAAGGTCATGGATTTTGAAGAAGATCGGCTCGATGCCGTGACCGCGCTTTCAGGCTCCGGGCCCGCCTACGTGTTTTATCTTGCCGAAGCCATGATCGAAGGGGGCCGGGCTGCCGGCCTGGATGCGCAAGATGCCGCCGCCCTGACCCTTGGCACCGTGAAAGGCGCCCTTGCGCTCCTGGAGCAATACGGCGAGGCTCCGGAACAATTAAGGCGCAAGGTGACATCCCCCGGGGGCACGACCGAGGCGGCATTCAAAGTGCTGGAAAATAACCGCGTGAAAAAAATCATTGTCGAAGCCATCCTCGCGGCGGCCCGGCGCTCCAAAGAGCTGAGTAAATAAAGAGGCAAGCAACCATTGTCGCCCCCGGGCAAACAAAATACGGCCGCTTACACCGATCCGGCTGTCCTGAAGCACAAACTTGAACGTGCCGCCCTTCCCGGGGCGCCAACGGACCAACCCTATACGCCCGCCTGTGTGTTCCTGCTGCTCTTTAACCGGGAGGCCCCCTGTATTCTTGCCATCCAGAAAACAGACACCCAGGGATACCGGTGGCGCAACCAGATCGCCCTGCCGGGAGGCCATGTCAGCGATGAAGACGCAACTCCGGTGGACACGGTTTTTCGTGAACTGGAAGAAGAACTGGGGATTGACAGGGGCCAGGTGGACTTTATCGGATCGATGGGACACTTCCAGACCCAAAAAAACACCGACATTGAAGTTTTCCTCGGTATCTGGGCCGGGGAAAAACCCATCCGCTTTGATCCCGGGGAGATAGCCGGCGTCCTTGAAATACCGCTTCCGGAACTTTTTCAGCTTCACGCCGATTCCGGGTTCCGCGGGGAAAACCCGCAAGACTGCGACCTGATTTATCCCGTGAGCGGCCGGGTCATATGGGGGGTGACGGCCAGAATATTACACTTTTTCATGGAGCTTTTTGATCCGGTGTGATACCCGAGGGCCAGGTCAGAGATAGATGGCTCTGCCTTGGCGTTTAATGTCTAAAATTATAAATTCCAAGCACCAAATTCCAATAT
>JAUYIZ010000324.1 GCA_030688615.1 Desulfobacterales bacterium | reverse complement strand
AAGTTCAAGGATGGCGAAAAATTTAACCACAAGAATACATTGAGTATTTTGAGGATTGAATTTTGAGCCAGACGCAGAAATTGGGCGAAAGGGGGTGTTTTGCAAAGGTCTCACTTTACCGATCTGTCACCAACTCGCTACACAGCGGCTATCCCGTACCATCAAGAACGGCATTGGCCACACCCGACACCTCAGCCCGGGTAGGAACAGGGATTTGAATCATGGATTGCCTCATCTGGGTAGCTGTGATCACCGGTTTGTCCAAAAAACGTGCTATTTCAATAAGTTTTTTGAATTGCAGGCACCTCGGCGTTGCCGATTTCAACCCCCAGGTCACCCCGAGCAACCATGATACCGTCCGATGTCTGAATGATTTCATCAACAGCTTCGATTGCCTCAGATGTTTCAATCTTGGCGACAATCCCCTGGGTGGACATCTGCAGGCAATTGCCTGTAATCCACACCGCATCAATTTATTACCAAGATCCCTATACAAATAATAGATGCTGCTGGCATTTCTGGGCTAACTTGAAGGCCTGTTCGCGACTGATTTCAGCGGAATATAGCCTTACATTACGTATGGTTTCAAGGTTATTTATTTCTACCGATCTGTCGGCTTCCCATCTGAAGAGTTTAAGCATATTCGTGTCAAATATATATGCGTCAGATTCATGTTGAAAATATAATTCAGCCAAATTCTAACTCCTATTTAAGATTTCATTTATTTGCAGCATTTCCGTTATGCTGCGGGTAAAAAGTAATTTCACGTATCCGAACCGGGACAATTGTATGAATGACTCTTTAGGTTTTTATTAGGACAATGTTAAAAATTGATGAAACCTGTTGTTTTTAAATCTGAGATTGGTCGGTTTTTTTCCGCTCAGCGGTTTTACTTTACAATAAACTAACAAGGCCCTAACGGGAACCTAATAAATACATTAGATTATATGATTCTAAATGTATTATTTAACCCGATGGTGCTAATATACCCAAAGCAGATCACATATATTGACTCCGAATTTACGAGGAAAGCATGCCCAAAGAAAAAATTCTGGTGGTGGATGATGAAGAAGATATACTGGAGCTGGTCAGATATAATCTTGCCAGAGAAGGATATCAGATCATTTGTGTTGATACGGGCGAAAAGGCTGTTGAAAAAGCCCGTAACGAGAAACCGGACCTGATTGTGCTGGATCTGATGCTTCCGGGTATCGACGGCCTTCAGGTCGCCCGGGCGCTCAAAGGTGACGACAGAACCCGGCATATCCCCATCATCATGCTGACGGCCAAAGGGGAAGAAACTGATATCGTCACCGGCCTGGAGTTGGGGGCCGATGACTATATGACCAAGCCCTTCAGCCCCCGGGTGTTGATTGCCAGGGTTCGGGCGGTTATACGCCGGCATGATAAAAAGATTGCCGATGACGGCAGCAACATTCAGATCCACGAAATTTCCATCCACCCGGGCAGAAGAAGTGTAACGGTAAACAACGTCCCGGTGGAATTGACCTATACCGAGTTTCAGCTGCTTTATTTTCTGGCGAAACGAGCAGGGTGGGTCTTTACCCGTTATCAAATTGTGGACGCGGTTCACGGCAGTGATTACCCGGTAACCGACCGCAGTGTGGACGTCCAGATCGCGGGCCTCAGAAAAAAACTGGGCGCCTGCGGAGATTATATTGAAACCGTCCGGGGTGTGGGCTACCGGTTCAAGGAGCAACCGTGATTACCGCCAAAAGAACCCGACGACTTTTCTGGCAGCTTTATCCCACCTACCTTTTGATTGCGGTGGTTTCCGTCATTTGTGTAAGCTGGTATGCCGCCGATGCGTTGCGCCGGTTCTATCTTGATCAGACGATCATTGACCTTAAGGCCCGGGCGCATTTATTTGAAAAGTATATCGAACCGTATCTGTCCCCTCTGAAAGGGGCAGTGATCGATTCGAACTGCAAGAAAGTCGGGCGCCTGACCGACACCCGGATTACCATCATCCTTCCCGGAGGACAGGTGGCCGGGGATACCGATGAGACTCCCGGGAACATGGAAAACCACGGGCGCCGCCCGGAAGTCGTCCAGGCCATCAAAAATGGGCTGGGAAGCTCGATCCGTTTCAGCCGCACGTTACGCCTGAATATGATGTACGTGGCCATCCCCTTTAAAAGGGACGGTAACCTTCTGGCCGTCATTCGAACGGCCCTTCCGGTGTCATTTATCGATGAGGCATTAAAGCGTGTCCGGATGAAAATTGCGCTGGGGGGGCTGCTGGGTGCGTTGTTGACCGCCGTGGCCAGCCTGTTTGCCTCCCGTTACCTCAGCCGGCCCATTGAAGCCATTAAAAAGGGCGCCGAGCATTTTGCCCGGGGCGAGCTGGAATACCGGCTGCCCTTTTTTAAAACCGAAGAACTCAGCAGCCTGGCGACATCGCTGAACCAAATGGCCGGCCAGCTTGAGGAAAAAATTGAAACCATCGTCTATCAGCGCAGCGAGCTTGAAGCGGTCCTTTCCAGCATGGTCGAGGGCGTGATTGCCATCGACCCGGATGAGCGGGTGATCAATTTAAATGCTGCTGCCGGCAGTATGTTCAACGGCTCGGTTGCCGACTTTAACGGACGGCTGATCCAGGAGGTTATCAGAAATGCAGACCTGCAGCAGTTTGTCCGGAAAGCATTGAGCGGTGCAAGTCATACGGAGGCCGATATCATCCTGCATAAAAATAACCCGCGGATTATCAGCGCTTCCAGTTCTTTGCTGCAGAACGCTGCCGGGGCCCAGCGGGGTATCCTGGTGGTGCTGCATGATGTGACCCGTCTCAGAAAGCTTGAAGACATGCGGCGGGATTTTGTGGCCAATGTATCCCATGAGATCAAGACCCCGCTGACCGCCATCAAGGGCTTTGTGGAAACCCTGATGCACGGCGCCGTGGACAACCCGGAGGAAAGCGAGCGGTTCCTGGGCATCATTGCAAAACACGTGGATCGTCTCAATTCCATCGTGGACGATCTGCTCAGCCTTTCGCGCATCGAGCAGGAAGGCGAAGAAAAGGCAATCCGGTTTGAAACCGTTGGGTTGAGCCGTGTGATCCGCAATGCCATCCAGGTCTGCCAGAAGAAAGCCGAGGAAAAAAATATTTCAGTCGAGCTGAACTGTGACACCGCGCTGACCGTCCATATTGACCCGGCCCTTTTTGAGCAGGCGGCCATCAATCTGATAGACAACGCCGTCAAATACAGCCCGGAAGGGAGCACCGTTACGGTATCGGGCAGTGAGGCCGAAAATTTCGAAATTGCCATTCACTTTAAGGACCACGGCATTGGCATTCCCCGACAGTACCTGGACCGGGTTTTTGAACGCTTTTACCGGGTTGACCAGGCCCGCAGCCGCAGCATGGGCGGGACCGGCCTGGGCCTTGCCATTGTCAAACACATCGTTCAGGCCCTCGGCGGCCGGATCACGGTGGAAAGCAGGCCGGGTGCGGGCAGCATGTTCAGCATTTTTCTACCCAGAAAATGACGCTCATCATCAGAATCTAACCTGAAGTTAACACAATCCTAACAATTCGGCCCCATAATCCCGGCATGATCACCCGTCACTCCGGCGAAGGCCGGAGTCCGGAAATAGTTGAACCGCAACAGGGCGAATACAAGATTTGCCCATGCTATTAAACATTGACGCCTTTAATAGATGTCGCCAACGACCTTATTGTTTATATTGTTGATATTATCGGCAGCCGGATACATTATCGGAAGGCGGCGGGCTGCTGCTGCTCCAGGCCGGCTGCACTCCCGTCCGACCTATTATGGCGCCCTGACAGCCCTCTGGTGCGGCATTCCCGCTCTGCTGGTGTTTGGGTTCTGGCTGGCCTGTGAAGACGCGGTGATTGCCCATCTGGTGTCATCCGAACTGCCTGCGCCCATCCGTGCGATGCCGCCGGACCGTCTGGGACTGATACTCAACGACATCAAAAACATGGTGGAAGGAAACATCGTTTCGGGAAAAATAAACCCGGCGATCCAGGCGGCGGCCGATCACTATCAAAACCTGAAGACCACCGGCAACGCCGCCCTGGCCGTCATCGTTCTGACACTGGCCATGGCCGGCATTCTTTTCATCCGGACGAAAATCAAACCGTCCATGCGGGCCCGCAACCACGTGGAAACCATTATCAGGTATGGGCTGATCGCCTGCTCCACCATCGCCGTTTTTACGACCGTCGGCATTGTTCTGTCGGTACTGGTTGAGTCCGTTCGCTTTTTCAAAATAATACCGGTGCATGAATTCCTGTTCGGCCTCAAATGGAGCCCCCAGATGGCCATCCGGGCCGACCAGGTGGGCTCTTCCGGGGCTTTCGGCGCGGTCCCGGTTTTCATGGGCACGGTCCTAATAGCCCTCATCGCCATGGGGGTGGCCGTTCCCCTGGGGCTCATGTCGGCGATCTATCTGTCCGAGTATGCCAATAAAAAATTCCGGGCGGTAGCCAAACCCCTGATAGAAATTCTGGCGGGAATTCCGACGGTGGTGTACGGTTTTTTTGCCGCGCTGACCGTGGCGCCTTTTATTCGCAGTATCGGAACTCAGCTCGGTCTGGATGTGTCCTCCGAGAGCGCTCTTGCCGCCGGCACGGTCATGGGGATCATGATTATTCCCTTTGTATCGTCGCTTTCGGACGATTTTATCAACGCGGTGCCGCAATCCTTGCGCGATGGTTCCTACAGCCTGGGCGCCACCCGGTCTGAGACCATTAAAAAGGTGATTTTTCCGGCCGCTCTGCCCGGCATTGTCGGCGGTATTCTTCTGGCCGTGTCCCGGGCGATCGGCGAGACCATGATCGTGGTCATGGCAGCCGGCCTTTCGGCCAAACTGACCGTTAACCCCTTAGAAGCGGTGACCACCGTGACCGTTCAGATCGTCACGCTGCTGGTGGGGGACCAGGAGTTTGACAGTCCCAAGACCCTGGCGGCCTTTGCCCTGGGTCTTTTGCTGTTCGTCGTGACGCTGCTGCTGAACATCATTGCGCTCAAGGTGGTGCGCAGGTATCGGGAGCAATATGAATAATAACACTGACTCCGATAAAAAACCGAAACGAACCCAGGAAATCGTCGCTCGGAGTCTTGCCAGACGATACCGTGCCGAGCGCCGCTTCAAATTTTACGGCATTGGCGCCATTGCCCTGAGCCTGGCGTTTTTAGCGCTGTTGTTTTTCAATATCATCTCCAAAGGATATTCCGCCTTTCAGCAGACGTTTATCGAGTTGGACGTTTTTTTCGACCCGGACATTCTCGGCCGGGAGGCGCTGGTAAAAGCAGACTACAGCGCTATTGTTAAAAGCGCTTTGCGGGCCATGTTCCCGGATGCCCGCAGCCGTTCGGACAAACGGAGGCTCTACGGGCTGATCAGCTCCGGAGCAACCTACCAGCTGCGGGACATGGTGCTGAAAAAAACGGATCTGGTGTGCCAAAAACTGTCTGTCCGGGTATTGGCGGACGATGATGTAGACATGCTGGTCAAGGGGCATTTCAGGCAGGATGCGCCGGAAAGCGAAAGCCGGCTCAGCCGAAAACAGTTAACCTGGATCAAGCAGTTGACGGCTGCCGGCAAGGTTTCGAAGGAATTCAACCAAACTTTTTTTACGACCGGTGATTCCCGCGAACCTGAACAGGCCGGCATCCGGGTCGCAGTCATGGGGTCATTTTTTTCCCTGCTTATTACCCTGGTTTTGTCTTTTCCCATCGGTGTGGCCGCGGCCATCTACCTGGAAGAATTTGCGCCCAGAAACCGCTGGACCGACCTGATTGAAATCAACATCAACAACCTGGCGGCGGTGCCGTCGATTGTTTTCGGGCTTCTGGGGCTGGCTGTTTTTCTAAACTTTTTCGGTCTTCCCCGGTCCGCGCCCCTCGTGGGCGGACTGGTGCTGGCGCTGATGACCCTGCCCACAATCATCATTGCCGGCAGTTCAGCCCTGAAGGCGGTTCCGCCATCGATTCGCGAGGCCGCTCTGGGCGTGGGGGCATCCAAGATGCAGATGGTCGCCCACCATGTCCTGCCGCTGGCATTGCCGGGGATGCTGACCGGCGCGATAATCGGCATGGCGCGCGCTCTGGGGGAATCGGCGCCGCTGTTGATGATCGGCATGGTCGCGTTTATCGTGGATATCCCTGCCGGATTCACCGACCCGGCCACGGTGTTGCCCGTTCAGATTTATCTGTGGGCCGACAGCCCGGAACGGGCTTTTGTGGAACGTACATCGGCCGCCATCATGGTGCTGCTGGCATTTTTAAGCATCATGAATGCCGCCGCGATCTTTCTGAGAAAGCGTTTCGAACGGCGATGGTAACCGGTGCGCAACGACTGAGTGTCCCAAAATTTTTCCCAACGGTTTTTTAATTGAAAACTATTAAAATCCAAACAATTTC
>JAUYIZ010000302.1 GCA_030688615.1 Desulfobacterales bacterium | reverse complement strand
TTGATTTTGTCATCTCCGGAAAATGTCTGTGCGGAATCTGTCTCAAATGTTCTTTCAACGGCGAAGAGCATTTTATCCATCGATGCAACCGCTGCGCCGGTTTCAAGATTAAATGCCAGGACAACGAGCCCTTCTTTTTGCTCGTCGCTTTGGGCCAGATACCGGCAGGTGAGCAGCAGATAAACGGTTCGCACCTCGGCAGCGCTTTGCACCCGGCCCACACAGTTGGAGAAAACAAACTGATCCTGGATCAACCTGTCAAACCCCTGGCGTTTAATATAATTAAAATCCAAACGGCAACCGATCAAGGGCGCCGTATCGCAGGCCGCAGCCACTATTTTTTCCAGGAGAGGGGAACCATAATGGATGGCAAATTTTTCCTGGGCGTTCTCTCCTTTTGCGATATGTAAATATTCAGGGGTATTCAGACGCACGGCCAGATGCTCCGGAAGGAGCGCTTCCAGTCCGTCGGAACATTTTTCCATCACCGCGCCGTTAAACTCAAAAAAACGCCGGACAAACTGTTCCAGGGCATGGTCGGAATTAAAGTTCATAATTTTCCCCAAAAAGTTTCTCATCCAGTTCCCTGGTCTTCTCGTATTGGGATTTGGAGCGTTGAAGCCGGACAGCAAGCTGGTCAAACCCGTGTTCACGTTCCTTTTTTGATAATGAATTTGTCCAGATATCGTAGACCATATCGGAAAAATCATTTTCATCCCGGATACGGCCCAAAATCATATCAATCTCGCCGATAACCATTTCAAACATATTAATTTTACGGTCCAGGATATCCAGGATGTATTCCTCAATACTCTCTGCAGCGCACAAATTGTAAATCATCACCTCACTTTGCTGCCCCAGGCGGTGGATTCTGCCAATCCGCTGTTCGATTTTCATAGGGTTCCAGGGAAGGTCATAATTTATCATCTGGTGGCAGAATTGAAGGTTCCGGCCCTCGCCGCCGATTTCTGTTGTAACGAGAATATCCTTTTCTTCACGAAAACTTCTGATCGCCTCATCCTTTTGCTGGTTATTCAAGCGCCCGTGAAAAACCGCATGGGCAATATCATTCCAGGATAAAAACGTTGACAGATGATCCAGCGTGCCGAGATAGTTAACAAAGACCAACTTTTTCCCATTGGTTGACCGGATCAGATTAAACAGCACTTTGTTTTTTTCAGTATCCCCCATGGTGCGGCACAGGTTGTGAATGGCCCGTATTTCTTTTTCATGGTCCCATAAAAAGTCCCTTCCCGCCAGAAGACGCTGCAAGGTCAATTCTACCGCCAGGGGGGATGATCCGGCTTCGGCCAGCAGATTTTTTAGCAATAGCTTGTTGCCGTTCCGGTCGGTTGCATTAATATGATGAACCAGGTCCGTAATGCGGGTGTAAAGCGCCGTTTCGTTTGCGCCCGGTTTTACCCGTATGGTCTGTGCAAATCTTGGCGGAATTCCGACTTTTGCCAGCGCCCGGGTATTTCGAATCATCACCTGACCCAGAAGTTCTTTCAGGCGGCTGCGGTTTTGCGGCCCTGTGGGATCGCCTCGGGTCATAAATTCATTGCGAAAGGCCGAGGCGGTTTTTAACTGTCCGGGCTTTAACAGGGTGATCAGGTTGTACAGCTCCATGAGGTTGTTTTCCACCGGTGTGGCCGTCAACAGAAGCAGAAAGCGTTTTTTCAGGGAATTTACCAGCTTCCAGTTCAAGGTGTTCCTGTTTTTAAGATGGTGGGCTTCATCAACAATCACCAGGTCATACTCGCGCTCTATGACCGCAGCAATATTGCGCTTGGACTTGGCCTGGTTGATGGATGCCAGGATATAGGGGGCTTGCCAGAATTGTATGCCCTTTTTATGAAAATCCGCATCATCGGTGGAAGGAAAATCAAGCCCGAATTTGGCCTGCAGCTCATCCTGCCACTGACTGACCAGCGTTGAGGGTGTCAGAATCAGCGCGCTCTTGACGATGCCTCTTTGGATATATTCTTTCAGGATTATGGAAGCTTCAATGGTTTTCCCCAAGCCCACCTCGTCGGACAATAGAGCCCGGCCCCGAAAGCTTTTCAGCACTTTGCGCGCCGTCTCTTCCTGGTACCACAAAGACCGGACGTCCTGCAGTCCGGATAGACAGATAAGGTTCTCAAAGGAGTCCCGGAAGCGGATTCTGTGTCCTTCCAGGGCAAGTTCATATTGCTCGCGGCGCATGAATCGGCCACCGGACAGGGGAATTTGAAAGGACGCGTCATCCGTGGTAATGACAACCGGAATATTCGGAACGGGTTTTATACTTTCTTTATGTTTCTGAGGAGAAGGTCCAACTGGCGGATGCTCTGGTGTCTTTTTATCTGGAGGAGGTGGGCGAAGCGCGGCCTTTTTGAGGGCATCTTTTTTAGTTTGTTCAAATTCCAGTTGATAATGGCAGTATTTCTGAAGCTGGATTGTGTTGGTGCGGATTTTGCGCTTATTTGCAATCTTCATTTCCGCCAGGCGGGCAAGCAGTATTTCAGCGACCTCCAGGACCTGCTGATACTGCCCTTTTTTTGCCAGAAGGTCGATAAAAAGAGGCAGGTACACATCTTCCATCTGCCCGCTATCGTACAACCGGGAAAGTCCCGACAGTTGGACTTCGCTGCTGACCATATCATGGCCCAGATGGACTAGTTCTTCGAGAAACGGTTTATTGTCGGGGTCCAGCCTGAGGGCTTTTTTTAAATTGACCAGGGCCTTTTCATAGTTGCCTGATCTGCGAAACCAACCGGATTCGCAATAAAAAAAATCGGCTTTTTCCGATCGGACCGCGGCCGCCGCCGATTGACGTTTTGTTTTTAAT
>JAUYIZ010000300.1 GCA_030688615.1 Desulfobacterales bacterium | reverse complement strand
GGATCAGTAGATCCCGTGAACGGCTACTTTAAGCTTAACTTACGGCTATGGCGCCTTAGGCATGTTTGAACTTTCCGCCGTCGGGCTTCCCCTCGCCGTTCTGGGCATCACCCTGATTTACATTGCCGCGCCGTATGTCATGCCCGGAAACGCGGCACCCACCTGTGATCTGAACGACCGTGCGGACATGAGGTATCTGTCGGAATTTCAAGTGTCGCCGGACAGCAAGCTCATCGGCCAGAACCCGGTCCCTTTTTTTGCTGAAAAATACCCCTCTTTTGAACTTTTTGAGGTGATCCGGGGGGCACGGATCTATTATCCGGACCGGGAGGAAGTGGTTATCGCCCCGATGACCTTCTGTTTATCAAGGGATCGGCCAACGACCTGGTTACGCTGCTGAACGACAAGGTCGTTCAGTTGGCCCACTCAGAAGACGGCATTAATTTTTCGACTAACGACGATCATGCGCTCATCGTGGAATTGATTATTCCACCCCAGTCTTCCCTGCTGGGGGAAAGGCTGCTGGACACCCATATTCAGGGGGATCCGGATTCACACATCATCGCCATTAAAAGGCGCAGACTCCACTACAGCGCCCAAAAAATTCAGACGGTCAGACTCCATGTGGGGGACATCATCCTGGCCAAATGCAGTAAAAACAAGCTGAACGATATTCGCAAAGAATCTGATTTTGTCATCATCGAAGATATTCACCACGAGATTGTCCATAAAAAAAAGGCGCGCTGGGCGGCCCTCATCTTTTTGGGGGTCGTTGCATCCGCAGCCAGCGGGATCGCGGACATTATGACCAGCGCGCTTACCGGTGGGTTTTTAATGATCCTGACGCGGTGCGTTCAGTTAAGGGATGCATACCGGACCATTCAGTGGGACATCCTCATACTCATCGCCGGCACGATCGCCCTCGGGGCGGCAATGGAAAAAACCGGTGCATCAAAATTATATGCGGAAGGATTTTTAACGTTTTTCCGCGGGTCAAGCCCGCAACTGGTTCTGGCCGGCATCATATTGTTGACCAGTATCAGCACACAGATCCTGAGCAACAATTCCACGGCGGTGCTGCTGCTGCCGTTTGCCATCTCCACGGCATTGACCCTGGGTGTAAATCCCAGACCCTTTATCATAGGGGTCTGCCTGGGCGCCAGTGCCTGCTTTGCCTCCCCCATAGGTTACCAGACCAATCTGCTGGTTTACGGGCCCGGCAGTTATAAATTCAGTGATTATTTAATACTGGGCATTCCCCTAAATTTAATGATCATACTCCTCGGGTCTGTAGTGATTCCCATATTCTGGCCCCTGATGTAAAGATCCGGGGCCAGAGGGCCCGGTTTTGTGTTGCCCCTGGAAGGGGACTTTATCACCAAGTATACGGACCAAAGAATTCAGAAGACAGAAGTCAGGAGACAGAAGAATTCGGATGTCGCTTCACTCCGGATTTCTTGTCTTTTTTGCTGAGCCGAAGGCGATTACCTTATTCTGGATTCTGAATTCCGACTCCTGGATTCTTTCTCGGATTGATTCCGGTTGAATCTATTATCTCTGCCCTGGCCCTGAGGAACAGGTTTTCAAGAAGCGAATAAATGGCACCAGACCCGGTGTGTCCCGGAACCGGTCTCCCGGGGGACCGTTTCCCGGCATATCCCCATTACTTCCGGGCACCGGGTATGAAACCTGCAACCCGGAGGCGGATCCATGGGAGACGGCACTGCGCCTTCGAGAATATTTTTTTCCCTCCGGCTGATTCCGGGTATCGGGACAGCGGCAATCAGCGCCCTGGTGTAAGGATGCAAAGGCCGCTCCATAATGTCGTCACCGGGGCCCTGTTCAACGATCTTTCCGAGGTACATGACGGCAATCCGGTCGGAAATATTCCGCACTACGCTAAGGTCATGAGAAATAAAGAGATATGACAGACGATGTTTATCCTTAAGTTCCATGAGCAGGTTGATCACCTGCGCCTGCACGGATACGTCCAAGGCGCTGACCGGTTCGTCGCATACGATCAGAGCCGGTTTTAATGAAATCGCCCGGGCAATATTGATTCTTTGACGCTGTCCCCCTGAAAATTCGTGCGGGTAGCGGTAAACGGCATCTTCGTCCAGTCCCACTTCCGCAACCAGCCTTTTTGCGTAATCCTCCCGGTTTCCCCGGATCAGGCGATATTGGGCCAGCCCTTCGGTCACAATGTCGATGATATTCATGCGCGGGTTCAAGGACCCTATGGGATCCTGAAAGATGATCTGCAACTGTCTTCTAATTTGTCTGAATTCGCCCCTGGAGAGGGCCAGAAGATTTCTCCCCCGGAAAAGTATCTGTCCGGACACGGGCCTTTCAAGCCCCAGCCGAAATGGGCTTCCAGGGCTTTACGCTGCTGGGGTGTAATCGTAGCCTGGAGATCGGGCCCCTTTCCGGATTCAGCCGTACCAATGCCTTTCATTTCCAGTACAATCTGCTCGACAGGCCCACCCGGAACAAACTGGATCAGCGTAAAACATAAAACCGTAATCCCAAGAAACGTGGGGATTACCAGCAGGAAACGCCGGATAAAATAGTGTAAACGTTCCATGTTACGGATCACATTTTTTCAGATCGATTTTCCATCCGGCGCCGGCTTTAATATGGTGTCTGCCGGCAAAATTGCCCTGGTTTTCCGCAATGGCGACGTTCAACAAATCATTAAGATAAATCAAAGGCCGGCCTTCAGGGACATAACCGAAACTTTTCACATAGGGCATTTTGCCGGAATATTTTTTCACATCTCCCTGATGGATATTGACACAAAAAATATCTCCGGTTTTACTGTCCGTTTTTCCGAACAGGTCAATGCCGATATTTGTCCAAACGTTTCCGTAGCGGATGTCCAGAACCGGGATTGCGCCGTAAAGAATGTCTGAACTTATTCTGGGTTTTTCGTAGGGAATCGATAGGACCACGGGGGGCAATCGGGGCCCCACCTTGCGGAAAGCCATCACGCCGGCCGCCAAACGGGCCCCTGTAAGGGCATATACATCCCTGCCGTGAAAAGTGTGGGACAGCTCCGATCCTTTCCTCCGGTTGAATTTTTCGTCTATTTTTCGAATTTCTTCGATCATTAACTGCTCGGCGACCAACGTCAGTGTTCCGTTATCCGGACTGACGATAAAATGGCCTGACCTTGTTTTCAGAACCACCGACCGGCGTTCGGTGCCCACACCCGGGTCCACCACACTCACAAAAACCGTTCCGGACGGCCAGTATGGGATGGTTTGACGCAAACGGTACGCAGCTTCCCAGATATTGAACGGCGGGATTTCATGGGTCAGATCAAAGATCGCCAAACTGCTGTCCACGCCGAAAGCCACCCCTTTCATGGCGGATACGGCGCCGTCTTTAACACCAAAATCCGTCTGAAACACCAGAGCATTCTTCCGGGCATGCGCTGAAAGAGGTGAAAAAACCGCGACGGCAATCCACAAGAGACTCAAGACCCAGGACCGTTTGACTCTCATGTCCATTTCCCGTATCCCAAAACACTTATTTTGATAGAACCCTCAGCGCCGCACCGTAATCTGGTTCCTGAGCGATTTCAGGAACCTGCTCCGTGTAGGCGACCTTGCCTGCCGGATCGATGATGATGATCGCTCTGGACAAGAGCCCCCGGAGCGGGCCGTCGGTTATGGTTGCGCCATAATCCTTGCCGAAATCAGGGCTGCGAAAAACCGACAGGGAGACCACATTCTTCAACCCTTCGGTTTCACAAAACCGCTGATGGGCAAACGGCAGGTCGGCGGAAATACACAGGACCACGGTATTTTCAAGTTCCCCGGCCTCCTTGTTGAATCGTCTGACCGATGCCGCACAAACAGGAGTGTCGATGCTCGGAAAGATATTCAGAACGACTTTTTTCCCTGACAAGGAGTCCAGGCTGCAGTCGGACAGGTCCTTTTTTGTCAGTGTGAAGGACGGCGCCGGTGCCTTCAGGCTCGGCAGCTGGCCGATGGTTTCGAAAGGATTTCCTTTTAAAGTGATGCGTGCCATTTGATCTCTCCTTTATGCGTCGAGACCTTGCAAAACCCCCTATTTTGCCCGATTTCTGTGTCAGGCTAAAATTTTAATCCTCAAAATACTCAATGTATTCTTCCGGTTAAAATTTTCGCCTTCCTTGAACTCGAACAAAATTTGACATTTTTCAAAGGTCTCGCATCTGGTTGTCTGCTTTATCCTTATTCGTTCGGTTGTCCTGATCCCTGCCTTTTTTTAAGCCGATCAGGCGCAAACCTGATCCCTTGAGCCCTTTCTTCCAGGTCAGGCCGTGTAAAACCTGAAAAATTGAGACATAATAAACGCGACGGTCTCCGGGTTCACATGGAAGTTTTCCTTCCCGTCGGCAAAAACCGGCAGACCCATAACAGGCCGATAAATGGTTGCCATTTCAAAGGCCGGGAAATAATAAACATTATCATGGCCGGCGGCAAACTCGTCTGCCACAGCCCTCAGGGTCGATTTTGAATTGCAGCTAGCAGTGATGATATCGGCATCCATGCGAAAAGTTGCCCAGAGGTGGACCGGTGAAACAGTTATCAGGATTTTGCACCCCGGATTGAATACGGACATCAGCTCGTGCACGCGCTGGAGGTTTTTCAGGTTTTCTTCATATCGGCTGACCTTGAAATGATAGCGGTGCATGTCACCGCCTTCGTTCACGTAAGGCCCCGAAGGCAGACATATCACGGAACCATCAACCTGATCCTGCCAGACCTCCGTCAAGCCTAATGTCAGAATCAGCACTTGCGCCTTCTCCAGGGCCCGACGGGAGTGGACGCGATGCCGGGCAAAATCAGCTTCCGCCGCTTCTATGGTCTCATATAAAATGATCCTTCGAAAGGGATCCTGTATCGTGCCGCTGGCAGGTGATTTCCACCACCTGAGGTCCGGTTCCCAAACTCCGAATGTATATTCAAATATCTGGCGCATGGAAAAAGTGTTGTATACCCTCTCCCAGGCTGCGCTGGCATGAATGGCGGCCGGGTGATGGGATTCCTCGGTGATGTAAGCGTATCCCCGGTTCATGAGGACTTTTCTGATTTCACGCGCGAAACACGATCCCATGGAGGCAATGGGAGTCGAAGGAAGGATAGTTAAACCCGATTGGTCCCGGGAAGGATATATTCCGCTGGCCGGAGGATTGTGATAAGACCCCGGCCACACTTGCCAGGGTTCGAATCGATGGACAGGATGTACTTTGGATCTCGCCATAAGGCAATATGTCTTCAGGGACAAAGGTCTTTATGGATGACCTTTGCGTGGGGGAAACCAAATATATCCTTCCAGATAAAGTTTTTGGGCTGCGTTATCAGTCGCCCCCCTTCGACAACGTACCAACTGTACGCCTTACTCAGGGGGTCTCCTTCTAGCCTTGCCAAAAACATTATCTGAAAGTCTATAGCAATGGGATGGTTTTACATGTTTTTTATCGTTTTGAGAATTGATAGCGCGCCCTTGCTCCCTTTTGACCGTATTTCTTTCTTTCTTTGACTCTGGGATCACGACGGACAAAGCCTGCTTTTTTCAGTTCCTTTCTCAAATCGGGATTAAACTGGATAAGCGCCTTGGTGATGCCGTGCCGTATGGCTGAGGCCTGGCCCGAGATGCCACCGCCGAGCACGCGAACAGTTATATCGAAAGTTCCGAGTAAGTTTGTAAGAATCAGCGGCTGCATCAAGGTTGCCTTGGCAGACTCCACGGAAAAATAATCATCGATCGGCCGGTTGTTCACGATAATTTCACCATTTCCCGGTTTCATCCAGGTTTTGGCGGCCGCATTTTTCCGTTTTCCGGTAGCGTAATAAGTGTTTTGGGTCTCCATAAAATTTCCCTAAAGTTGACGGTTTCGTAAAAGGTCCGACTTCTGTGTTGCGCTGCATTCCGTTACGACTGCAGCGTACGCTAATTACGTTCAGATCTTGAAAATCTCGGGCTTTTGCGCTTCATGGGGGTGCTGGTCACCTGAATAAACTTTAAGCTTTTTAAAAAGCTTGCGCCCCAGTTTGTTTTTGGGCAACATCCCTTTGACTGCAAACCGAATCAGGTCTTCCGGTCGCTTTTCAAGAAGTTTCCTGGCAGTAATCGTCTTCAGCCCGCCGATATAACCGCTGTGCCGATGGTAACATTTCTGATCCAACTTTCTGCCTGTGACCGTTATTTTTTCGGCGTTAATGACGACCACGGAATCTCCGGTGTCCGCATGGGGTGTAAATAACGGATTATGCTTACCCCGCAGACGAACAGCGATCCTGCTGGCCAATCTTCCAAGAATTTCACTGTCTGCATCCACCAGCCACCATTTTTCCGGGTTGTCACTCTTGGTCGCACTGTATGTATATTTTTTCATTGTTTTCACCTTGAAACCTTTTTAAAATAATTTTTCTTTTTACCAAAAAATTAACTGCAGTGTCAAGAAAAAAATAAAACCCCATGAATTCCGACTTCTTTCGAAGCCCTTATTTTTTTCTTCAGTTGCGTAAGCTCGCCTTTGAGGATACCCCTGCGGAGGCTCCAACGCATCAGCTCGTCAACCGCCTTCATTGCCTGATAGTGCGGGTTCATCAGCATCTTCCCCGGCACCCGAGCTTGAATCTTCCACCTGAATACAAGTCACCTGGGCGTTTAAAATGCCCCCGGCATCAACGGTCAGCGTATTACAGACAACTTTCCCCGAACAGTTTCCCGTCGCAAGGATGCCCAGTTGTCCCGAAGCTCTGATTTGCCCATCGAATTTACCTGCAATGCTGATATGCTCGGCCTTGATATCTGCAGAAACTTCGCCGTCCACGGCAACGATGACCGTCTCACCGATAATTGTGCCGAGCGCTTTGCCTTTAATGATCAGCTTTCCAGTGGATGAAATCGTCCCGTCAACCGTCAGCCCCGTATCAATTATGGACAAACTCTTTGATTTATTTTTCATATGAACTTTTTACGAAACCGTCAATTTTGAGCCGCTGGGGGATCGCTCAAATTGACGAGCAGCCGGCCCATATTTTTATCTTTATGTGTCACCACGACCTGGTATTGTTTTCCTTTTTTGTCCAGAGAATATCGCTTTAAAAGCGGTTTGGCGGTGTCGATGACAAACCCCCGGTCTTCACCGGTGTTGTTTGTCGGGTCCCCCACGAATCCTTTAAAATTAACGACCAGGTCAGCCGGCGCAACATGCTCTGCCACCACGTCAGTTATTTGAAACTTATCCCCTTTAACAAGATTTGCGGTTCCGTAATTATTAAAAACATGCTCTATGCCATTGATACGGGTCTTGAAGGCCTTGACATTCGGAGACGCTTTGACTTTCCCGGACAGGGAAACGCCTTGAGCCATAAGGCTTGTTTTTTCTCCGATGGCAATATTGACGCTGCCGCTGGGATAGTAGTCCTTCCGCACCACGATCCTGGTCGGGTTCAGTATGCGAAACTCTTTCCGCGCGTCATTAATCGTGCCAAGTCCGACAATATCGGCGGTCAAGCCCCTTTTATAGTTGGCTTCAATATGCGAAATCTCCAGCATGTCCCCTTTGTTGACATGCAGGGTTTGCTGATCTTTAACAACCAGGGGCAGATCATTTACGGCAATAACAAGATAGTAAAGCTTCGGTTTTTCAAGGTTGACCCCGGGCAGTTCAGGGACGATGTCGAATATCTCCATAAACGCGTTGATGGCAACGTTGTGCTGACGGACCTTTTCTTCCAGAGGCAACCCGCGGTGGGTCTCAACGCCAAAGGCCGGGATGGAATAAGAATATAATGCAAAAAATGTGGCGGATTTGCGCTGCTCTTTATGCAGGGATGAAGTCTCATTGGTTTTGTGATTGTTGAAATGAAAATGATGCAGTGGATTTTTAATGGATTCATTGATCTTCTTGATGGCGGTTCTTGCCATATCGCCCAGGTAAATCTCCTTTTTGGTTTTCGGATCCACATAGACATCGGCATCGGCAATAATCGACTGGCCGTATCGATTCGGGTTTCTGGAGTCACTCTCCCATTTTTCCGAATAGAATCCCGAGCCGTCATGCAGATTGAGCAGGACGTCGCTTTCGGAAATCAGTTTTTTCAGGATGACGACGATTTTAGCCTCATAGTTGCTCTTGCGGTCTTCAGCGAACTTTCGATTCATGTCTTCATTGATCTTACGGAGCTTAAGCACGATGGATTGAAAATTTGCCCGGGGCACCACGATGAGATTTCCTTTGGCCAAACTGATATCCGCGTAAAGATCGGCGGAAAGAAAGCCTCCGGGTTCATCGCCCTGGATGCCGCCGATCAGCATGAGGGTTTTGCCGGGGTTGCTTCCGAAAATTTTGTAAACACTGAGCTCATAATCCGTATTTTCAAAATAAACCGAATGAACCCTCTTTTCCGCCCCGGCGGAACTGATTGGCGTAAAGACAATCGCAAGTGTGAGAATCATCGATAAAATTCCGATGTTGCTATGCGTAAGTTTCTTCATAGGTTGTTTCGCCATGGTCTCCCACGAATATAATTTGCCAGCGCCGGATCTTTCGCCGGTGCCTGAACACAGGGGGAGCGGTTATATTTTTTTCCATGTTTCCCGATAAATCTTCCATTGTCCGTCTTCACGTTTTAACACCAGCTGTTTGATCCCAACCGCCTTGAGTCCGCTCGAAACGTAGGTTTGCACGAACGAAACGTTTCGTTTTTCGTTTTCTTTTTTTATGGTCAGAGTATCATCTTTGGTGACGCGGATAAATTTATATTGTCGATTCAACCGGGCTTTATGTGCAAGCCAGAATTTCAAATCCTTACCCTGAGAACGAAAATCACTGGTATAAAATTCGCCGTATTTCTTGATATCCTTGGCCGACCAGGCCTTCAACCACTCATCGACCATCCGAGCAATTTCCTTACTGTCATCGGGAACCACTTTAGGCGGGGCGGGTGTTATTGCCGGTTTTTTGATAAACTTTTCCAGGCTCTGATATGCGGCCACCAGCGGATTGGCCCTGTCTTTGTCTTTCATTTTCTCCGGCAGAGCCAAAAATTCTTCCCCTATAATTTTCAATCCTTCCGCCTTCTGTGCGATGAAAAGTTTTTTGATCCCGGCCGGGACCTTCCGGTCCAAGGCGCTGGCGACCTGATCGAACAACACGACAAATACGCCGTCATGCATAAAAATAGACCGCCGCCTTAATTCAACCGAATGCGGGCTCTCTGCCGCCTTGAAGCGCTTTCTTTCTTCCAGCCATTTGCTCCACCATGAGATGTCAGGAATATATTCTTGGTCGTAGTGTTTTAAATATTCATGGTAGGTTCCTTGTTCCAGGGAAGCCTTCCAATGGGAAAGAAAAGTCAGGATGGATCTCTTGGTCCGGTCGATGGTTGCTTCATCAGCAAATGAAAGTTTTTTGACCACAATAATCGGCGTTCTGTTCAGCTTGATATATTTTGACAGATGGTCGATATCGTTATTGGCCAGGGCAACGCACCCATTGGAACTGCGGGGTTTAAGCACGTCCTCTGATCCATGAAGCCATATGGAATTGCCCGTAAGCCCGGATACCTTATCAAGCGCATTCGGATAATCCATCGGGTACGCCCGGGAACCGTAGATGGGGGCCAGGTCCTGGTCAAGATGTTCCTTGGTAAAAAAATAGACCCCCTCCGGGGTTTTACTGTCACCGGCCCGTTTTTTGGGGCCTCTGACTTCACCCGTGGAGGCATCTAAGCGTAAAAGCTCCTTAAACCCATTATCGTAACCGAAAAGAAAGAGCTGTTGCGTGTCCTTTTCCACCACAAACGCATATTCAGGGCTATCGTCCGGTTCCAAGGAAATCAGCACATCCGGCACCTGCACGTCAAGCTTCACCGGTGACGCGGCGGGGGTGGGGCCGGGGGAGTCAGGGGCTTTCTTCTCCGCCCAAAACGAGGAGATTCCACTGTTGACCGCCAGCAGGACCAACAGCGGGATGAAAACACTGACTATTTTAATCTTTACGCGACGACTCACAAGCTCCTCCCAAAACTGTAAAACGCAAGAGACTCTTCGATATCAAAACGTAGCACGATCCCGCGGCATTCAAGATTGAAGCGAAACCTTGGTAACGCAGCAGATGGAAGCCACAGGCAGCACAAACCCGGAGGGCCATCGGAACTGCCGGCCCCTCTAATCCGACGTCCTCATCGTAACGACGTCTTTTTTTTCTACCATAAAATAATTTTTAGCGCTACCCCCGTTGACGGAAATTTCAAGATATCCCCTGCTGTTAATAATCGCAAGGGGGCATTGCAATTCAACCGCTCCATAGCAGGGGTTCAGTCCATGAATAACGCTCCGGCCAACGATAATCTGAAGATTTCTTCCGGCACCCGTTTTAAAAAATTTTCCGATTCTTTCCCGGTCAATATTTGTAACCAGATTTCCGAAATGGTCGATGGATATGATTTGGCCTGTCAATTCGCCCGCCTGGGAGATAAACGGCCTCGGGATGGGCAAATGCGCCAGATCGTTTATATTCCTGGCCGCGCCGAAGCGGTTCAGCTCTACTCCTTTTGAAATATGGGCGGCCACCGGCGCAAAGATATCCCGGCCGTGGAAGGTTTGGCTGACGGTTTCAAGAAAATATCCAGGTTCTTCAACACAGCGGATCGATTCGATACGCCCTTTTTCCATAAGCAACGTCAGGACACCATTATCCGGGGCGAGAAATACATGCCCGGAAATTTCAGCCGCAAGGATGGAACGCTTGCTGCCGACTCCGGGATCCACCACAATCACATGAATGGTTCCGGCGGGAAAGTAGGCAAAGTATGACTCCGACAGATACGCGGCCTGTATCAAATCCTGGGGATTAACGGCATGGGTAATGTCAACGACCCTGGCCGAAGGATTTATGGATAGGATGGCCCCCTTCATCACCCCCACATATTCATCTTCATTTCCAAAGTCAGTCAGCAAGGTAATGATGGACATAAGGCTTCTATTTTAGGGCCTCGGAAAAAATTAATTTTTCCGGGGCCCTTAGGCAGAAAAAGGCTCGAGCGATGCAAGATGCTCGCATGCGCTTTCCGTTGTTCTTCTCCCCGACGATGTTCTTAATATCATGCCGATTTTTAAAAGATACGGCTCAACGACATCCACCAGCGTGTCAGATTCCTCCTGCAACGTGGCTGCGATGGCTTCGATTCCCACAGGCCCGCCGTGATAGTAATCGATGATGGTTTTTAAATATCTCCGGTCAAGACTGGTCAGACCTTTTTTATCAACACCTTCCAGGTTCAGTGCGATCTGGGTTGTCTTTTGCGTAATGATCCCTTCGGCCCGCACCTGACTGTAGTCCCTGACCCGCTTTAAAAGCCTGTTAACAATACGAGGGGTCCCCCTGGATCGCATGGCAAGCTCGGTTGCGCCTTGGGGATCGATTTCAATTTCAAGCAGCCGGGCCGACCGTTTTACGATAATCTCAAGATCCTGAATACTGTAAAAGTTAAGGTTCCTGAAAATTCCGAAGCGGTCTCTTAATGGCGCGGACAAAAGCCCAACTCTCGTGGTGGCGCCCACCAGCGCGAAACGATTGAGGCGATACCGGTGACTGCGCGCATGAATTCCCTTGTCGAACATGAAGTCCACAGCGAAATCCTCCATGGCCGGATAAAGAAATTCCTCAACGGTCTTGGGAATCCTGTGAATCTCATCGATCAGCAGGATATCGCCTTCTTCAAGTCGCGTCAGCAGACCGATGAGGTCACCGCCCTTTTCAAGGGCCGGGCCGGAAGTAATCGTCAGATGGGTTCCTGTTTCATTGGCGATGATATGGGCAAGGGTTGTCTTGCCAAGCCCGGGGGGGCCGTGGAACAGGACGTGATCGATGGGTTCTCCCCGCTGCATGGCAGCTTCGATGGCTATTTTTAGTGTTTCAACCACATCGGCCTGACCGATATACTCGGATAACCTGCCCGGACGCAGAGAAAGGATTTCCGGCTCCTGATCGGCAGGAGAACACCTGCCGGACAAAAGGTCTGATTCATCGGAGGAATGCGTCAGCACATCATCGGTCATAATGATTTTTCACCACGGTATATTTCTTCAAAAAGCGCTTCCGGGGTCGCAATGGAGCCATCGCGCTTCAAGGCCTCGACAACCATCTGTTTTGCCTCTGTGATTTTATGGCCCAATTGGCCCACGAGCACATCAAGCACCTGATCGGCAAAGTCCCTGGTGGCCGCCATTTCGTTTTGCTCCACATGGCGGATTAAAGCGAACTTATCCATTTTACCCTCGAGGGTCGCAATGATTTTGGAAGCGGTCCGATTTCCAATCCCTTTGAGTTTTATCAGTTTATTCACATCCCGCTCTTCAATCGCCCTTGCGATTTCACGGACAGGCATCGTTAAGGCTTTAACCGCTTTTAACGGACCGATATCTTCGACAGAAATGAAGTACTCAAAAAATTCCTTCTCAACCTCCAGGTTAAATCCGATCAGCATGGGTTTCGGCTGGCGCTCGCTCTGTTGAAAATAAATGTACAAGGAAACTTCCTCGCCGATTTCTATGACGTCCATGGTTTCCCTGACAAAGGACGGCAACAGCACTTCATAGCCAATCTGGCCGGCAAGGACAAGTATGCGATCATCTTTTTTTTTCAACAACTTACCTTCCAGATACCCTATCATAAATCGTCCCTGATCTGTTACGCCCGGCCACGGGTCAATAAGCCCGGCTTCAGATGATTACCGTGTTCATGCTAAGGGCTCGCGCAATTCTGTGAATTTATTTTTGCGCGAGCCCTAATCTGGCGTACCGGAACATCCCCACGAGCGCTAAAGCTATGGCATCCGATGCGTGGTTTGGTTTAATGGGGGTTGAGACGTTCAACAGATTCCGAACCGCTCGCTCTACCTGTACTTTACCTGCATTCCCGTTGCCGGTCAGGACTTCCTTGGTTTCGCGAACCGAAACTTCAAAGGCAGGCACACCGACCCGGTTTCCGGCCAGGAGAATCACACCGCTGACTTTTCCGAGGGATATCCCAGTCTTCGGATACACCGCCAGAGAAAAAATATCTTCGATAATCATGATGCCGGGTTTTTCATCTTCCAAGATATGGAGCAGCTTTGAATAGATCTGGTTCAGGCGGTCCGGCAACGAATCTTTGCTTGACGTCGTCAAGCTGCCATAAGAATACCCCTCCACGCTGGTTCCGTTGCCGGTAATGATTCCGATACCCGTTGCAGCCAGGCCTGGATCTATTCCGATGATTTTCATCCATCTGCATCTATGATTGGATCAAGGAGAATGTTAGGGCCGTGGAAAAAATAAATTCCCCAACCTTGCTTGTCTTTTGGTTCGACTTCTGCGTTGCCCCGGCAGGTGAATACGAAGGGTATGCACACGCCG
>JAUYIZ010000298.1 GCA_030688615.1 Desulfobacterales bacterium | reverse complement strand
TGATCATAGCAGCGACATGCATTGTCCTGGGTTTCGGAGGGGTTGCTTTACCCGCCTATATCGTGGTATCGATTTTTGCCGCTCCCGCCTTGCAGAAGATGGGGATAAGTTTAGAGCAGGCCCACTTTTTTGTTATGTTCACCACTGTTTTCGCCTTTGTAACGCCGCCCATAGCCGTAGCCGCCCTTATTGCCTCGCGGCTGGCACAAAGCAACTATGTGGAGACCGCCATCGAGGCCGTAAAAGTATCTGTTGCCGGGTTCCTGCTCCCGTTTATGTTCATCTATGTCCCGATTCTATTGTTGCAGCCGCAGGAACCAGCCCGGGCCGTCACAGGAATTTTGGGCACTGTAGCGATTCTCCTGGCCGTCCAATTTTCCTTTGTCGGTTATTTCCTGACCACCTGCAGTGGGGCGGAAAGAGTGTTATGGCTCGGGGTCGCAGCCTTGCTGTTTTCATTTCTGACGGTTGGAGTTTATCTGTTGTTTGCCATGGGAACGACCTTTTTTATTCTTTTAACATTCTGGCAGTGGAGAAAAAAAGTCTCGCTCAGGGCCCGGAACCCTTCTCCGGAGCAGAATTAGCCCTGCAGTAAATATCCTGGCCCTGAGGACCAGGCTTTAGTTATCCCCGGAGGGGATTTGCTTTGTTGGAAGTTCATTGTATGATTGAAATTACAAATACCAAATTACAAATACCAAACAATTTCCAATGACCAAAATTCGAAAATCCAAACGATATCTCGTCATGGAAGGTTTGGGTCGTTGAATATTGGAATTTGAGATTTACTTGTAATTTGGTGCTTGGAATTTGTAATTTTAGACACAAAACGCCAAGGCAGAGCCATCTATCTCTGACCTGGCCCTGAGGACCAGGTTTTCTATGTTTGTATAAATGGCACTTTTTTCACCGGGCGGCGTTCTCCGAGATTTACTGCAGTTTGCTGCAGAAAGCTTCAAAAATTTTCATCTGCCGATCACCGGCCCGAAGATATCCTTGGCCAGTTGAATATATTTGTCCTGCTCCTGCATCACCCATTTCTCCATGGTGTTGGCGCCGACCAGGTATTTCTCTCCGGGCACCCGCATGGTTTGCGGGTCGCATGCGTCCGTAGGGATATCGATTCTGGAAGAATGATATTTTGTTGAATTCTGGGCAAAAATCTGTCCCTCTTTGCTTAACAGCCAGTTGACGAATACGATGGCCGCATTCGGATGCGGTGCCTGGGCCGCCATGCCAACATTGGCGGCATCAAAACTTAAGGTGGTACCTTCTTTCACGGTTACATAAGCAATATGCGCGCCGGCATTTAACATTTCAGCTATGGGACGGCCTTCCACCGAAACCGCCACAGAATATTTTCCCTTGGCAAGCCATTCTCCCATTTGACGCAGGTTCCTGGATAATGCGATATCCTGTGTGGCCACCAGCTTGCGATAGAAATTCTCATCCAGAACCTTATGCATGATAAGAGAGGAAAAAGTATTAAAACCCATTCCCGGAATACTGGGGTCGCTCCATACCGTCTTGCCTTTAAATTGGGGTTTCAGAAGGTCCTGCCACGATTGGATTTCCCCGGGCTTTACAAGGTCGGTGTTAACCGTTATATCACGATCCGGATATGCAAAGTAATGAAACACATGTTTGTCATCGTCTGTCCACGGAAGGCGGTCCCGGGTGTACCAGAGCTTCGGGTTGGTGACTTCCGGCAGTATCAGCTTGTCTTCCATGGACGTTGTCACGCCTAATTTCTTGACGGCAAAAAAAGTATTGCCTCCGGAAATGACGACATCGGCAGCATTCACGCCGGCCGTTTTTTCCGTGCGAAGCTTACGGGATAAATCAGCGCCCCGGCCGGCCGTAACTTCCAGATCTATGCCGAACTGCTTTTTGAAAACAGGCGCCTGATTTCTCAAGGTGGGCGCGATCAGCGAAGCATAGACCGATACCTTGCCTTCTTTTTTCCCGGCTTCCAGCACGGTCTGCCATTTCGCCTCCCATTGCGCTTCAGCCTTTGCATAATCCATTACCGTTGCGGCAAAGGAAATCGCCAGAATGATTACGATAAAATATTTTCCGCCTGATTTTTTCATGTTCTGCCCCCATTGGATGGATGTGAGAAAACCGGTTTCTACCGATTCCTCAAGTTGATGTTTATTGTCTGCGAATACCGCTTAATTTCCAGACAGTGCCACAATATTTCAAAAAGACCATAGCGCGCACCTTTCTTGTCATATTTCAGGGTCAAATGAGATCGGAATCAGGTGCAGACTGAAGATGGAATGATTCATAGCATAGTCAAGCTAAAACAACAAGATAATGAAATATCAAAGTCAGGAAATATATTCGCGGCAGGGATTATGAGTTTCCGACCCGGGAAAAACACTGTACCGCAAAGGATCTCCCACCGGAGGCGGCGGGCTTTAACCAGACGAATCCGGCATCGTGGATCTGCCTTTTTGGACCGCGCCGATGAATTTCTTCAGCTGTTCGTCTGGACGGTACTTGTTCATATCGTAGCGGTTGTCGTGGGTGATTTCTTCCCGCTTTCTGACCAATCTCGGTAGCGGCGGGTGCTTGCCGTAGCCCACGGCCATCGTATCATATAATTTATAATCTCTGGGGACCCCCAGCAATTCTTTGATAAGGGCCTGGGCCAACGGTTGTGAAGTCGACGTAACCCACTGGGAGGCCAGTCCGAGGCTGGTAACCGCAAGGTTCATATACAAAAATGTACTGGCCAGACTGGAAACGAATATTTCATCGCCATGGTTCAGGCAGGCAGAAAGCGGAAAGGTTTCCATAAGCCGCTTATCTCCAAAAAGGATTATAAAAACAGGTGCATCCTTAAACCCCGGGTTTTTCCACCGCCGATTATCAGAGGGGTGTCTTTCATCCGGCGGACGGGTCTGCCCGATCTTATAACTGCTCTCACTTCCCTCCTTGACAATCTCCACGACCCTGTCCTTTACGTCCTTGTCGTTTAACACCAAAAACTCCCAGGGCTGGGAATTGGCCCCTGAAGGTGCAAAGCGTGCGGCTTCAATAATCTTTTCCACCAAGTCATCCGGAACGGGGTCGGTTTTGAAGCTGCGAATGCTCCGGCGATTCTGCACGAGTTGAATGAAACCATCATAATCCATATCAGACTCCTTTCGGTAGTTTGGTTACTCTACGGCAGCGACCCGCTTGGGGCGCTGCGGTGAACTGCCCATATCAGGCTGCATACAATTACCAGAAACCACCCTTTGACCGGTCGATTCATTGGAACCTCCTTTGGAACCGCAACAGTGAGCGCAATCTCCGCAGCTTGCCGCGGGGTTCTTCAAAAGTGATTTGACTCAAGCATTTCAATATCACAGATGCGCTAAAACGACAAGCTCGCGATTTTTTCAGAACAGGATAATTAGGAAAAATGGAGCGCCATACGGTCTGTTTTTCCCGGTTTTTTTTAGAATCAGAATAATCGGTTGCATTCCGCCCGGATCTTTTGATATTTTAAGGTGAACAATGCAATTGGGTATGTTTGAACACGATGGGATTAAAGTTGTATGCAAGGATGTTGAATTGGGATATCATAAATACCGCCATTTTTTGATACTCTCAGCCCAGGCTACCCGCCGGCCATATCAGCGGCTTGTCGCACGCGTTGGGTAGTCACTTGTCGCTGAAGGTTGTGTAATCTAACCAATAACAGCTCTGTTTTATGTCATCCAAAAAACCAGAATCCATTTGGAATGTTGCATTCGCGCTTCTCTGTGCAGCTCAGTTTCTAGGTTATGCGCAGTATTTTCTGCTACAACCAACACTTGCACTTTATGTGACTCATCTTGGTGGCACGCCGTCCGTAATAGGATTGGTCATCGCCTCTTTCAGCGTTACCAGTGTGCTGTCTCGTCCTTTCATCGGTTACTGTGCCGATTGTTGGAGCAAGACCGGGGTGCTGATTTTGGGTCTGCTCGTTCAGGCGATCAGCATATTGCTCTGTTTCATCCCATTGGTCGGCGCAACGATGCTTGCCAACTCCTTCAGAGGCATTGGCTGGGCTGGAATGAATACCGGCGGTTACACACTGTTGGCCACCAACGCGCCAGCAACCCGTCGCGCTGAAGCATCCGGCTATTACGGCAGCGCGCAGTCCAGCGCTACGATTCTTTTCCCTGCTGTAGCTTTATGGATTATCCACGCCTCTTTCGGCGGTTTTCACGCCGTTTTTATCGTCGCTATGGTTTTGTTGCTCCTGGGTGCCGGCGTCGGCGTCGCGCTGTCGTATCAAACGACGTATGATCCGCCAGGCCTGCCGGCCGATTCATCGGAATCCTGGTGGCGAAGCATCATCAACGTGTTTGATCGAAGCATCGTGCTGCCTGCCACGCTTCTCTTTTGCCTTAATCTGCCCGCTTCCTGCCTCACCAGCTTTATCGTCCTCTATGCCAACAAAATCGGCATTAGCAACTTCGGTTGGTATTTCGTTGTAACTGGTGTGACGAACCTTCTCGCCCGACCGTTACTGGGCCGCGTGTCGGACAGAATCGGCGGCATGCGCTCCCTTGTTGTAGCTTTACACTGGAAATCATCGGCTTGTTGCTATTCTCCGTGGTTAATAACTTAGTAGGTTTTATGTTTTCAGGGGTACTGTATTTTTTGGGCTCGGCGATCGGCATTACGACGATTTTCGCGCTCGCCATGGAAAAAGCACCGCCGGAACGTCGAGGCCGTGCCATGGCAAGTTTTTCCTTATCCTTCTCTCTGAGTGTCGGGGCGGGCGGACTATTGATCGGACTTGCGGTAGACATCGCAGGCTTTACATGGATGTTTATGATGACAGCCGCCCTTTGCGCTTTAGGCTTCATACCCACGGGTAGGTATGGGTCGGAGGTAAAGTAATTTCGAATTTTTTATTAAGGTATGGTGATTTGAAACCTAAGTTGTGGAGTTTTTTCTCTGTATTATTGCATTTTCGTCCCTTTGAGTCGCTCCGTTATCGCGATTACCGTTTCATCTGGTATGGGCAGATCGTTGCGTCAATGGGGCAATGGATGGATGAAGTAACCCGCGGCTGGCTCGTTTATGAGCTAACGAACTCGGTGGTTCAGCTTGGCCTGGTGCGTGGAGTTCAGGCCATACCCTTGCTCTTGTTGTCACCCCTGGCGGGCAGCATTGCAGACCGCTATTGCCGCAAGTCACTGGTTTTGTGGTCCCAGATATTGATCGGGTTGCAGTATGCTGCCATGGCATTTCTGATTTATACTGGATGGATTCGGCCTTGGCATCTTTATATCACTGCCTTCTTGATGGCATCCGCACAAACTTTTTTGCAGCCGGCGCGGTCTGCAATAGTCGCCGATGCTGTACCACCCGGTTGCCTGACCAACGCCATCGGCATCAATTCTGTGGTCTGGAACCTGGCGCGAACCACCGGTCCTGCCTTATCTGGCATCCTCATCGCTATGTTCGGCACCGGAAATGCCTACTCAGTCCAATCCGGTTTCTTCTTTCTGGCTACTTTTTGGACAATAAGGCTCAGCTCGGTGCTTAGTTTTTCAGTGAGAGCCGATGGTCTCCCAGTTAAGAGGGAATTACTCTGTCAGAGTATCATCGAAGGGTTAAAATTCAGCTGGAGGAACGAGGCGGTTCGCATAGGGCTTATCACCGTGATGACGGTATCATTCTTTATAGTGCCTTTCAGGATGCTCTTGCCCGTGTTTGCACGCGATCTACTGGGCATTGGTGCCACCGGGCAAGGGTGGCTTCTTACCTCTATGGGGATTGGCGCCATGTTCAGTTCGGTTCTTATCATGTTCGGCGGCGATAAACTGCCAAGGGGCAAGCTCATGCTAGGATCAGCGACGGTATATGGCTGTATCCTTGTAATTTTCGCAGCATCACCATGGTTTCATTTATCGCTCGCAATGATGCTCATCGCTGGTATTTGCAATGTATTGTCGCACGCCCTGGTGCAAACTGTTATCCAATACCATTCACCATCCGAATTTCGCGGTCGAACGATGGCAATATTTAATATGAGCCAAGTGATCATGACAGCAGGAAGTATCATCCTGGGTTCGCTATCATCGCTCCTGGGAGTCCGTTGGGCATTGGCATCCATGGGTACAATTGGTGCACTGGCCTTGATCACAATCTATCTTGCATTGCCTCGCGCACGACTTATCCGTTAAGAAAATATCATTGGGCCGGTTTTTTATAAAATTCCAGTGTAAAATTTTATCAAGGTGGGGAGAGGACGAGAAAACCAAGAAAAAAGAAAAAGAACTGCAGGCCAATGAACTTTCGAGAACCATTTGCTTTTTCGATTTCATACAGAATTTAACGAGAATCAAGGGAAAGCCAGGCTCCTAATTCACAGCATCAAAAAAGGCTGAAAATCTTTACCCCAAGAGCGGCCAGGAAACCAATAAGCGTGGAGAGCCCTACTATAGCACCACCTCCATGCTCGAAAGCCTCCGGAAGCATGGTCTCTGCAATCATGGTGAGCATGGCTCCAGCGGCAAGCCCTTCAATTCCAGAGATAAAATATCGTAAAGCGCCTACTGGGTGGGCAGGAAAAATTAAAGCTCCCATCAAAGCGCCGATACCCGTCATCACGCACAGGGACATCCACATCCAGAAGATCTTCCCGAAACTTGAACCCTGCCTCTTCATCGTGACAGCGCTGGACATGGCTTCCGGCAGATTGGCAAGAAATACACCGGCGATAAAAGCAAGGCTCATCGCCGTATTTGATTCCGTTGCAATAACAACAAGCATACCGATGACGAGAGATTCGGGGATACCATCAAGCGCAATGCCCATCCAGATGGCAAGGGCTGCACCTCCGCCGGAATGCTTCTTTATTTCCTGATTGAAATCACTTTCTGTGACCGGGATAGAAAGCCGATCCAGATTATTCTGAGCGCTCTCTTCCCAGATTTTAGCTTCTCCAACCAGGGTGTTATCTTTTACCTGTATGTCATAAAGCCTTTCTTTTACCATCTTGCTGCTGGCATCCCTGATGGCAGGAGATTGTTTTATCAGTTGCTCAAACTCAATCTTGTGAATTGAGCATATCCACTGCTTAAGGTGTCAACTATTTCCACTGTCTGAGCTCAATAATGAGCCCATCAGGGTCTCTTATCTCTGCGCGGAATGAATTGCCCAATTTAACCGCTTCCTTGGCTATGTCTATTCCCTTGCTTTTCAGATATTCCACGGCCTTTGCCATATCCTCCACTTCAAGCGCAATTCCCCGGTAACCTACCTCCCAGAGCGCTTCGGATTTGGGATTGGGATTATCGGCCGAAATGATCTCAATGACCGAATCGCCCAGTTCAAGATAAATGACCTCTTTCATGGGTGGATTTTTCACTTCATTCCGGCTCTTAATTCTAAAACCCAAAATGTTGACATAGAAGTCTATGGTTTTAGCTGCCTGCTTTGGCACAATTTCTACATGGTCAACTCTTTTGAACATCATTTTAACTCCTTTGCTATATGTTTAAAGCTCTCACATTTTCTGGTTGGAAGTCCACGGCAATTCCGGCTGAATATATTTTTGATACGGCTGACATTTGGTTGAATGTTTGCACTTCCGACACACCTCCAGGTGTTTACGGTGTTGCTTGCCTTTTTGTGGACAGGTGATATATATGCTGGGCCTTGTGTTTCTTTCCATAATTGCCTTAATACAACCGAATCAACTTTAAATCAATCCTTTCCAGCCCGCCGAACTGGGTCATACCCCCGCTGCTTCAGCATTCACAGCCGTCCTTCAAACCAGACCCATAAACAAGCGCCCCGATAAACCACCCCTCTGATGAAGCTATTCCAGATTACGCACCCGAGGAACGAAAGTCAGCATCAAGACAGAAAGGACAACAAGAATCGTCGCAAATGCCCCAAGCGCCCACTGGGCACCTATCGCTTCTGCTAAAAGACCCGCACCGAAAGTACTCAGACCGGTCAAGGCATGATCCAGATCATAAAGGCTCATTACCCGTCCCCGGTATTTTTCCTCCGTATAATACATGAGCAGGGTATTACCCAAGGTCATCCGTGCTGCGTGTCCCGCTCCAACAATAAAAATAAATGCCAGGGATAGATACCACGAGGTTGAGAAAGAGAAACCAACTAAGGATAGGCCCAATATGAAGCTGCTAACGATTAGCATAAGCCCTCGCTTTTTGTTAAACAGGGCGGCCAGGGTGAGGGAACAAATCATAGCACCGAAACCGGAGATGCTCAGCAACACGCCCATGCCCGTGGCGCCGACCTTCAATATATCATCAGCGAAGATTGGCATCATCATCATGTAAGGCCTTGACAGCAGAATGATGAAAAGAACAAAGACCAGAATTAAAAGGATAGTGACATCATGATAGACATATTTGAGTCCTTCCTTTATGTTTGCCAATGCGCCTCCGCCAGATAGGCGCATGGTACCGGTGAGAGGCATAAAAGAAATGAAAACAACCCCCAAAAGATACATACCCGTCATCGTGTAGTAGACAGCCTTAAAATCAATCGCGTCGATAAGGAAGCCTGCTGCCGCCGGAGCCATGAGCCGGGAAAAGTTTATTCCCAATGAATTCAAAGCCACTGCATTCATAATTTGTTTCTTGTCGACAATCTCAGGAATAATCGCCTGACGTGAAGGTTCCATGAGACCCGTAATGGTACCCTGGAGTATGGAAGCAAATATAATAATCCACCATGAGCCAGAGCGTTCTTGGCTTAAGTAGCCCAGACTTAATGAAAGAGCTATGCCCAGGGCGATGGCAGCTGAACTCGCCTGGCCTATGAGCAAGACATACTTTTTGTGCGCCCGGTCAGCGACAACTCCGCCGAAAAGGGCCAAGCAGAGCATGGGTAATGAGTTGGCCAAAATTACTGCCCCAAGAATACCTGCCGAGCCAGTCAGGCGATAGATGAGTAAGGATCGAACAACGATTTGCATGTTCATGGATGCCCTCTGGCATATCAGGGCGCCGAAATAGAGGCGGAAAATCGGGTTCTTAAATGAACTGAAGGTTCTCCGGCTGAGGATGGAAAGTTCACCCCCTATCAACTCTGTTCACCTGTAATCCTGTTTTTTATGAGGGAATTTTTTTGTTTTCTTTGTGATATAATTTTGAACATAGCCCTGTTGTGAAGTTCCGCAAAGGTGAAGAATGAGAATCATAATGAACATGAGTAAAATACAGGTATCAACAAAGGAAGGTCAACGATAAAATTAGAAGGACACGCTATCTTGGGTTACAACCGCCTTTGGCTGTTTTCGCTTTTTAGGAGGGAAACCAAAACCAAGCCTAAAAATCAAAACGGCCCCAAAAAAGGATTGGCTTGTCGATTGGATGTTGGGGCTACCCTATTTGGATCTACCCTACCATGATAACAGTATGATATTTATACTATTAAATCAGCAC
>JAUYIZ010000288.1 GCA_030688615.1 Desulfobacterales bacterium | reverse complement strand
GGATCCACGTCGTTGTCCGGGTCGCCTTCGGCCGGATCGTAAACATAACCGCAAACAGTGCAAACATACTTTTCCATTTGATTGTATCCTCCTTTATTGGTTGATTTGACGGATGAGGTCTTGGACTTTCTTTTCAATTTCGTCCCGAACCGCACGCATGGTTTCAATGGGCCGGCCGGCCGGGTCGGGCAAATCCCAATCGAGCCTCTGAACTCCCGGTGTAAAGGGACATTTTTCCCCGCAACCCATGGTGACGTAGATCTCGGGCGATTGGGCGCCACCGGCGCCTGTAACGGGTTGAGGTTTGCGAAATTTCATGTCAATGCCCTTTTCCGCCATAACCTCCACCATGAGCGGGTTGATTTCGTCTGCGGGTTCTGTCCCGGCGCTTGAGGCGTCAATGTGCGCTCCCCCATGGTACTGTGCAAATGCGCCGGCCATCTGGCTCCGGCAGGCATTTTCCCGGCAGGCAAACAACACTTTCTTTCTTTTTAAAAATGGCGCCAGAAACAGGGGAATGGCCTTTTTGATATCTTCCAGGACGGCGGGATGTTTTTCCATATCGCCCGGATGTTCAATGCCGTTATAGGTCAGGCTGCCGGAAAAGCTTGCACCGACCGCATCAAAAAAGTACTGGGCGGTAAGCTGCATGCCGTCAAAAAGCTTTTTCCCCCGGGTGGCCCCCAGGGCCAGCAGAAATCCGCGCCTGAATTTTCGCTTCGGGTCCGTCAGGTTAAGCCTGTATTTTCTGGCCCAAAAGAGCTGGCACCTATCGATAAAAGCCTTTAACTGGGCCGGAGCGCTGTAGAAGAATATGGGGGTTGCGACAACAACCCCGTCTGCTTTTCGAAGCAAGGGATAGATTTCATCCATGTCGTCTTTGATGGGGCAGAACCCTTTGGTCTCGCAAGTGGTGTATTCTTTGCACGGCAGTATCTTTTTTTTATCAACCTCGATCACATCTGTATCCGCGCCCAGATTTTCCGCTTCTTTCAAAAAAGCCGATAGAAAAAAGCTGGTATTGCCTTTATTTCTCGGGCTTCCTTGCAAACCCAAAACATACATCGGTTGATTCCTTCGTGGTTACTGCGCCCTTGGCTGCAAACCGGACCTGTCTTTTTTTGCCGGGGGGATCAGAAAGACCTTAAGCGGCCGTTCTTCAGGCTTCGGCCGACAGGTTGCATTGAGAAAAATCGATTTCTTTGCCACAGCCGTCGCACCGGTGGTTGCGGGTAAATTCATCGGAAAAAATTTCTTTTTCCTGCCCGCAATTCGGGCATTTACAGGTAAACGACTTTAGGTGCTGAAATTGTGAAAATCCGGGGCAGTGTTGCGGTGTTGACATATAAATCTCCTCTATAATTGGCAAACGGTCCGGGTTTCGGGCCTTGTTTTGGCAGACATTATTTTATTTTTTTTGCGATTTGCCGTCCATAATCCTGCGCCATCTGGATCCCGCCTTCCATATAGCTGGATTTCAGCCGCAGCGGGGTGCTGGCCATATCCATTTTAAAAATATTTTCCATGGTTCCATAAATACGATCCGGGGCTTCTCCGCTCCAGCCGAAAGCGCCGAAAGCGCCGCCGGCTTTTCCTTCCAGGCCGGCTTTTTGGGCAAGGAAAAGAAATGTTTTCATCGTCTGGAGCATGTCCCCGTGGTAGGTGGCTGATCCGAAAACATACCCGGCATAACCGTCAAGATCCGTTTCATTTTGAATTTCCTGCACTTTTACGACCCTGGCTTCCATGCCGGATAAGCGCACCCCTTCCGCAATGAGTTTGCCGATGGCTTCGGTTTCCCCGGCCCGTGTTGCACACACAATCAGTATTTTGCCCATCTTATTTGCTCCCTATTCTTTCGTCTATTCCGCCGGCAATACAATCAGGAGTGTAACATGAAATATCGACAAATTCACATATTTTGCGGCACGCCGGACATTCATCCGGCGGTTTATCGGCCTCAAGGGTATAGGCGCAACTGCTGCATTTCCAGGTGACCATCTGATATCACCTCCTCTTTATTTTCCGTCAGTGCCCATCCACGGCTTGCGCGTGAGCCCTTAGGCTTTCCAGTGACCGTGAAGATTGCAGTAAGCTCTTGCCGTGATGCTGCCGGCCTCTATGGGGAACGTCGCCTCCGGCGCAGCCCCCGGCTTCAGAAATTGACGAAAGGATTTTCCGTCCGCGATCACTTCGATCCATTCGATATAGTGCTTTCCCTCCATGGGGTGAGCAACACTTCCGACCTTGACCTTCACGCCGCCGGAAAATCTTTCGATCACCGGAACATGCTTTTCCTTGGCCGCATCCACCGTATTTTCGGCCTGGAGCTTCATGGATTCACCGCAGCAAACCAGTTCGCCTTCTCCGGCGTGAAGCACCTGAACTATGTTACCGCATAAGTCACATTTGTACACTTCAAGTTGGGTCGCCATTTTGTTGCCTCCTTTTGTAAGTTGCGTATTCAATCCGAAAAGTAGAACAGGTATTTTTTTTGTGCCTTTGCGAACCATAAGTCCGATTTTTGATATTTCAAGGCTGACGGTTCCGTCAAAAGCCGGGTTATGTAATAGTCACCTTCCCTGTTGCGCTGTATTCCAGTTTTTGGATTCACCCAGCCGGCAAAGTATTTCCAGGTTTCGATAGACCGTCCCGAGACTGACGCGGGGAAGAGGCTTTTTTACCATGGCGTAAACTTCGTCGGCGCACGGATGGGTGTCGACTTTTCTGAGTTCTTCCAGAATGATCTTGCGCTGGGCCGTCATCCTGAATTGATGTTCTTTGAGCAAAACGCTGCCACCTCTTCATGTGATTTTTCTTCAAAACAGTAGCAAAAATCAAATTGAAAATAAAGGTAAATTATGATAGAGAACGTTCATGATCGCTTAAAATCTTCAAATGAACACTCCGGTCCGGAGAATTTTAGCCGAACATCGGCGGGGCACATGAAAACGCTCAAGGTAAAAAAAGGCTATCGTCTCAACATCCAAGGAGCACCCAGTCTGGATTTGGAAGCGCTTGAGACCCCAACCCGGGTCGGGGCAACCCCGGAAAATATTCCATTTATCAAACCCCGCTTATGTGTAAAATCCGGCGATGAGGTGAAGGTCGGATCTGTCCTTTTTGAAGACAAACGCAATCCGGATATCAAATTTGTCTCGCCGGGCGGCGGAAAGATCGTCCAGATCAATTTTGGCCCCCGGCGGGTTATTCAGCAAATCGTTATTGAACTGGACCCGGAGGAAAAGCATGAAGAATTCGAAAAGATATCCGAAAAGGATATTGAAAATATAGACCGAAACCGGTTGGTCAAACTGCTGACCGCCGGCGGGCTGTGGCCCTTGATCAGGGAATTTCCGTTTCGGGATATTGCCGTGCCGGAGCGTATCCCGCCTGCGATTATTGTCAGCCTGGGCGCGCTGGAACCGTTTCAGCCGGATTGTGACGTTTATCTGAAAGAAAGCATGCCGCTTTTCAAATTGGGTTTGCAGGCGCTGGGCCGACTGGTGGAAAAGAATGTTTATGTTTCCATATGCGGCCCCTCCTCAATGGACCAATTAAACGGTCTGGTTACCCACAGCCTGATCGGGGATTATCCCGCGGATGACCCCGGTGTCCTGCTGTATTATACGAGAAAATCGTCTTCAGACAACCGTTGCTGGTATATCAACGGTCAGGACGTACTGCTGCTGGCACAGCTGCTGATCAGCGGGCAATACCCGACGGAAAGGATCGTGGTCCGGGCCGGAAGTTTGGCAACCGGCCGGAAACATATAAAAACCAGAGCGGGTGTCCCCCTGTCTCATCTGGCCGGTCCGGAAATTGAAACGGACAACTGCCGGTACGTGGTGGGGGGGATTTTTCGGGGGTATGCCGGCCGGGAGGGCGATTATCTCGGATTTTATGAAACATCCTTAACGCTGCTTCCGCTGGGTGAAAAAACAGCGGTGCTGGATTTTGTGCGTCCGGGATTTGCCAAGCCGAGTTACTCCAGGACCTTTTTGTCTTCTTTTAACCGGTCGGCGTTGAATATGGATTGCAAGCTGCATGGCGACGTTCGGGCGTGTGTTGCCTGCGGGAGTTGTAATCGCATATGTCCGGTGGATATTTTGCCCCAGCTGACGTATAAATCCATTCTGGCCGATGCCCTGGACGAATCCCTGGCCCATGGTCTGCTCGATTGTGTGGAATGTGGACTGTGCTCTTACGTGTGCCCATCAAAGATAGAGCTTACCCTTACGCTGCGGAACGCCAAAAAAGCATATTACAAAGAACAGGTTTGAGATGAGATGGATTAAAACGCTTTTTGATTTTCAGAGAAAGCATTTTCAGCAGGGGGGGCGGCTGGAAAAATATTATCCTCTTTTCGAGGCCATGGAGACGATTTTTTTTGCGCCGGCCCATGTGACCCGGAACGGACCCCATACACGGGACAGCCTGGATGTAAAGCGTTTTATGACCTTTGTCATCGTGGCGCTTATGCCTCCCACCCTGTTCGGCATTTATAATGCGGGGTACCAGTCGAATCTGATTTCGGGGCAGCCCCTTGATTTTTTGCATGTATTTCCCAGGGGCCTTTTCATCGTCATGCCCTTGATATTGATATCCTACGGCGTCGGATTTTTCTGGGAAATCGTTTTCGCGGTCCGGAGAAAACATGCCATCAGTGAAGGGCTGTTTGTCTCGGCGCTGCTGTTTCCTTTGACTCTGCCGCCGACCCTGCCCCTGTGGCAGGCGGCGTTGGGCATTTCGTTCGGGATCGTCATTGGAAAAGAGGTCTTCGGCGGGACAGGCCGGAACTTTCTGAATCCGGCCTTGACCGGAAGAGCTTTCCTGTACTTTTCCTATCCCGCGCATATGTCCGGGCAAACGATATGGAGCGTGGCCGGCAGGGCCACGGTGGATGCTTTCAGCGGCGCAACCCCTCTGGCCATTTCAACCCAGGCGGAAGTGCCCGATCAGATTCATTCACTGCTGGAGAACGCAAACTATACGTTTATCAAGCTCTTTTTGGGCAGGTACCCGGGAAGCATCGGTGAAACGTCCACGCTGCTGTGCGTCCTCGGCGCGGTGATTCTGGTGATGGTGGGCATTGCAAATTACCGGATCATTTTCGGGGGGATATTCGGGGTGTTATCGGTGGGATACCTTCTTAATATTTTAGCTTCAGAGACTTCCATGCCCTGGTTTTCCCTGAATCCGTTTTATCATCTGGTCATGGGCGGTTTTGCTTTCGGCCTGGTTTACATGGCCACCGAGCCGGTTACCGCCCCGGACATGGATACGGCAAAATGGATCTATGGGTACGCAATCGGTGCGCTGACGGTGTTCATACGTGTTTTTAACCCGGCCTTTCCTGAAGGCATTATGCTGGCGATATTGTTTATGAATCTTTTTGCCCCGCTGATGGATCATATTGAAGTGACCATAAGGTTGAAAAAAAGGATGCTCAATGTCTAATCCGGTCAAGTCATTCTTTTTTGCCGCAGCGGTCTGTCTGGTCTGCAGTCTGCTCCTGACGGCCGCATCTACCGGGCTGAAAGATTATCAGCAAAAGAATGTTGCCATGGATATGCAAAGGAACATCTTAAAATCCGTCGGGCTCCTCGATCCCAAGGAAAAATATGATTTCGATGCAATCAACCGCTTATATGCCCGGAATATCAGACAGGTCCGGGTGGATTCTTCCGGGCAAATTGTGCCGGGAGATAAAATCAGCCCGCGCGACCTGCCGGTTTATATTTTCATGAAGCAAGATGTCGTCGAATCGTATATCGTGCCCGTCAATACCCAGGGCCTTTGGGGAAAAATTCACGGATATCTGGCTGTAAAAGCCGACGGCGCCACGGTGGCAGGCTTTTCGGTCTATAAACATTCCGAAACCCCGGGGCTTGGCGGAGAAATTGAAAGCAACTGGTTTCAAAAGAATTTTATCGGCAAAAAAATTGTCGATCAACAGGGAAAATTCGTATCCGTTTCCGTTGTCAAAGGAACGGTTCAAAGTCAGGTGCCGTTGGAAAAACAGGCAAACTATGTGGATGGTATCAGCGGCGCCAGTTTGACCGGAAAATATCTGACCGCAGGGCTTGCAGACATTCTCCGGGGATATGAACCCGTAGCCATACGATTCCGACAAAACAGGTTTAAAATTGAGCCTGCGGCGGGCAAGCCATGACGGCTTTGTAAAAAGGCCAGCTTCAGCCCTGCGCTGCATCCTTTCTGTCCAACCATAGGGAGCAATGTATGAAATGGACCGCAACGAAAACTTTTAAAGCGTTTTCAGTCGCCCTTTGGGATAACAATCCCATTTCCAAACAGATCCTGGGCATTTGTTCCGCCCTGGCGGTGACCGTGCAACTGAAGACCGCGATCGTGATGGGTTTGTCGTTGACTTTTGTGGTGTCATTTTCAAGCTTGATCATTTCGTCGATGCGAAATTTTATTCCGAGAAATATTCGAATTATTGTTGAACTGGCTGTGATTGCCACGCTGGTGATCCTCATTGATCAGATTTTACAAGCGTTTCTCTACAATATCAGCAAGCAGCTTTCCGTTTTTGTGGGTCTGATCATTACCAACTGCATCGTGATGGGGCGGGCGGAAACATATGCCCTGGCAAATCCGCCTTTGCGATCTTTTGTCGACGGCATCGGCAACGGTTTGGGGTATGCCTTGATCCTGACGTCCGTCGCGTTTATCCGGGAACTTTTGGGCGCCGGAAAACTTTTTGGCTTTGCTGTGATTCCCCCCTTCTTTTATGACCTGGGGTATGCAAATATGGGGATCATGGTTCTGGCGCCCGGCGCCTTTATCATTATCGGGCTTTTTGCGTGGTTGCAAAATACGGTTTCAAAAAAAACATAGAGTCAAACCGAAAAGAATATAACTATGGAAAATTTGATCGGCATTGCGGTAAACTCCGTTTTTATCGGCAACATTCTGCTGGCATATTTTCTGGGAATGTGCTCCTTTTTGGCAGTCTCCAGAAACATCGAGACGGCCACAGGGCTCGGGTTTGCCGTCGTATTTGTGCTCTCCATTACGACACCGGTCAATTGGCTGGCTTATCATTTTCTGCTGGCGCCCGGCGCACTTAGGTGGGCCGGGCTGGACTGGGTGGATTTAAGTTTCTTGAAATTTGTTATTTTTATCGCGGTAATCGCCGCCATTGTGCAGGCCGTGGAGATGATTATCGACAGGTATTCACCGGTCCTGTATACCGCGTTGGGGGTTTTTCTCCCGCTGATTGCCGTCAATTGCGCCATTCTGGGGACTGCCCTGTTTATGGTGGAACGAAATTATACGTTTGCGGAATCGTTTGTTTATGGGGTGAGTTCCGGAACCGGCTGGATGCTGGCGATCGTATCCATGGCGGCCATTCGACAAAAACTTCGTTATGCCGATGTTCCCGGCGGGCTGGAAGGTTTTGGGGTCAGCATGATTGTAACCGGTCTGATGGCCATGGCATTTATGCTTTTTTCGGGCATTACCTTATGATTTATTTCATTGCCTCGTCCGTATTTTTAGCTGTTGTTTTAATCCTGGTGGGCGCCCTGCTGCTGGTGGAAGCAAAAGTGGTCAAAAAGGGTGACGTGTCCATCGTGATCAACAATGACCAGGAAAATCCTGTTACATCCTCTCAGGGGACGACACTTTTATCTGCGCTGGCCGAAAAGAAAATATTCCTGCCGTCTGCCTGCGGGGGCAGCGGAGCATGCGGGATGTGCCGGTGCGAAGTTGTTGCGGGAGGCCGCAATGTCCTTCCCACGGAACTGGCGCATTTAAGCCGAAAGGAAATCAAGGAAAAAGTCCGCTTGGCCTGCCAGATAAAAGTTAAGGAAGATTTGAAAATACGCATACCCGAGCAGATTTTTTCCATAAAAAAATATCCCGCAAGCGTTGTTTCCAACGAAAGCGTGGCAACCTTTATCAAAGAGCTGGCGTTGAAACTCGAACCGGGCAATGAACTTAAATTTGATGCGGGTGCCTATATTCAAATCGACATACCGGAGTATGAACGGTCATATGCCGATATTTTGATAGCGGAAAGATTCAAACAGGCGTGGGACCGTTTCAATCTATGGGGTCTTCGGGCCCGTTCCGACGAACCGGTTTTCAGAGCCTATTCCATGGCCAGCGCGCCGGATGAAAAGGTGCTGCGGTTTACCGTTCGCATTGCCACACCCCCTCCGGGCAGTTCCGACATTCCCCCTGGAGTGGGTTCGTCCTATGTTTTCACTCTCAAGCCGCAAGACCCGGTTGTCATCAGCGGACCCTATGGGGAGTTTTTCATAAAAGATACCGGCAGGGAGATGTGTTTTGTCGGGGGCGGGGCGGGAATGGCGCCGCTGCGAAGCCAGATCATCGATCAATTGAGAAGGGTCAATACCCGTCGAAAAATGTCATTCTGGTACGGCGCCAGGTCCAAGGGGGAAATATTTTATGAGGAAGAGTTTTTAGCGCTTGAAAAGGAGTTTGACAATTTCCGCTTTTATATTGCCTTGTCCGATCCGCAGCCGGAAGACAAGTGGCAAGGGATGACCGGTTTCATCCATCAGTGCCTGTATGACAATTATTTGAAAGCACATCCGGATCCGACAGAAATAGAATACTACCTTTGCGGTCCGCCCATGATGATCGGTGCGATTGAGAAAATGCTGGACGATCAGGGGGTTGAGCCTGAAATGATCGCTTTCGATAAATTCTAAAACGCCATTTTTTCAGGCGGCCTTCTTTCAGGGACATACTCGGCGGCAATTTTGCCTTCATTCCATTCTTTGGAAACATAAAGGCTGCAGTAGCAGGAGCCGAATTCCGCAACGTCCGGAACCCGGTAGACACACGGGCAGATGATGTCCCGGTCCTTAGCCCGGTCGCCGGATGCCAGGCGGCAGGGACAGCACATGTACCCGTAGCGGTCCTTGTTGGTGATCAGGGCAGATAAAAGTTCGTTCACATAGGCTTTGTTTTTGTTGAAAAAATACCCTTTGGGTTCCTGGGACTTTTTCAGCATTTCATAAAGGCCGTCGCTTTCCATCAGAGTCCTAAAGCCTCCTTGATCTCTTTTTCCCTATACCCCACGATCACCTTTTCTCCGATGATCACCGTGGGGAAGGAGCATCGGGGGTTAAATTTTTTTACATCTTCCAGGATCGCCTTCCGTTCTTCCCCTTCCAGCAGATCTACGTCGATAAACTCATACTTGATCGTACACTCGCTTAAGAATTTTTTGGCCAACCTGCAATGGCCGCAGGTGCTGAGGGAGTAAATTTTAACCGGCTTTTCCAACATAACAGATTCCTTTCCAGAGTATGATGGGCTTAAAATCACACAAAAGTGAATGATTTTCAATATAAATGTGCACGGGATCCGGGGAAAATTTTCTTTTGTTTCGGGCACAGGCCTGCTCGAGGCCCATAAAAGTCCATAAATCGGTTGAATTTCAAAATAATATGTATTAACCTGCTCCATTACGGTTCATATTGCCGCCATATCAGCACGCGCAGGAACGTGCTCTTTACAATAACCAAGGAGGAGTGGAAATGAATTTTAAATTGACCAAGGAGCAGGAAATGTTACGCAAGGCCGTTCGTGAATTTGCCGCCAAAAAGATCGCCCCCTTTGCGGATGAATGGGATAAAAATCATTATTTCCCCTATAAAGAAGTTGTGAAGCCCATGGGCGAACTGGGTTTTCTGGGAACGGTCATTCCCGAGGAATATGACGGGACCGAAATGGGCTGGCTGGCGGCAATGATCGTGACCGAAGAAATCGCGAGGGCTTCGAGCTCCCTGCGGGTTCAGGTCAACATGCAGGCTTTGGGATGCGCTTATACCATCTTTAAATACGGCAGTGACGAATTGAAAGGCAAATACATAGCCAAACTCGTCGAGGCCGATTATGTGGGCGGTTTTGCGATTACCGAATCGGATGCCGGCTCGGACGTGATGGCGATGACATCTACGGCCGAAGACAAAGGAGACCATTGGCTCCTGAACGGCTCCAAGACCTGGATATCCAACGCGCATGTTGCCGATGTGGTCATTTATTATGCGTATACGGATCGTTCCAAGGGATCAAAGGGCCTATCCGCCTTTGTGGTGGAACTGAAGAACTTTAACGGCGTTAAAACAACTATACTAGATAAAATGGGATCGCACTCTTCGCCCACCGGAGAGATCTTTCTGGACAACACGAAAGTCCCCAAGGCAAACCTTCTGGGCAAAGAAGGAGACGGCGCAAAGATTGTTTTCAGTTCATTGAATCAGACGCGTCTTTCCGCTGCCGCCGGAGCTGTGGGGCTTGCCCAGGCCTGTCTGGATGCAACGGTTAAGTACTGTAAGGAAAGAAAGCAGTTCGGACAGGAAATCGGCCAGTTTCAGATGAACCAGGACATGGTCGGACAGATGTCCGCAGAGATCGAAGCGGCGCGCCTGCTGGTTTATAAAGCGGCATGGGTCAAGGACGAAGGGAATTTAGACAACGGGCTGGATGTGGCCCAGGCAAAATACTTCGCCGGCGAGGTGGCGGCAAAATGCGCCAATTACGCCATGCGGATTTACGGCGCCTACGGATATTCCACCGAATATCCGGTGGCCCGCTATTATCGGGACGCGCCCACATACACCATGGTGGAGGGCTCGTCCAATATCTGCAAGTGGATCATCGCCATGGATACGCTCGGCATTCGCAAGGCCAATCGATGACGGGTCCCTGGAGGGAATATTTTGGATAAAGAAATTGTCGAGAGGACAAAAAAAACAGCAGAGCTTTATTTTAAGGATGTACCGGGGGAAAGGCCGTTTGATTTGTGGCGGGCTTTTGACAAGGACCTGGCCAGGGATCTTTCGCTGTTTGTTACCGGGCAGATGTATGCCAGGGAGAAGATACCCCATAAAACCCGGCAACTGATTACGGTCGCGGCCCTTACCGTGCTTTCGCGCACCGACGAATTGAAACTGCATCTGCATGCCGCCTTGAACGTCGGCTGCGCGCCGGAAGATCTGGCGGAAGTTATTTTTCAGACGGCCGTGTATGGCGGCTTCCCGGCGGTAAATTCCGCCCTGAAGGCATTGCGGGCGGTTCTTGAAGAAAAAAATATGTGGCCCATTCTGCGAGACCCGGTATGACACAAGATACTGAACCGGCGGTGGGTCTGATCCGCATCAATGCCGAGGTGGGTTGGAATTGCAATTTCCAGTGTGAAGACTGCTACCGCTTTTTTGACTGCCCTTCCCCGCGAAGAAACGAATTTTATCAGGGTGCGAGAATCGAAGCCATATCCGCAAACCTGAAGCATGTTAAGCATATCCTTACCGTGATGAGCGGCAAAGGCGGGGTGGGCAAGTCAATCATCAGCGCCAATCTGGCGGTAGCGCTGTCAACCCGGGGCTATGCCGTGGCCGTTATGGACTCGGATTTATACGGTCCCAGTATCCCGAGTATTCTTGGAAAGCAGGCCGGCCGGTTCCAGTCCGGCCCGCGCGGAATGGTGCCGCCGCAGACCGAGGAGGGCATCAAGATCGTGTCGATGGAGTTTCTGCTGGATGACACGGATCCTTTGACCTGGTTCAGCGACCTGAAAAGAAGCACCCAGGAACAGTTTCTGGCAAATACCGATTACGGGCACCTGGACTATCTCATCATCGATATGCCGCCCGGCACCGGATCAGAAGTCGTCAACCTGCTCAAGTATCTTCCCCGGATCAGCGGCGCCATTATCGTTACGATTCCCTCCGATGTGGCCGAGCAGGTCGTGCATCGGGGACTCTCCCTGTGTCGCAAGGCCGGGGTGCCGATTCTCGGGCTGATTGAGAATCTGAGCGGGTTCAGATGCCTGAAATGCGGCGCGCAGTATTTGGGGGACAACCGGCAAGCCGATAGTTTGGCCCGGGAGATCCGGGCCCCCCTTCTGGGCAGGGTCCCCCGTGACCCCCTGATTGTCGACGGCGCCGACAGCGGCGTGTCGTTTCTCCTGTCACACCCGGAAGCGGAAGCTTCGAAGAATTTTAACCGGATCGTTGACCGGGTGGAGGAACAACTGGGGGGTGCAAGCCCCGTGCGCCCGCCGGAACAGCCGCGGCCTTCGGTGGACATCCGCCTTCCCGAGATCCTGGAGATCAATGCCGGCTATTCCTGCCACGGGAAAAGCTGTTACGGCTGCAGCCGTTACTTCAGGTGTGAACTGACGAAAAAAATCGACATCCACCAGGATATCGGCGCCAGAAGAATCAGGGAGGCCATGGCCGGGATCAAGTATAAAATCGCCGTGATGAGCTGTAAAGGCGGCGTGGGTAAATCAACATTCTCCGCCAACCTTGCGGCGGCGTTGGCCGTGCGAGGGAAAAAAACAGTCCTGCTGGACTGTGACTTTCACGGTCCCTGCATCCCGAAAATCCTGGGCATTGAAAAAGCCGGCTTGAAAATCGGAAAAAGAGGCATCATTCCTGTTTCGGGGGCCGCCGGCGTGCGGGTCATATCGGTGGGTTTTTTGCTGGACCCGAAGGAAGCCGTCACCTGGTTCGACCTTTTAAAAAAGACGACCGTCGCCCAGTTTCTATACGGGGTCGATTATGGCAGCGTGGATTACCTGATTATCGATCTGCCGCCGGGCACCGGTGCCGAGTCCTATGGTCTGCTGCAGTTAACTCCCGGTTTGGATGGTGTCGTGGTCATCACCTTGCCCTCTGAAAGTCCCCAGACCGTAGCCCAAAGAAGTATCGGTCTGTGCCGGCAGGCAAATGTTCCCGTGCTCGGCATCGTGGAAAACATGAGCCGTTTTGTGTGCCCCGTCTGCAACCATGTGGCGGAAATGTGCGGTTCGCGAAAAGCCCGGAATTTATCCGAACGTCTCGCTGTTCCCTTTCTCGGCGATGTGCCTCTGGATGTAAACATTTCCAAAAGCTGCGATCAAGGCGTTCCTTTCGTCACAGGCTTTCCGGAATCAGTCGCCTCCCGGAGCATCTTCGGGATTGCGGATCAATTGGAACTTGCCCTGAGCAGGACGTCCCGTGCTGGGTTCCGGCCATAGGCGCTGTTTTTTCCGTCCATGGATTATCCCGCAAAGCCTGGGAACCTTTGCGCCTGACGCCGAAATCGGGCCGAAGGGGGCTTTTGCAAAGCTCTTCCTTGACAACAACCCGGATGCCAATTATTATTAATAACGATTCTTGATAGCATTACATCATTTTTTAGATAGAAACTTCCTGCAGCAGGTTGCGGAAAAAACGAAAGGAAAACCCCATGGAAAAAAAGACACCCACTGCCAAGAAAGTGGTGAAATCCAGAGATCTGACCAGTTGTGAAGCTACCGCGCAAATGCTTGACAAAGCAAGAAATGACGGTGTTGAACTTGCTTTTGACCGCGCTGTGACTATGAGGGCATGTCCCATCGGTGCTGATTCGGCATGTTGTAAACATTGTGCCATGGGGCCCTGCCGGCTTAATTCAAACAACCCCTATGACCGGGTCGGTGTTTGCGGGGCAACCATCGATACCATTATGGCCCGAAATTTTGGAAGAATGGTGGCGGCAGGTTCCGCCTGTCACAACGATCACGGTATGGTCATGCTGGAAGTCTTCGGCGATGTGGCCAAAGGCATCATTAAAGATTATTCCATTAAAGATCCGATCAAGCTCAAAGACGTGGCCGGCTCCGTCGGCATCGATGTGGAGGGCAAAAGCGTTACTGAAATCGCCCTCGAGTTGTATGAGGAACTTAAGCTAACCTATACGCAAGTGGAAGGTGAAATCCCCTTTGCCCGGCGTGTGCCTAAGGCCACACTGGAGACCTGGCGCAAACTCGGCATTGTTCCCAGGGGAGCGATGCGGGAAGTTATGGAACTGTTAAGCAGGACCCATATGGGCGTGGATCAGGAGTATAAAAATATCGTCAAGCAGTGCAGCCGCGCCGCCCTTGCCGATGGCTGGGGGGGGTCTATGGTGGCAACCGAGATCGGCGATATTCTTTTCGGGACGCCATCACCGGTTCAAATTGAGGTGAACATGGGGGTTCTTAAGGAAAATCAGGTCAATATTATTATTCATGGACATGAGCCGAATCTTTTCGAATCCATGATAGGCTCGGTGCAGACGCCGTCGCTGATCAAAGCCGCGACAGAGGCCGGCGCCGACGGCCTTAACCTGGTGGGAATGTGTTGTTCGGGCTTAGAGATGACGTCCCGGCACGGGATCCCGCATGCCGGAAATTTTTCGTCAACCGAAGCTGTTCTGGTGACCGGCGCGGTGGATGCGATGGCCGTGGATATCCAGTGCATTCAACAAGGACTGGTCAAGGTGGCGGAATGTTACGGGACCCATCTTTTCACCACTAATCCTCGATGCCACATCGAAGGTGCCCAGCACCTTGATTTTCATGAACACGATCCGAAATCCTGCACGGACGAGGTGGTGATTAAAGCCATTTCGAGATTTAAAAACAGGAAGCATCCGGTTCAAATCCCAAAGATTGTCAACAAGGGAGTTCACGGATTCTCCTATGAATACATCAATTATATGCTTGGCGGAACATTCAGGGCCTCTTATGCCCCGTTGAACGACAACATCATCAACGGAAGGATCCGGGGTGTTGCCGGGGTCGTCGGGTGTAACAATCCGAGAGTCAAGCAGGATTGGGTGCATGTGGAACTGGTCAAAGAATTGATCAAAAACGATGTTCTGGTGCTCCAGACCGGCTGTTCGCAGGTGGCTCTTGCCAAGGCCGGCCTGACCGTTCCGGAAGCGGCGCTGTTTGCCGGTCCAGGCTTAAAAGAGGTCTGCGAGACGGTGGGGATGCCCCCGGTGCTGGGCTTGGGAGCATGTGTTGACAATACCCGGATTTTGATTGCCGCAACAGAGATGGTTAAAGTCGGAGGGCTGGGAGACAGCCTGGCGGATCTCCCGGTTGCCGGAGCAGCGCCGGAATGGATGAGTGAAAAAGCGATCACCATTGGCCAGTATTTTGTTGCTTCCGGTGTTTTTACGGTATTTGGCGTGACTTTTCCCATTCTTAAGGAAACAAAGTTTTATAATCATCTCTTTGAAGAGCTCGAACAACAAGGGCTGGGTAAATGGGGGTTTACGCCGGATCCTTATGAAATGGCGAGCTTGATGATTGCCCATATCGACAAAAAGAGAAAGGCGCTGGGCATTGATAAGGCCAGGGAACGTAAGCTGGTGGACATGGCCACCCGCAGGGCCATGGAGGCCGCTTAAACCGTCCGCGCCGCTTGCCGTGTCAGCAGTCCGGCGATTTTTTCCGGCGAAACCGCCTGGCTGAAGTAAAAACCTTGATACAGGTCGCAATTCAGTTTTTTCAGGATCTCTAACTGGGCTTTGGTTTCCACGCCCTCGGCAACGACTTTTAACTTCAAGCTGTGAGCCAGGGCGATGATGGCGTTCGCGATCTGGACGTCATCATCATTTTGGGGCAAATTTTTCACGAATCCCTGATCGATTTTCACCGTGTTGACCGGCAGGATTTTAAGATAATTCAAAGACGAATAGCCGCCGAAATCATCCAGGGCAATACTTACGCCCTGTTGGTTCAGGTTGCGCAAGGTGGCTACGGTGTTGGCGGTGTCTTTAAGGATGTCGCTTTCCGTGAGTTCAAGTTCGAGCCATTTCGGCTCAAGTCCCGATTCTTTCAATATCTGCAAGATCAGTTGCTGCAGGGTATGCTGGCGAAATTGCCTTACAGAGAGGTTCACGGCCATGCGGACCGGGTGAAACCCGGCCTTTTGCCATTGGATGGTTTGCTCGCAAGCGGTCTTCAGTATCCACTCGCCAATGGGCAGGATAACACCGATATCCTCTGCGATGGGAATGAATTCATTCGGGTAGATGACGCCCCATTCAGGATGGCGCCACCGAATCAGCGCTTCAACACCGTATAATCTTTGGCTTATAATATCGACTCGCGGCTGATATTCCAGAAAGAATTCGGACCGTTCCAGCGCTTCGCACAACGCCGTCCCCTTTTGTTTGAATTCCGTTACTCTTTTGTTCATTTCAGGTTCGTAAAACTGAAAGCTGTTTCGTCCCAACTCCTTTACACGGTACATGGCCGTATCCGCATGTTTGAGCAGCGTGACCACGTCACTGCCGTCCAGAGGGTAAAGGGCGATGCCGATGCTTGAGGTGATGTACAGTTTCTGGGATGCCAATTCAAAGGGGATTTTCAAAGCTTCGATTATTCTTTGGGTCAGGGATGCGATTTGGGTCGAATCGGTTGCCTTGGACAATACGGCGATGAATTCATCGCCGCCAAAACGGGCAATTATGTCATATTTGCGCAGGCATTGTTGCAGCCGGGCGGCAACGGCCTGCAGCAGCTGGTCACCGACAGTGTGACCGAGGGTGTCGTTAATGGTTTTGAAGTGGTCCAGATCGATAAATAAGATGCCCAGCAGTTTGCCGTCGCGCTCGGTACGGTTTATTTCCTGTTTCAGGTGATCTTCCAGCAGGGCCCTGTTGGGCAGTTTCGTCAGGACGTCATAGTAGGCCATTTGTTTAATGGCTTCTTCGGCTTTTTTACGTTCCCTGATTTCATTCACCAGCTGAACGTTTTTTTCGTGCAGGATGCGGCTCTGCTCTTTCAGGCGCTGTTCCAGCGTCATCCCCATTTCGCATGGGGTGATCTCCCCGCAATTGTCTGTTTCTAAAGGCATATTAATTTCATCAGAGTGTGGTTCTCTCCCTGTTTTTCATTTTCGGCGCGGTTGAAACCGCAACCGCGATCGCCTTCCCGCAGCTTGCTGCAGGAAGCTTCAACAGACCATTTCCTATCAGCAGTTTCGGGGATTGTCAAAAAAAAATATGGTTTGTCCGGGGAAAGAAAAAAGGGGGCAGGCCCCCTTTTTTCTTTTTTCCACGCGGGTATGATTCCCTGAATCTTTGATTGATTTACGGCATCTGAGACGAGACGCCGGATTGTTTCATGGCCGCTTCCCACCGGCGTCGAATATTCGGATCTTCATCTTCATACTGAATCAGGCTGCCGCCCTTCTTGATATCGATATAAACCCCGTCCGTCCGGTTCTGACCCGCCAGTTTGAAGGCGATGGGATGATTCCGGCTCCCGTATCGAATGGCCAGCTGCCGCGCCGGCCCGGTGCCGACATTGAAATGCTGGTGAAACCACCCGCCCTTGGGAGAATAGCCGCTGCCTTCATTCCATTTTACTTCC
>JAUYIZ010000269.1 GCA_030688615.1 Desulfobacterales bacterium | reverse complement strand
GGAAAGTCCGCAGCTGATGATCTGTTTTTTGTCCAGGGTGTTGTATCCGGTCTGGATGGCGTTTTTCAGCCGCAACTCAACAGGATCCATGCCTCTCTTCTCGGCGATCATATCCAGCATGCTCTCCAGGCCGAATCGTATCTGCAGGTTGCCGAAGCCCCGGAAGGCGCCGCCGGCGGCGGTGTTCGTATAGACCAGTTTCACATCGTACCGGACCCCCTGAAGCCGATAAATGGAAGCCAGTGACTGGCCCGCCGCCATTACGATCACCGGGCCACGGCTGTTGAAAGCTCCGTTGTCCGTGATGTTCGTACAGTCAAAGAAGATCAGGGCGCCGTCTTTTTTCGCGCCGACCTTGAGCCGGAGGTTCATGGCATGCCGATGCCGGGTAACAGTGAATTCCTCTTCGCGGGTGTAGGCCAGCCTGACCGGCCTGCCGGTCATTTTGGACAGCAGGATGGCGCAGAAACCGGGCTCAACGAGATCTCTTTTGCCGCCGAAGCCTCCCCCCAGCGCCGGCTTGATGATCCGGAGCTTATGTTCGGGGATGCCCAGGGTTTTGACCAGGTCCTGCTTCAGATAGTAGGGCCCCTGGGTGGAGGCCCATAAGGTCACATGATCCCCCGGGCCCCAGGTTGCCAGGGCGCAATTGGGTTCCAGGTAGGCATGGATCTGGGAATGGGTGGTAAAATTATCTTCCAGGATGACATCGCACGCATCCGTCAAATCCTCAACCGGGCGGCCCCATTGAAAGAGCTTGCCGAAAGCGATGTTATTTTTCACATGGTCGTGAATCTGAGGGGCATCTTCCGCCATGGCTTTGAAAGGATCAAATACGGCCGGCAGGATTTCATAGTCGACGTCGATCAGTTCGAGGGCCTGTTCGGCGATCTCGATGGTATCGGCCGCAACGGCGGCCACCTCGTCCCCCACATATCGCACCTTGTCCACCGCCAGGGCAGGTTCGTCGGACACCATGGGGCCGTATTTGGCTCCCAGGGTGTCCGCGCCGGTGACGATGGCCCTTACTCCGGATAATTTCCTGGCCCTGCTCGTATCGATGCCGCGGATTCTGGCGTGGGAGTGGGGGCTTCGCAGGATCTTGCCATGGAGCATCCCGTTCATGAAAAGATCCCCGCAGTAAATCGCCCTGCCCGTCACTTGGGCCTTGCCGTCCACGCGGGGTACGCCCTTGCCGACAACGGCATAGGTGCTCATGATTCCTCCTGAATGATGTCGGCCCGCTGGCTGCGGGCCTGTTTCCAGGCCTCGGAAAACGCGTTCTGAACGAATACCCGGGCCATTCTTCGTTTTAAAGACGCCGTCACTCCCATATGTTTTACCGGTTTTACCTCCCGGAGCAGATGCTCCAGGATGTCGTCGGTCAGCACCGGTTCATCCAGACCGTTCAGGGTTTCGCCGGCTTCGATCAACAGCGGTTTGGAACTGTGACCGATAATACCGAACCCGGCCTCACGGCAATATTTTCCCTCACCGTCCAGGGTCACCCGGGAGGCGACCCCCAAAAGGGGAAATTCCAGAACGCTGCGCTGTTTATATTTCACGTAGCTGGTGCCGGAGCGGGGGGGCAGGGGAGGAACATGAATTTCGGTCAACACCTCCTGGTCGGATAAAAGATTCGGGGTTTCGCCCAGTCCTGAATAAAACGCTTCCACGGGAATCATCCGTTCACCATCGGAATGGACGATCTTCAGCTTGGCTTTAAGGATCATCAGGCCGGGCACTGTGTCGGCCTGAAACAGAGCATAGCATTGCCTGCCGCCTTTGACCACGTGGCACTGGTCGCCCCGGGCTTTAAAGCAGACGGGAAAAGTTGAACGCCACTGTTTGCTCCGGTTGTAATACCAGCACCGGGTGTCAAGGCAGACATTGCCGCCGATGGTGGCCCGGTTCCTTACCTGGGGCGAAGCAACCTGCTCGGCGCCCTGAGCCAGGGCCGTCCAGCGGGATTTCACACGGGTATCTGCGGACAGATCCTTCAGCGCACACATGGCGCCCAGGATGAGGCCGGCTTCCGGGTCGAATCGCAGGGTTTTCAGATCGGGCAGGTTCTTTAAACTGAGCAGATAACCGGGGGATTTGAGGCGATGTTTCAAATGCATGACCAGTTCTGTTCCGCCGGCGCACAGGGCGATCTGGCCCTTAAACTCCCTGAGGAGGTCGCACACCGCCTTCAGATCAGGCGGCGACAGATAGTTAAACTCGGGCAGGCTCATGGCAACTCCTTTAAAAAAGGAAACTCGATACCGACGGGGAAAACTATCTCAAAAAAACGATTTTCTGTCAAGGTAAAAGATGCCAAAAGATGTTGACCCGGGCTCAGAAATGTTTAACTCTATTTTTCCCCTATTGCGGTCTTGAAATTAAGAATGTATTCATTATAATTTTAAATAATTTGTGATGAACTCAGTCAGGAGGTTTAATATCAATGGATATTCAAGAAATCACCCGGCAGGTTGAAAAGGACAGCATGGTTTTGCGCCAGATCATGGCTGAGGTCGAAAAAGTGGTGGTGGGTCAAAAAAATCTTCTCAGTCGCATGCTCATCGGTCTGCTCTGCGATGGTCATCTGCTTTTGGAAGGGCTCCCCGGCCTTGCGAAAACAACCGCGGTCAAAACCCTGGCCGCGACCTTAAGAACTTCCTTTCAGCGCATCCAGTTTACACCGGATCTGTTGCCCGCCGATATCCTCGGCACGCAGATCTATCGGCCGGACCAGTGTTCTTTTGAAGTAAAAAAAGGGCCGATATTTAACAATATCATCCTCGCCGATGAAATCAACCGGGCGCCGGCAAAGGTTCAAAGCGCCCTGCTTGAAGCGATGCAGGAGCGGCAGGTGAGCATCGCGGGGCAGACCTTTGTGCTGGAGAAACCGTTTCTGGTAATGGCCACCCAGAATCCTATTGAACAGGAAGGAACTTACCCGCTCCCGGAAGCTCAAATCGATCGATTTATGCTGAAAATAAAGGTCGATTATCCCACCTCTGAGGAAGAAAAGGAAATCATGACCCGAAATATTCAGGGCGTTTCTGAAGAGGTGGCCGGTGTGGTGGATGTGGCTGATATCGAATCGGCTCAGCAGACCATGAGAGCCATTCATATGGAAGAAAAAATTGTCGATTATGTTATTCGTATCGTACGGTCCACCCGGACACCGGCTGAGTATGGACTGGATTTGGCGGCCATGATCAGCTACGGCGCTTCTCCCCGGGCTTCCATTTGGCTCGGAATCGCTTCACGCGCCCATGCATTTTTCAACGGTCGGGGGTATGTGACGCCCCAGGATGTCAAATCCATGGCGCCGGATGTTTTGCGGCACCGCATCATATTAAGCTACGAGGCAGAGGCCGAAGGCAAAACTACCGATGATCTCATCGGTACCATACTGGAGAGAATCGAGGTCCCGTGAAATGCTGCCTGAGGAACTGCTGAAAAAGATACAGGGGTTTCATTTTAAGACCCGGCATCTGGCCAATGATCTGTTTGCCGGCCAGTACGAAAGCGCGTTTAAGGGCCGCGGGATGGAATTTGCCGAAGTGCGTGAATATCAGCCCGGGGATGATATCCGATCCATCGACTGGAATGTATCCGCGCGCTTTGCCCACCCGTTTGTGAAGGTCTTTCATGAAGAGCGGGAGCTTACGGTGATGCTGCTCCTGGATCTATCCGGTTCCAATCTGTTCGGAACCCGAAACAAGTTCAAGCGCGAATTGCTGGCTGAGATTGCCGGCATGCTGGCGTTTCTTGCCATCCGAACCAACGACAAGGTGGGCGCCATACTTTTTGGGGCCCGGGTCGAAAAATACATACCGCCCAAAAAGGGCGCATCCCATGTCTGGCGACTCATTAAAGATATTTTCACCTATGCGCCCGAAGACCTTACTACCGACATCAATGCCGCCCTGACCTACTTGATCCGGGTGGTCCGGCGGCACGCCATCGTGTTTCTTATTTCTGATTGTATGGATTCCGGATTTGAAAAGACCCTGAAACTGGCATCCAAAAAACATGACCTGACCGTTATTCGAATTTCCGATCCGGCTGAGAAAACACTGCCGGAGGTCGGTCTTATGACGTTCAGGGATCCGGAAAGCGGCCAGGTGGCGGTGATCAACACTCAAAGTAAAGCCTTAAGAGAAAAATGGCGGGTGGCTTGGAACACTCACGAACAGTATCTGAGCAGCCTTTTTCATAAGACCGGTGTGGATATGGTGGAAATCGATACGGCGGGATCTGTGGTAAAACCCATGGCCCGGCTGTTTGACCGAAGGAAAAGTCGATCGTGAGGGCCTTTACTGAACGGATAAAACTTGTCGCCTCACTGCTGGTTTTCGGTGGCGCCATGGCCTGGGTTATTATCGGACACTTTGGCTGGCTTGCCATGGCCGGCGCAACTTCAGATAAGGGAGCGCTTGCGGCATCGCTGGATAAAACAACCGTTAAACTCGGCGATACGGTCTGGCTGAGCCTCCGCTACCGACTTCCCGATGGTGCAGCACTTCAGACCCCTCCTAAAATAGGCGGCATTAAAGGGCTTGAGATCATTGATCAGGCTGTGGACCCCGGCCGGATTCGAATCAAACTCTTTGTTGACCGGCTCAAGTCCTGGCAATCTGATCCCTTAACTTTATCCTTTACGGATAAGGACGGTGTCCTGCAAACCTTAACCGCCGATCCGGTTTCTTTGACGGTAAGCTCCGTCCTCGGGGAAAAACCGGCCGAGGCCAGGCTTCGTCCGATCCAGGATATTATTCCCACAACGGGATTTTGGCGGTCCTATTGGCTATTGACAAGTATATTGGCCGGTTTAGTTTTGGCGCTGACCGGTGCGTACTTGTGGTACAGGATCCGCCGGAATCGGAATGTAAAGATTGAAGTTATTGAACCGCCGCATCTGATTGCTAAAAAAGCCCTTGAGGCTTTGGAGAAACGACGAATTTTTGAAAAAGGACAGGTTAAAGCGTTTTATTTCATTTTTTCTGAAATTCTGCGGCGTTATCTGGAATCCATTCGGAATTTTCCGGCTGTTGAATATACAACCGAGGAGATAGCCCGGCATATGCACAGCGATAACGACCGTAAACTTCTGGCCTTGCTGCGCCAGGCCGATCTGGTAAAATTTGCAGAAATCGTTCCAACACCGGCCGGAAAGGAGCAAGATGTTCAACAGGGGTTATCCTATATTTATGATACCGGCCCGGTGTCGGAAGATCAGGAAAGGCCGGACATCCCGGGTCAACTAAGCGGGGGGCGTTTATGAGCTTCAGGTTTGCCTATCCGGTTTTGCTTTTTCTGCTTTGCGGGGTGGCGGGCTGGGCATGGTATGCCTGGTGGAAAAAGCCGGCGAGCATCACGTATTCCATGACCTCAAGAATGGCCGCATTGGCCGGCAGCGGAGGGAAAATTTGGCCTTGGATTCCCAAAGGTCTGAGGATCGGGTGCCTGACCCTGCTGGTCCTGACTGTGGCGCGCCCCCAATTGTATAACGTATCCAGGGACATCCGAACCCCCGGCGTGGATATCATGATTGCTCTGGACACCTCGGGCTCCATGCAGGCGCTGGATTTTAAAATAGACGACAAGCCGGTGACGCGATTGCAGGCGGTTCAGAAAGTGGTCAGTGAATTTATAAAAAAACGGCAGACGGACCGCATCGGTCTGGTGGTATTTGGAGAAGAGGCCTTTACCCAGGCGCCGTTAACGCAGGACAAAGGATTGCTGCTGGAACTGGTGAGCAGAATGGAAATCGGAATGGCCGGCGACCGAACAGCCATTGGCGCGGCCATCGCCATTGGGGGCAAACGATTAAAAGACCTTAAAGCCAAATCCAAGATTCTGATTCTTATGACGGACGGCCGTCATAATGCCGGGGAATTGACTCCGGAGCAGGCCGCGGAAACCGTTAAAGTTTTAGGAATTAAGATCTACACCATCGGTGTCGGGGGGATGGGGCCGGCCCCGTTTGTGGTAGATACCCCTTTCGGTCGCCGGGTGGTAAAACAACAGGTGGACCTTGATGAGAAAATGCTGCAAAAGGTTGCCGCAATCGGAAACGGGCAATATTTCAGGGCGTCCGATACGGATCGTCTCATTGAAATCTATGATATGATCGACCGGGAGGAAAAAACAGAAGCAAAGGTCAAGGAATTTTTTTATTTTCGGGAACTTTATTATTATTTTCTAATTCCGGCCATTTTTTTACTGGTTTTGGAACTTGTCCTGAAAACAACTATTTTGAGGGTCATGCCCTGATGATGCTGACACGGTTATGGGTTTTAAATTTTCTGTGGCTTCTGCCCTTGGCGATGCTCGCTTTGACAATACAGAACCGTAAAAAGAAACAAGCCATGAAACGCTTTGCCGAGGCGCATTTGATAGAAAAACTCACGGCCAAAGAGCAGCCGGGAAGACGTTTGCTCAAGGCGGCCATATTGATCCTTTCCATGGGAGTGATGTTTTTTGCCCTGGCCGGCCCCCGCTGGGGCAGTTCTTTTCAGGAGGTCACCCAAAAGGGCGTGGATATCATGATCCTGGTGGATGTATCCTTGAGCATGCAGGTGGAAGATATTAAACCCAACCGGCTGGAGCAGGCCAGAAGAGAAATCATTGATTTTCTCCGGGCCGTGCAGGGCGATCGGGTCGGGCTGGTGGCCTTTTCCGGCGCTGCATTTGTTCAATGTCCCTTGACGCTGGATTATGAGGCCCTTCAGCTTTTTCTGGACGCCCTGAAACCCGGTTTGATCCCGGTACCCGGCACGGATCTTGGCGCTGCCATTGATACGGGGCTATCGGCCTTTGATTTTAAATCGGCCACCGATAAAGTCATGCTGCTCATTACCGACGGGGAAGACAATGAGGGCCAAGGTGTGGAAGCGGCACGCAGAGCCGATGAAAAGAACGTCAAGATTTTTGTTTTCGGTATCGGGGATTTATCCGGCGGTCCCATTCCTTCAGAAAAAGGGCAGGGAGGATTTAAAAAGGATGAGAAAGGCAACCTGATACTTTCCAAACTCAACGAAGACAGCCTGAAATCAATTGCCGGGTTTTCAGGGGGTAGATATGTGCGATCCATGGCCGGGGATCTGGACCTGGATCTTATCTATTTTGAGGGAATCAAATCAACAACCCAGGCCCAAACCCTGAAAAGCGGAAAAATCAAAGTCTATGATGAACGCTTTGCCCTGTTTGCGCTTATGGCTTTATTGCTGCTTTTGCTGGAAGGTTTTATTGAGGAAAAAAGAACATGAAGGTCCGGTTTTTATTCATAATTTTGACTGGTTACTTTACTTTTCATGCATGGCCGGTATTTGCCGCAGAAGATCCGGACCAGCTCTACAGACAGGGCCGTTTTGCCGAGGCCGAGACCGCCTATGCCCGCCTGGATATGGATAACCCTAAGGACATACGCTATCGTTACAATCGCGGGAGTTCGTCCTATCAAAACGCCGATTACAAGGGTGCGATGGCGGCGTTTTCATCCGTTCTGCGACGGGCCGGGGACGACCAGATCCGCTTCAAAGCTGCCTACAACATGGGGAATGCCGCTTTTAAGCTGAGCGATTTTGCATCGGCCGTGGCTTACTACAAACAGGCGGTGCTGGGTAATCCGTCCAGTGAAGACGCCCGTTACAATCTGGAGTTGGCGTTAGGGGAGGTGGAAAAACAAAAGAAGGCGGAATCTGAAAAACCGGATGCAAAAAAGCATGAGGGCGACCATCAGCCGAAAGATTCCCCGGGAGAAAAAAAATCCGAGCCTTCATCTGATGAAAAGAAAACAGAAAAGGACCCGGCGAAACCGCCGCATAAAGGCGATTCACAAACCCAGAAGGAAAACCAGAATCGTCCAGAAAAGACTCAAAATACGGAAAAAAAGACTCAAAATGCGGAAAAGAAAAGCCCCAAGGATACGCAAGATTTATCCGGTGAGTTAAAGCCGCTGCAAGCGTTGCCCGAAGAAAACAAAAACAACGCGCCACCGGAACCTCCCGGTGAAACCATGGATCAGCGGCGGGCGCAAGCGCTGCTGGACAATATTAAGGAAGATCCTTCGCGATTTATGCGGTTTATGATCCCTGCCGACAAACGGCACGGGGTTGCGTCGGGAAAAGACTGGTAGTGTTTACCGGGTTCAAAAAACCTGGCCTTCGGTTTGAAGCTTACGGGCGATGTCCGCTCTCAATGTTTTTTTATCCTGTTTGCCGATGAGCGTCAGCGGCATCTCGTCGACCGGCTCAACTCTTTCCGGCAGAAGCATCACCGAAGCACCCTGGTCCTTCAGATGGGTGACAATCTGTCCAAGGGTCACGGTCCTGCCGGCCTTGGGCTTGACATAAGCGCATATCCGTTCCCCCAGGACGCGATCAGGCATGCCGATCACCGCCACGTCTTCCACATCCGGATGGGTGATGACCATCTCCTCGATTTGCATTGCCGAAATCATCTCGCCGCCCCGGTTGATGACGTCCTTCTTTCTGCCGGTGATGACCAGATTGCCGTCCCGGTTAAATTTCGCCAGATCGCCGGTCCGGAAAAAACCGTCCGGGGTAAATATCTTTTTATTTTCCTCCTCTGATTTATAGTAACCGCTGAAAACCGTCGGACCCCGGACGGCCAGCTCCCCCTCCTCACCCGGCTCCAGCTGCTTGCCGTCATCGTCGATGATTCGGTACTCATCATAAGGGCAGGAGGGTGTGCCTACGGTATACATCACGTCTTCCAGAGGCCCTTTGAAACGTGTTTTGGTGATGGGGCCTTCCGACATGCCGAAACCGTTGGAGCAATAGGGCGCCAGTTTTCGGTCCCTGGCCTCTTTGACCAGTTCGGCAGGCACATGGGCGGCGCCGTAGGTGAGGAATTTTAACGAGCTGAGATCATACCGGGACAGATCCGGTTCAGACAGGATGCCCGCCAGTTGCGCCGGCAGAATCAGGGTGATATCGACCCGTTCCTTGGCGATCCATTCCAGGATATCCCTGGCCTTGGTAGACGGGTTAATGACCACTTTCCCGCCACTCATGAACACCGGAACCATTTGGGCGATAATGGCGGCATTGTGTGCGATGGGGATGTTAATCATCTCCACGCTTTCGCAGTTGCGCAAACCAAGCGCCGTGTTGGCATAATAACCGTTACAGACGTAGCATTCGTGGGTCCGCGGTATTAATTTGGGCAGGCCCGTGGTGCCTCCGGTGGGCATAAAGTGGACAATATCCTCCGGGGATGGCATGAATTGCTCCAGGTAATCGGCCGGGTACGTCTCCGGCCCGACCATCTCGAGCAGGTCCGTAAAAGAAAGCATCCCCTCGGGGACGGTTTCGCCCAGAATGACGACATGCTTCATCTGCGGGTATTTGGGCCGGATCTTTTCGATCAGGGGCAGATATTCGATTTTTCCCAGCCGGTCCGGGACAATCCAGGCGACAGGGTTTGTCAGGCCGCAGAAGTGCTCGATCTCGACCTGGCTGTTGCGGGGCAGGGCCGACACCGGGGCAACCCCTATTTTCTGGCAGGCAAAATAGGCAATCACCCACTCGGCGCAGTTGGGCAGCTGGATGATCACGCTGCTTGCCTTTCGGATGCCCAGTTTTAAAAGCGCCAGGGCAAAGCGGTCCACCCGGTCCCGCAGTTGTCCGTAGGTCAAGCGCTGGCGTGCATCCACCAGCGCCTCTCTTTGGAAAAAGATGTCGCTGGCCTGATTGAAAACATCGGCCAGGGTCAAGCTCTGCCACCACTTTTTTTCCCGGTATTTCCTGACGAGTTCGTCCGGATACGGTGTAATTCCTTCCATGATCATATAAACAACCCCCTTGTTTGGTAAAAAGCACCGGTGTGCTTTTGTCTTTTTCCGCCTCTGGCGGGAAAATCCAAGCCGCCCGCAAGGCGGGCGGCAGTTGATTCAGCCGCATAAAACTCCAGACTCCTGTCTGGAGATGCCCCCGGCTCCTGCCGGGGGAGGGTCACTCGGTGGGCTATATTAATCGCTTCCGGCGTCCAATGCAAGCCTGTTGTCGGTGATCGCTTTTTGTGCTATGATCTCCTTCCGTTTTATTACAGAAACGAAACCTTACATGGCAAATTTAGAAACAAACTACAGAAAATGAAACGACTGTTTACAAGCATTTTGCTTTTTCTTTTCATTGGGATGCCCGGCGCCGCCCGGGCGCAGGTCTCCGTGGACCTGAAGCTGGACCGGTCCGAGGCCACCACCGCCGATTCCGTTCGCCTGGTGGTCAGTGTCTCCGGCGTCCGCAATGCCCAATCCCCGCCGGTTCTCAAGGGCCTGGAAAATTTCAGGGTGACTCCGGGGGGCACCGCCAGCCGGATGGAAATTGTCAACGGTAAAGTCAGCGCCGGCGTCGACTTCACTTTCTACCTTCAACCCCAAAAGACCGGATCTTTCCAGATCGGACCGGCAGAGATAACCATCGAGGGACAACGTTATCAAAGCCGGCTCGCGACCCTCTCTGTGGTTACGGCGGCCGGATCAGCCGGCGCAGCCAGGGGGGAATTGTTTCTGACCGCTGAACTCTCGGCCCATGAAGTCTACCCGGAAGAGCAAACCGTGTACACTGTGAAGCTTTATCGAAGGGTCAAGGTTCGGGATATCTCAATCAGCCTGCCGGAAAATGATCATCTGGTGTTCAAGCAGTTGGCAAAGGCACGGGAGTATGAAACCGTACACAACGGGCAGCGGTATCAGGTGCTGGAAGTACGGTATGCGGTCGTTTCCCATGTCGCCGGAACCCATGTCCTGGATCCGTCAAGAATGACCATGACGGTATTGGAAGCCAACCGCCGGAGGCAAGGTGGTATTTTTGACAACCCTCTTTTTGACGATTCCTTTTTTTCCTTTTCCGGCGGCCGGCCGGCAACCGTCGCGAGCGAGCCGATAAAACTGAAGGTGGCTGACCTGCCCGATGCCGGCAAACCGGCTGATTTCAGCGGCCTGGTGGGGCAATTCACCATAAAATCCGATTTGCAGCCCTTGTCCGTCAAAGCCGGGGAATCCGCCACCCTGACCGTTCAGGTCGCCGGCCAAGGCAATGTCCAGCGCATTCCCGATATAAAGTTGCCGGATTTGGAACACGCCAGGATCTATGCGGACCAGCCGGTGCTGGAAGTCAGCCAGGACATTGGCGGTCTAAAAGGTGTCAAAACCATGAAATGGGCCCTGGTGCCCGAAAGGGCCGGCGATCTGGTGCTTCCCCCGCTGACATTGAGTTATTTTGACCCTGAAGCCCGGCGCTATCGAACGGAAAAGGCCATCCCGCCATCCCTGAAAGTGCTGCCGGGCCGGTCGGCGGCCGCCCGCTCAACCCCGGTCCAAACCGGCACGAAGGATCCGGACAGCGCCCCGCCCGTGAAAGAAGAGGTCAAGGAGCTGGGGCGGGACATCCTGCCGGTTCATACCTCCGCCCGGGATCTTATGGCCCCCGGAAGGCTCATGCCGGAGGTGTGGGTCTCTTGTCTGCTCGTTCTTGCGCCCCTGTGTTTTTATCTGATGGTTTTTTATGCCGTTCGCACCCGGGAAAAAACAGAGCAGTCCCGGGCAACGCTGGCTGCGAGAAGGGCGCTTAAGAATTTTATGAAAAACTGTCATGGGGGGCACCTTGGCGCCGACGGGCTGATTGACGCCATCCGGATCTATCTGAACGACCGCTGCACCCTTTCCCTGGGTGCGCTCACCTGGGAAGAGGTCTGCCGCATCCTGAAAACCCGGGGGGTGCGCCCGGAAACGATCGAAACCTTGCGCCCGGCTTTCCAGGCGCTGGAGATGGCTGTCTACGGCGGCCGGGGAAACGAACCGGCCCCGGATGAAGCAAGTCTTATCCAACTTATCCGGCAGGTGGACAGGGAGCTGAAATGAAGGCTTATCTGGTTATTTTCAGCTGCATTTTTTTCTTCCGGGTCCTTCCGGCCGCCGGGTCCACGGCCGGAAACGTAAACCAGGAAGAAGGTTTTTTCAAGGCAAATCAGGCGTACAAGGCAGGTTCCTATCCGGAGGCGGCCGAGGGGTACCGGCGCATCATTGAAGCGTCAGGGCCCAACGGTCATCTGTACTATAATCTTGCCAATGCCTACCTGCGTCTGGATGATATCGGACGGGCGATCCTGTTTTATGAAAAGGCGCGGCAGCATATTCCGAGAGATGCGGACCTGAATTTCAACTTGAGTTATGCTCATGATCAAACCCGGGACTCCTTGAGCGTCTCGCGGGATTTTTTATCATCAACTTTTTTCTGGCTGGACGAACTGACTCTGACGGAGGTGTTCTGGGCTTTTGTGGTCGTCAACGGTCTCTTTTTTTCGATCCTGTCCGTCCGCCTGATTTCCAAGGCGGAATGGACCTACTATTTGCTGTTTGCCCTGATTTTCCTGGAAATCACATCCTTGAGCTCTCTATGCCTGAAAAATTATCAGATCCAGACCGATTCCCGGGCGGTTATTCTCACAAAAGAGGCGGACATCTTTGCCGGTCCGGATTCACTGGATACCGTATTGTTCCAACTGCATGCCGGAACGATGGTCCGCTACGAGCGATCCGAAGGCGGATGGTCTCTGGTGGGCTTATCCAACGACAAGCGCGGCTGGATAAAATCAGGAGACATCGCATGTATTCTCTGCCCGATGTCGCATTCCAGACCCGAGGGGGATGGCGGGATTTTTCCTTGACACCCGCGCCGGTCAATGTAAATATATCACTTTAATCGTAAATGGAGGTCCCCATGAACAGACGGATAACAAAATGCATGATTCTCATCATTTGCGGCGGATTGCTGGTTGCCCGGCCTTTTCCCGCCCGATCAGACCCGCTCGATCCTTACATCGCGGCCGCCAAAAAGGAAGGTTCGGTCCGTCTGGGCGTCACACTGCGCGAAGAGGTCCACGGCGTGTCCGCGGCGGACAAGTATTTCGATGTTTTTCAAAAACGCTACCCGTTTTTAAAAGTGAGCTTTAAAAGAATCGGCGGGGTGCGGGAACGGGAAAGAGTGATCAACGAAATGGCGGGCGGGATTCATAACTACGATGTCGTCCCGGTGAGTGAAACCATGGTTCCCACGATCGTGGGCGCCAAACTGCCCCGTGTCGTGGATTGGGTGAAACTGGGCGCCCCCCAGTTTCTGGCGCATCCGGAAAACCTGGGCGTTTCCCTGAGAACGCCCATTTTCGGCATCGCTTACAACCGGGACCTGGTCCCGGATGAGGTTGCCAGGACCTTCACCTGGGAAACATGCGCGGACCCCAAATGGAAAGGCAAGGGCGCCGGTCACAGCCGGCCGCGGCATCTGAATGTGTTGTACAGAGAAATTTGGGGGCGGGAAAAAACCCTGGATTACGCCAAACGCTGGATGGCCAACAGACCGGCTGTTGAAGGCAGCCGCTCGACCCTGTCTTCCAAGGTCCAGGCCGGCGCGTATCATTTTCTCTGCGGCATACCCCGGACGCAGATTAAAGATCTTCAGGTTTACGGCGATGCGAAAAACCTCGGCATCGTATTTCCCGAACCGGTGCCGGTGGGGACCGGAGATCTGATCTGGGTGCCGGAAAAGGCCAAGCATCCCAACGCGGGAATTTTATTTGTGGTCTGGTCGGCCACTAAGGAAGGCCAGAACCTTCTGGATGAAGTCAATTTTTCCGGGCATCCGGCCGTTGAGGGAAACGAAGTACATGAATTGCTCAAAGGCAAGCAAATTGCCTTTTTCAAATGGGAAGACAGCCAGTACGGGGATGACGATTTGGCGGAAATCCTGACGGCCATGGGCATGCCGGTGGTCCGCTCTAAAAGCAAAAGGAAGAAATAACACATATAACTTAGTGCCCATCCATAAATGAGATAGTTTTTGCAAGATCAAGGCGGGCGAGAATTTCAACCGGAGGAATACCTTGAGTATTTTGAGGATTGAAATTCGGAGCCCAACGCAGATATTGCGGAAAATAGCCATTTATGGATGGGCACAACTTAGGAAACTTCAATGAAAAGCGCATTAGACCTGTTTAAATTGGACGGCAAGGTGGCCATGGTCACCGGGGGTTCCAAGGGCATCGGCATGTTTTACTCAGAGGCCCTGGCCGATGCCGGCGCATATGTTGCGGTTGCCGATATCGACCGGAAAACCGTTGCGGAAACGACCGAACGGTTGAATCGGAAACATCCGGACAGCATCCTGGGAATACAAATGGATGTGAGCTCCCGTGACAGTATCCGGGAGGCGGTAAAAAAGATCGATCAGCGCTGGGGGCGGCTGGACATCCTGGTCAACAACGCGGCGCTGTTTGCCGTGATCCAGTCGCGGGACACTCCCTGGTCCATTCCGGACGAAGAGTTTGACCGGGTGATGGCGGTAAATGTGAGGGGGATCTACAGCTGCACCGCTGAGGCGCTGGCCTTGATGCAGCGAAACCACTGGGGGCGGGTCATCAACATTGCGTCAGGACTGGCCTTTAAGGGTTCGGCGAGGCTGATGCACTATGCGGCGTCCAAAGGGGCGGTGGTGACATTGACACGGAGCATGGCCATGGATCTGGGAGACAAGGGGATCACTGTCAACGCCCTTGCGCCCGGCGGTACATCCAGCCCCACCTTTGTGGAAATTCACGGCGAAAACGCGATGAGAGCTAAAGCAATGATCAACAGCCGCTGCATCAAGCGGGAGGAACTGCCCGAAGATCTTGTGGGAACAATGCTCTATCTGGCGTCTTCCGCCAGCGATTTTCTCACCGGGCAGACGATCGTGGTGAACGGCGGAGATTACCTGCATTAATATGAAGCATGTGTCGGCCCATCAGCGTCCGTTAGAATCTGCTCCGCTTTCCTGGGCCGAAAGCCGGATTCGAACTGCCGCGCAACCGTGTTTAAATTGAAGCTGAATCCGTGTTCTTCCTGCAGCAGATGGGCACGCCGCATGGCCGTATCGGGCTGAAGATCCGGCACATCCGGTCCCGGGGACACGGCGATGGTATTGGTTTCATTCTTCCCCGAAAACACATGGCACCGGCCGTAAACGGCGCGAAAGGTGTTGATTTCTTCGTTGAAAATATGGCTGGTGGCAAAGATATTGGCAACCACCACCCCGTTCGGGTGGAGAATGGCGGCCACCAGTTGCAAAAATTCACGGGTCACCAGGTGAAAAGGGACATACTCGGCATTAAATGCGTCGAGTATGACCATATCATAGGCCGGGGCAGGTTCCCGGGCCGCCTGCTGCTGAACGAACATGCGGCCGTCCGCCACGTGGACACGCATCCTTTCATCGGGCTGGAAGAAGAAAAAATTCCTGGCCACCTTCACGATTTCCTGATCGATTTCAACCACGTCAATACGGGCTTTTGGAAAGTACCCATGCATCATGCGCGGAATGACGCCGCCGCCCAGGCCGATGATGAGCATCCTGCGGGGCGCAGGGTTCAGGAGCAGACCTGCAAATACCATGCGGGTGTATTCCAGCAGGTATTTGTCCAGGTTCAGAACATCGATGCGGGATTGATCGCTGCCTGTTGAATTCTCCCCCAGCCGCAAAGAGCGGATAAAGCCTTCCTCGCATACCAGGATAAGATGGTAGGCGCTGTTTTTGGTGTAAACCACTTTTTCAGGTATTTTCAGCATCGATCCGTGAGACCTTTGAATTTGTCCCGCACCCTGACAAAAATTCGATTGGATGTCAAGGACAATGTGGCTGTTGCCGCTGTCATTTTAACTTGACAAGCCGGCGTTAATTTGAGATATGTGCGATCTAAAATTGGAGGTGTCAACATGACCATGGAAAAACAGCAAAGTTGGGGATGGCAGGTGGTGCTGGACGTATTTGTCGGCGGAATAGGGGCCGGTCTTTTGCTGGTAAGCTTCTTACTGGAACGGACACACGGGGCGACCCCCCTCACGGAGGCAGGATGTTTGATCGGACCGCTGCTGGTGATCGTCGGTGTGGTTGTTCTGATGCTGGAACTGGGAAAACCTGTCAACATGCCCCTCGCATTTGTCAATTTCGGCACTTCCTGGATGTCGCGCGGCGTAGTCCTGCAGCCGCTCTTCATTGGCGCAGGCCTGCTCTACGGGCTGCTGCCTGTCTGGGTGGCCGGCTTTAAAAATTCAGGGCCGGGAATTCTTATCGGCACCGTGGCCGCCCTGCTGGCCATACTGCTGGCGGTGTACCACGGGCTGCTCTACAGCAAAGCCAAGGGCATTGCCCTGTGGAACAGCCCGTTGCTTCCGATGTTATATTTTGTTTCATCTGTTGCCGGCGGCGCGGCGGTGCTCCTGCTGCTTTCACCTTTTCTATCCGCCACCGCCGGACAGCTGCGACTGCTGGCGGCGATTGAGACGGCCCTGGTCTGCCTGGTGCTGATATCCATATGGCTGATGGCTTCCGTCCAGCCCAGCGTCGCCTACCGCGAATCCCTGAAAAAACTTTTCAGCGTCAGTTTTATTATTTTCTCTATAGCCATCGGCACGGGGATACCGCTGGTATTGTTGATCATCAGCATTTTTGCCGGCCAGACCGCCATCCACACTTCCTTGCTGGCCCTGTGCGGCGCGCTGATTCTGATCGGCACCTTTCACTTGCGGCACACTATAACCAATGCTGGATTTTTCTATTCGTTGCGCCTGGCGTTTTAATGGACGGTCCGAAAGAGCTGGGCGGGCTGGCGGCGGTCAGGGGCAGGGTGTATGCATTTTTAAGCTCGGTGTACCTGAACATTCCCGGTCTTGATCTCGTGGAGAATATCCGTCATGAAACATTCATGTCTTTTCTGTCGGGAATTTCCTGCGATACGGGTCTTTCCGAACAGATGCGGGTCGGGCTCGATGAGGTGCAAAGGTTTGCGGGCGCGGTCAGGGAACAACCGCCGGAGGCGGTTTGGCAGCAGCTGGCCGTGGACCGCACCCGCCTGTTTCGGGGGATAAAACCGGGTTACAGCCCGCCGGCCCCTTACGAGTCCAGTTACCGGGGCCAGGAGCAGACCGTCATGGGTGAATGGGCGGTCAGCGTCCTTCGTGAATACGCCAGGGCAGGAGTTTTCTTGCCGGATGACCGCCGGGAACCGCCGGACCATATCGGCGTTGAGCTCGATTTTATGCGGTTTCTGGCCCAGCGGGAAGCTGAATCCTGGCAAACCGGGGCACGGCATGAGGCCGTCGGCTGTCTGGAGATGGAACAGAGCTTTCTGGATCAGCACATCGTGCCGTGGGTTCCTGTCTTTTGCCATAACGTCATCGATATGGCCGGGCTTGATTTTTACCGGGGGGTTGCGAGGATAACCACCAGTTTTGTGGTGGATGACCTTGAACGGGTGCAGGAGATTCTCCATCTATTATTGGAAGGAAACCGGAATGGGACAGGAGCGTAATATGGAAGCGGTTCGGAATGGAACAAAAAAATCGCCCAAGAAAACCTTATCCGCGCTGGAAGCCATCGCCGACTTCGGGGCCAGGTTGTTCGGGGGAAAACCCGGGGCCTTGATGTCCGGGCAAGCGCCGCCCGAGGTGCTCGAGGACGTATGGGTTCCCTCTGTCTGCAATCTGACGAATGACGGACCGTGCGGTATTAAAGTTCACCGGGTCAACGGGGTAACGGTTAAAATCGAAGGGAACAAAGCGCATCCGAATAACGAAGGGGTGCTTTGTCCCAAAGGTCACTATGGTATATTGAAAATGTACGATAGTTACCGGATCAAATCGCCCCTCAAGCGTACCAATCCTGAAAAAGGCATTGGTGTGGACCCCAGGTGGATGGAAATCAGCTGGGACGAGGCCTTGGACATCACGGCCGAGAAGTTGAAAAAAATCTACCTGGAGGACCCCAGAAAACTGGAGGTTTCGGCGGCCGAGCGCGGAGGGCTGCATAGTTCGCTGGTCACATTGTTCGGGGAAGTGATCGGAACGCCGAATTTGAAGTTTGACGGGGGCGGCATACGGTGCTCTTCCACCGAACATGTCCACGGCACCGGCATCCATGCCGCATTTACCTGTTTTCCGGATATCAAACGCTGTAACTATTCGATCTATTTCGGTCGCAATCCCATGGCCACCCATGGCGCTTCAGGCAACAAGGTTTTTGGCGAAGCGCGGGCCAGGGGACTGAAAATGGTGGTCATTGATCCGGTGCTGTCGGTGACTGCGGCCAAGGCCGAAGAATGGATACCCATAAAGTCCGGCACCGACGGTGCGGTCATCCTGTCCATGATCAACGTGATCATCAACGAACTGAATACCTATGACGCTGCATTTTTGAAGCAATGGACCAATGCCCCTTATCTGGTGGGCGCCGACGGTTATTTTTTGCGGAAAGAGGTGGCTGCGGGGGATAAGGTGATCCGCAAACCCCTCGTGTGGGATGCGCAGGACGGCCAGGCCAGGGTTTTCGATGACCCGGATATCAGGGAGCGCGCCCTTTTGGGGGATTTCGACCTGGAAGGAGGCCGGTATCGTCCGGCATTCCAACTGTTGCAGGAGCATGTCCGGCAGTATACCCCCGAATGGGCCGCGGAGATCAGCCAGGTGCCGGCGGAAACCATCCGCCGTCTGAGCGCGGAACTGGTGACGGAAGCCCGGATCGGCAGCACCATCATGATCGACGGCAAGGAGTTTCCCTTCAGGCCTGCCGCCACCAAACTGGGCCGGGGTGTCGATGCCCGCCAGAACTCATCGCAGGCTTACCTGGCCAACGAAATTTTAAATATGCTTGTCGGCAACGTTGAAATGCCCGGCGGCCATCTGGGGGGGAGCGGTAAATATAAACCGCGCAGTCCTTCAGACATATCAGATGACGGGACCTTAAAGCCCCACTATGCCGGAAAATGGAAGTTTCCTCCGGACAAGATCGACGGCAGCGATACGCTTTTCTACTATTCCTACGGCATGCCGCAGCTTAAAGTCCTCAACATTCTGAACCCGGAGAAACTAAGCTTTGACTATCGCCTTGAAGGCATGATCAGATATCACAGCAACGGCATCATGAGCATCGGGGACCATAAAATGGTTGCCGAGGCCTTGAAAAAAATACCTTTTTTTGTCTCTTTTTCCATCATCAACGACGAAATGACGGAGTTTGCCGATATTGTGCTGCCGGACGCCATGTACCTGGAGAGGTGGGAGCCCATGGATCTGACCACCAAGCTCATCCAGGCGGGGTTTGTCTGGCAGGGGATTACCCTGCGCCAGCCGATCGCAAGGCCCTTGTATGGCTGCCGGGAGATACCGGATATCCTGACGGACCTGGCCGAGAGGATGGAAATTCTCGACAAATGGAATATGGCGCTGAACAGGAAACTTCAGTTGAAGGCGCCCTACCTGATGGCTCCCGATAGAAAATATGAATGGGTCGACGTTGCCGAGAGAATGGTCAGATCCCGGGGGGTGGACTGGGAAGAACTCAAGCAGAAAGGGGCTGTCGGCCAGCGCAGGAGCGACAAAACAGCTTATATGCTCTACGACGGCAATTTAAAGTTCAGGCTTCCTTTGTACTTTGAGAATTTAAAGCGGGTCGGCGAAGAGCTGAAAAACAACCTGTTGAAGGTGGGTATCGACTGGTGGGACACCTCCGATTATGTGGCGTTGCCTTACTGGAGGCCATCTGTTCTGTACAGCGCGCCGGCCGAATATGATATGGTCTGCACCTATCACCGTTCGGTTTTGCTCGGCCAGGCCACGACGGTGAATAATCCTTACTGCATTGAGGCGCTGGAGCAGGAAGCCTATATCACCAAGGCGCGGATGAACCCTGCCGCAGCTATGCAGAGGGGGATCCGGGACGGAGAATATGTGTACATTGAATCCCAGATAGGTAAAGTCAAGGCCAGGGCCGCACTGTCCGAAGGCATTTTTCCGAACGTGATCGCCATCGGCGGCGCCTTCGGGCAGTGGGCAACTCCCATTGCCAGGGATCTGGGCTGGGTCAATATCGGCGCCATAACCCCCATCGGTTTTGAACGCACGGACCCCCTCAGCGGCGCCATGGAAGGGCATGGTCTGGCGGTTAAGGTGTATAAGGCATAGGAGACACAGAAATTGGTGAAATATGGGATGGCGATTGATTTGAAACGGTGCATCGGCTGTCATGCCTGTACCATTGCCTGTAAAGCGGAAAATGGCATCCGACCGGGTATTTTCTGGAACCGGGTGTTCGATGAGGAATACGGCAAATACCCCATGGTGCGCCGGCGTTTTTTCCCCAGGCCGTGCATGCACTGCGATGAGGCCCCATGTGTTGCGGTGTGCCCTTCCGGCGCCAGCTACAAGCGGGCCGACGGCATCGTCATGGTGGACCCCGGCAAGTGCCTCGGTTGCGGTTACTGCGTCGTGGCCTGCCCCTATGGCGCCCGAAGCTACAACAGAAAAGATGGCCATTATTTTCCCCACGGCCCCACGCCCTACGAAAAGGTCAGTTACGCCAAGCACGAGGTCGGGACGGTTGAGAAGTGCACCTTCTGCGCCCATAAGGTCGACAAGGGCGAGGAGCCGGCCTGTGTGACCACCTGCCCGCCGCGGGCGCGGATTTTCGGCAACCTCGAGGACCCCGATTCAGAGGTGTCGCGCGTCATCCGCGCCAGGCAGGGCCGCCCGTTGTGGCCGGAAATGGACACCAGACCCTGCGTGTATTACCTGTCATTGTAAAAACCGGCGGCAGGTTTTATTTGGGAATGATGCCGAACTTGCGCTGGAGGCTACGCCCGTAGTCCAGCGCCTCCTTGGGAACATCCAGCACATTCTGGAGCAACTGGGTGGTTTCCGTGCCCACGCTGACCTGATAGACCTCGCTGACCATGCGCTTTACCAGCGAATCGAACTTGGGGTCTGCGCTCATCTTTTCAAAAGCGGCCGTCAGGATGTTGACATATTGGTCCGGTGTGCCCCGCGGAGCGACCAGAAACTTGTCCAGCAGTACGGTGCCCATCCAGGCAATGTAGCCCTGCCAGGCAACGCCTGCGGGTTTTTTGTCCCCAAGGGTCTCGATAAATGTGGGCACATCCGGAAAATCAGGCCGGCGGGAAAAGTTTCCTTTTCTGAAAATTCCTCCCTGGGTCAACAGGCTCACATCCCCATTTTTTACCATCCGATTAATGATGAAAGCGTTGGAAGTGCCGAACATGTCGATCTCGCCGCGCTGAAAAGCCAGTTCAATCCCGCTGGTGCCGCTGTAACCGGGTATCCATCGTATGTTCCATCCCAGAAATTCCTTTCCCCACATGAGCATCGCCATCCAGCGCTCCTCGCCTTCCTTGGTGCCGACCACCAGTGGTTGCGCTCCGGGATCGAAAAGGCGGTTCATCTGCGCTTTGTTGACCAAAATGAGGTTTCCGGCCCGCGATACGTTGCCGATATGACGGTACTGGCGAAGGTCGTACCTGACAATGTCCCGGCTTCTGAGTTGCAGACTGATGGGTGAGCCCGAATTCATCAGCAGGTGAAGCCCGTCCGGCTTGCCTTTGGCATAAAAGATGTTGTTGGCAATGGCCCCGGCCCCTCCCGGCAGGGACCGCACCACGATGTTGGGCTTGCCGGGGATATATTTGGGTATGATGGCCGCGATGATGCGGGCCAGGGTGTCGGTTCCGCCGCCCACGCGGGATTCACCCAGCACCTCGATGGTTTTTCCCTCATAGAAAGGTTTTTCCGCCAGAGCCGGGGTCGGACCGGTCACCGGTCCGGCCGCAAGGCCGGCGGCCACAATTACCATAAAAGGCCAGAGCATCATTTTTTTCATTTTTCAAACCTCCTTTCGATTATCCGCGGTGCCCCGCAGCGCATGGGATTCCCGCAGCGCATGGGATTAATGATCAGTCCTGTTCCAGAGGTCTTGATAAGAATTTGCTTTCCATTTGTTTGACTATGGCCAAATTGTGCTGGTATGTCAAGGGATAAACGATAAACGATTAACTGCAGCAGCGTTGTTTTTTCTTGACAATTTTTTGCCGTTCGGCTTTTCTATAGATATATTTTCACTCTTGCGCGATACTTCATCCCAGGGGCCTCCATGCAAACGCGTCTCAAATTAGGCATGTCCTGGCTCCGGATAGACCCGGGTGCTTCTTTCCGGAGCCGATCACCGTTGATCTTGTGTCAATCCCGCCGCAAAATTGCAGCAGAAAGCAGCGGCCAGAGCATTGTTTAATACACAAATCGTTTTATCAGGAGGTATTATGATTGGAGAGAAAATCAAATCCCGGCAACCGCGCGTAAAAGTTATTTTTTATCTCGAATCACCCAATGCCAGCGAAGTTAAATTAGCAGGCGACTTTAATAAATGGAGTATCAAGAAACATCCCATGAAAAAAAATGCCGCCGGCCAGTGGCAAAAAACCGTCATGCTCTATCCCGGCAGGTATGAATATAAATTTTTAGTAAACGGAAAATGGGAGCTGGACCCCGACAATGATTGGAAATGTATCAATTGTTTCGGAACCGGCAACAATATCATCAGCGTTAAAAAAAAATAGGGAACACGCGTGCATGCCGGTAATTTCCCGGCTACCAGGGGAGCAGAGAAATATGAAACGGTTTCCCCCATGCCGTATCTCGTTTGGTTCGTGTTTTTTTGTCCCGAGCCAATCTCTGGCAAGCGCCGCTTAACCTCGCGGCGGGGATCACTGATATCAATTTCCAGTAAACTGATGGGGACGATCAAGGCGATTCAAGTTCGAGAGGCGGATCGTGTCAAGAAGGGGGATCTTTTGGTTGTCCTGGATCCAAGTCAGGTCCAGGCTCAGTTAAGGCAAGTCCAGGCAGCACTTGAAGAAGCCGAAAAAGGACGACTGGCAGCCATTTCGGCCCGGGAGGCCGCCAGGTCTGCGGCAGATCTTGCCCGGGCAACCTATGAGCGCTACCGGCATCTGATGAAAGAAGCCTCCACCAGCCGGCAGGAATATGATGAGGTGCAGACCCGCGACAGCCAGTCCCGGGCTGCCCTGTCCCAAGCGGATGCAGCTTTAGGGGCGGCCGATTCGCGTGTGCGGCAGGCAAAGGCATCTGCGGCATCTGCCGGAATTACCAGCCGGGACGCAGCCGTCACCGCCCCGTTCGACGGCATCGTGGCCGCAAGGCTCGTGGAGGTCGGGTCCCTGGCGTCGCCCGGAACACCGCTTTTGACCCTGGAGGGCATGGAAGGCTATCGCGTCGATTTGTTTCTGCCGGAAAGTCTCATTCAGCGTGTTGCCGTGAACCAGAACGTAAAGGTGACCATCTCGGCGCTGGAAAATACCCCGTTTGACGGTGTCGTGCAGATCATTGTGCCCTTCGCGGATGAACAGAGCCGTTCCTTTCTGATTAAAGTAAAGCTTCCCGGGAAGGCGGGCGTCCGCTCGGGAATGTTTGCCAGGGTCATGATTCCCGTCGGTGAGGCGAACATATTGAAGATTCCCGCTTCAGCGGTGGTTGTTCAAGGGCAGCTGACAGGTATCTATCTGTTGGATGACGACCAGAGGGCCAGGTTTCGGCTCATTCGAACCGGAAGGGCTCTGGGAGAACAGATGGAGATACTTTCCGGACTCAAGGAGGGGGATCGCTACATCATCGAACCCTTCCCGACACTTGTCGATGGGGCGCAAATAGAGGCCGTCGAATGATACCAGGCAGGGGAACAGCCGGAAAGATAGCACAGGCTTTCATCCACTCAAAGTTGACGCCGCTAATCATCGGCGCGGCCATTCTTTTGGGAATTGCTGCGGTTATCGCCCTTCCAAGGGAAGAAGAGCCTCAAATCATTGTTCCCATGATAGATATTTTTGTGCAGATGCGCCAGTGCGGCTGAAGTCGAAAAACGGGTCACCACCCCCATGGAAAAACTGCTCTGGGAAATTCCAGGTGTGGAATACATTTACTCTACCTCCAGTCCAGGTATGGCCATGGCGGTGGTCCGGTTCTATGTGGGAGAAAATGAAGAACAGTCCATCGTGCGACTCCAATCCAAGCTCATGGCCAACATGGACCGGATTCCATATGCTGTCAGCCCGCCCTTGATCAAACCCCGTTATATTGATGACGTACCTGTTTTAGCGCTCACCTTCTGGAGCGGGCAGGTGGATCATTACACCTTGCGGCGGGTGGCGGTTGAGATGGAAAATATTATCAAACGCGAACAGAATGTCTCCGTTACCGGTTTGATCGGAGGCAACCCGCGCCGGGTGGAAATCAATTTCGACCCGGCAAGGATGGCGGCGTTCGGGATCGATATCGATCAGGCCGCATCCATGATCATGGCGGCCAACCAGGAAACAGATGCCGGCTCCTACCCTTCCCGGGAAGGCCAAATACTGGTCCACGCCGGCGCTTTCCTGCGGAATTCATCCGATGTGGAATCCATTGTCGTGGGTGTGCATAACGGAAGACCTGTGTACCTGAGAGACATTGCCGTGGTGACGGACGGCCCCCGGGATCCGGACCAATACGTGTTTTTTGGGGCTGGACCGGCTGCTTCCGACAAGAATATTCCTGATGTTTCCGCTCCCCTGGGGGTTCATCCGGCAGTAACCCTTACGGTGGCAAAACGAAAAGGAACCAACGCCATCGCAGTGGCCCGTAAAGCACTGGCCCGTGTCGCAGAAGCTAAAGGGTCCGTCATCCCCGACAATGTCCACGTGACCATTACCCGCCATTACGGCGAGACGGCCAAAGAAAAGTCTGATGAATTGCTGCTGCACATGATGATTGCCATTGTTTCGGTAACGATCCTCATCTGGTTTACCCTCGGACACAGGGAATCGGGTGTGGTCGCACTGGCCATTCCGGTCACACTGGCATTAACCCTTTCTGTTTTCTATCTGTACGGTTATACCCTGAACCGGATTACACTGTTTGCTTTGATCTTCTCCATCGGTATTCTGGTGGACGACGCCATTGTGGTGGTGGAAAATATCGTACGTCACTACCGGCTTCCGGAAAACCAGGGACGACCGAGGCCGGAGGTGGCGGTCGAAGCGGTGGATGAAGTGGGAAACCCCACCATCCTTGCCACGCTGACGGTGATCGGCGCCATCCTTCCCATGGCTTTTGTGGGAGGACTGATGGGGCCTTATATGCGGCCGATTCCGGTCGGGGCGCTGGCCGCAATGGTATTTTCATTGCTGGTCGCTTTTATCGTGACTCCCTGGGCTTGCCTTCGACTGCTCCGGCACAAAAAGGAAATGCAGGATTCGGCTGCACACGAAAGGGAAGACTGGAGTACGCGGTTATACCGTCGCGTCATGATGCCCCTGATTAACAGCCCCTTCTGGCGATGGGCCTTTTTGCTGGGAGTTTCAGGACTTCTGCTGGTTTCCTGCGCGCTGGTGGGCATCGGATGGGTGCGGGTCAAGATGCTGCCCTTTGACAATAAAAGCGAGTTCCAGGTCATTATCGATATGCCCGAAACGGCGACTCTGGAGGAAACCGCCGCTGCGGCACTATCCATGGGCAATTATCTGAAAACCGTAAATGAGGTGGTGGATTATCAGCTTTATGTGGGGGCCTCAGGCCCGTTCAACTTTAACGGCCTGGTGCGGCACTATTATCTGCGTCAAAAGCCGCATATGGCGGATATTCAGGTCAATCTTGTTGGAAAAAATCACCGCCAGCAGCAAAGCCATGACATTGCCAAACGCGTGCGCCCGACGCTTAAAAAGATTGCCGACCGTTACAATGCCCGGGTAAAAATCGCGGAAGTTCCCCCCGGACCGCCGGTGCTCTCCACCCTGGTGGCTGAAATTTACGGCCCGGACTATGCGCGGCAGCGGGAGATCGCAAAAAAGGTTCGATCCATTTTTGAATCCACGGCCGGGGTCGTGGATGTGGACTGGTACATGGAGGAGGAGCAGTCAAAATTCCAGTTGACGATCGATAAGGAAAAAGCGGCGCTCCATGGAATCCAGGCCGTAAAGATCGCCCAAACCGTTGAAATGGTCTTTTCCGGAAGGCAGGTGGGCCTGCTTCACCTGCCGCGGGAAAAGGAAGATGTCCCGCTGGTTCTCAGGATTCCACTGGCAGAGCGAGCCGGTATGGATCGCTTGGAAGCCATCAAGATTGCATCCGCATCCGGGCGCCTGGTTCCGCTTTCGGTTTTTATCCAGGCTCGGCCAACGGATATCGATCGCAGCATATATCACAAGAACCTGATGCCGGTAATCTATGTGACGGCAGATGTGGCCGGGGAAAAGGAAAGCCCGATTTATGCGATTTTGGCGATGCGCAAAAAGATCGATGCCGTTTCACTCCCCGAAGGGTATCAGATCGAACAGCTTACGGCGCATATTCCGGTCAGCGACCGAAAATTTGCCATGAAATGGGATGGGGAATGGCACATCACTTATGAGGTGTTTCGGGACTTGGGGATCGCCTTCGGGGTGGTGCTGGTACTCATTTTTGTCCTGGTGGTGGGATGGTTTCAGTCCTTTTCCACCCCATTGGTGATTATGGCGGCTATTCCCTTTTCACTGATCGGTATTTTGCCGGCGCACTGGCTGCTCGGGGCATTTTTTACGGCCACGTCCATGATCGGGTTTATCGCGGGTGCCGGCATTGTCGTCCGCAATTCCATCATTCTGGTGGATTTCATTGAATTGCGCCTCAGGCAGGGGGTGTCCCTGGACACGGCCGTGATTGATGCCGGCGCCGTTCGTTTCCGGCCCATGATGTTGACTGCCGCCGCGGTGGTCGTGGGCGCTTCGGTGATCCTGTTTGACCCGATTTTCCAGGGACTGGCCATATCCCTGATGGCCGGGGAGGTCGCCTCGCTTCTTTTTTCCCGTATGACGGTCCCGATTCTTTATTTTCTGGATAAACGCTGGGAGTCGGAGCATGGCCACCGGCCCAAGGCTCCGTGATTTCTTGTCTTGACATCGCTTGATGCCAAACTCTATAATCGGCCCGAAGGCGCTATTAAAATTCAAAGGAGACGACGGCTGTGGCTATTAATGAAGCATTGGATAAAGAGGATGAATATTTTCTTAAGCTGAACGCTAAAAAAGTGTCGGAACTGCGCGGTAACCTGGACCAGAAGCGCCGGGAGGATGAAAAGCAGATGCGCAAACAGGCCCACTGGATGAAGTGCCCCAAGTGCGGCGGTGAGCTGCAGGAAGTCAACTACCAGAGTGTCCTGATCGACACGTGCGTTGATTGCAGGGGCGTGTGGCTGGATCACGGGGAGCTGGATCTTCTGGCCAGGGGGAACGCGAAGCTGACAAGGCAGCTCATCGCCAAGATTTTCGGGTAGGGCGCCTTGACCTTCCGTCCGAGCCCCTTCAGCCCTGTTTCAAGGCGTCAGCCATCAGGTCGCCCACGCGCTTTGTGAACCCGGAGGGGTTGTCTATTTTTCCCCCTTCACTGATGGTGGCCAGGTCAAAGAGCAGGCCGGCATAGTCTTTCAGGACCGGCGATGCGGCATCCTCCTTAAAAATCACGTTGACCTTGTCCAGAAGCGGGTGATTCATATTCAGCTCAAGGACCCTTTTGGTCTTCGGCGTTTCCTGCCCCGAAGCCTTGAGAATTTTTTCCATGTAGGCGCTCATATCGTGGGCATCTCCGGAAAGGCAGGCCACCGAGTCGATGAGGCGGGTCGAAGGCTTCACTTCCTTGACTTTTTCTTCCAGCAGAATACGAATCTGTTTGAACAGGCCTTCGTATTTATCCTTTTTATCATCATCGATCTTATCCAGCGCAAGATCCCCTTTTTCGGCGCTCTTGAGCGGTTTTCCGTCGTACTCGGTCAGGGATTGAACGACCCACTCATCCACCGGATCCGACATGAGCAGCACCTCATAGTCTTTTCTCTTGAGCTGCTCGAGAAGCGGGCTGTTTAAAAGGGCGGTCATGTTGTCGCCGGTGATGTAGTAGATTTCCTTCTGATCGGCCGGCATATGCTCCACATACTCTTTCAGGGGAACCCACTTGCCGCCGGATCGGGTTGTTTTATAGCGTGCGAAGTCGGCCAGCTTGCTGCGGTTTTCAAAGTCGGTGTGAATCCCCGTTTTAAGGAGGGGGCCGAATTCCTGGTAGAACTTTTCGTAGGCTTCTTTTTCCAGTGTGGTCAACACTTCAAAAATCTTTTTAACCAGGTTGCGGCGGATATTTCTCACCAGCTGGTCCTGTTGCAGAATTTCCCGGCTGACGTTCAGATTCAGATCGGGCGCATCCACGACGCCTTTGACAAACCGCAGATAGTCGGGCATGAGGTCTTCACAGTCATCCATGATAAAAACTCTTTTGCAGTACAGGTGGATGCCGTGTTTGGCTTCAGGATTGAAAAGGTCAAAGGGCGCTTTTGAGGGAATGTACAAAAGGGCGGTGTATTCGGTGGTCCCTTCGAATTTCATGTGCAGCCTTGTCAGGGGCGGGTTCCAGTCATGGCTGATATGCCGGTAAAACTCTTCATGCTCTTTGTCGTCCACATCGTCTTTGTTTTTCGTCCAGATGGCCTTCATGGAGTTTAAGGTTTCTTCTTTCACAACTTTACGGCGGGTCTCCCCGATGGGTTTGCCGTTTTTGTCTTGGAGCTGCTCCTTTTCCGGGATGGGTTCGTCTTTCTCCACATCCATGACCACCGGATAGCTGACAAAGTCGGAATACTGCTTGACGATGTTTCTCAGGGTCCATTCATCGGTAAAATCCTGCTCCTCGTCTTTGGGCTTTTTCAGCTCCAGGGTTATCAGGGTCCCCCGGCTGTCTTTTTGCGCCTCTTCAATCGTGTACTCGCCGTCCCCGTGGGACACCCAGCGCACCCCTTTTTTTGATCCGGCGGCGCGGGTCAGGAGCGTAATTTTGTCCGCTACGATAAAGGCGCTGTAAAACCCGACGCCGAACTGTCCGATCAGCTCGGGGGTGATCGTGTTTTTGTCGGACTGCTCCATGGCGGCCATAAATGCGGCGGTCCCGCTGCGGGCGATGGTCCCGATGTTTTCCATAACCTCGTCATAGGTCATCCCGATGCCGTTGTCGGAAATTTGAAAGGTCTGCTTGATGCCATCCGCCAGAAGTCTGATTTTCAAATCCGTGTCGCCTTCGAGAATGTCCGGGTCGGTCTGGGCTTTAAACTGCAGTCTGTCCAGGGCATCGGACGCATTGGAGATGAGTTCTCTGAGAAATATTTCTTTATTGGAGTAAAGTGAGTTGATGATCAGCTTTAAAAGCTGCTGGACTTCCGCTTTAAATTCGTGGGTCTGTTTTTGATCGCTCATTGATCCTCCCGGGCAAAGGTTTGATTTTAATTGTCCATATTATTAGTTTGATTTTTATTTTGTCAACCCCTCCAAACCCTGCACGGCGGACTTTGTTGGGCTCTGTTTTTTCTTGACACGGACAGGTTGGATAAATTATGATTTTATCAAATTAATTTTTCAAGAAAAGGGGGAGGGATCATGGATAAAAAAATTATTGAACTGCATAACGAGTACAATCATGGATTTATCGACCGGCGCGAATTTCTCAGAAAATTAGCCGTCCTGGCAGGGGGCGCTGCCGCAGCGTCTTCTCTCATGTTTTTACTGGAGAACAATTATGCCAAGGCCGCAATGGTTCCGGAAAACGATTCCCGCATTATGATCGAGCGCATCAAATATCCCGG
>JAUYIZ010000259.1 GCA_030688615.1 Desulfobacterales bacterium | reverse complement strand
TGAGCAGCGACACGAAATCATGGCCGTCGCCCCCCGTGCGGGGGCGTGGATTGAAACCGAAAAAAGGCTCGATATAGTGCTTCACATCTCCCTTCGCCCCCCGTGCGGGGGCGAGGATTGAAACTCGATCGAGTAGGCGATCATGGAGCCACCTGCTTAGTCGCCCCCCGTGCGGGGGCGGGGATTGAAACGTCAGGCACCCGTAGTTTACGCTTATGCTGTGGTGTCGCCCCCCGTGCGGGGGCGTGGATTGAAACCGATGCAAGCACTACCAGAGTGTTTACCCATGTCGGTCGCCCCCCGTGCGGGGGCGTGGATTGAAACAAGCTCCAGCACTGTGCCACACCCAGATCGTTATGTCGCCCCCCGTGCGGGGGCGTGGATTGAAACCAAAATAAAGTTTTCCAGGTTGGCAATGGCCATGTAGTCGCCCCCCGTGCGGGGGCGTGGATTGAAACCGAGGTTGGCGTACAGCGCTCATCGAATATAGGTGTCGCCCCCCGTGCGGGGGCGTGGATTGAAACCTATCGAGTCGGTTCCAATCCCGTCCGGACAACCGGTCGCCCCCCGTGCGGGGGCGTGGATTGAAACAAGGTCCGTGCAAAAAGCATATCGTTTGCCATGAGTCGCCCCCCGTGGCGGGGGCGTGGATTGAAATGTGACATTTTGTCACGGGTTGAAGCTGGTTTCAGTCGCCGTCCCTCCCATGCGGCAGCGTAGAATTGAGAATCTCTTCCGATAAACTCCGCTACTTCCTCAAGATCACTGATAGCGGTTTCAGTCCATTCTACGCTTTGAGCCACTTTGACATCCTTTTATCAAATTCCTCTTCTGAAATCGTGTGTCCGTTCTTGATATCGTTTAAACCACGATCAATCTTTTGACGAACGTAGATATGATACTGGATGTCCTCTAAAGTTGAATCGTCAGGAAGATCCTCGAGGAGGCGGCGAACTTCTTCTTTTGCAGGAATCATGATAAAGTCTCCTTGATAAGTATCTTTTGTTTTAAAAAAGCACTTATCGAATAAATGGACGGCCTTTTAGCCGTGTCCCCGCACACGCGGGGATGAAACTGTAACGGTCTGCCTGGTGGACCGTTAGACGGCAATTGCGCTGCAATGCCTGGCTCCTGAACAGCCCGGAACGGTCAAAAATGCGGGGGTAATCATCAGTCGCTGGTGATGTGGGCATAAGCGCTGTGATTGTGAATGGACTCAAAATTTTCCGCGCTGACCGAAAACCAGGTGATATTCCGGTCCTGTTTTAACCGGATGGCAATGTCCCGGACAATATCTTCCACAAACTTCGGGTTGGAAAACCCCTTTTCGGTCACACATTTTTCGTCCACGCGTTTGAGAACGGAAAATACGTCGCAGGAGGCGGCGGATTCAACGATTTCGATCATATCCTCCAGCCAGATGAATTTTTTAAACCGTGTCTGAAGCCGCACTTCGCCCCGCTGATTATGGGCGCCGAATTTGCTGATTTCCTTGGAACACGGGCAAACCGAAGAAATGGGCACAATAACTTCCGTGATCAGATCGACTCTTCCGTCCGGTTCGCTCGAGCCGATGATTTTACAGGTGTAATCCATCAGCCCGGGGGATCTGCTGACCGGCGCTTTTTTTTCGATAAAATAAGGAAAAACCACCTCAACATGCGCGGAAGCTGCGTTTAAATGGGCTTTCATCTGTTCGAGGATTACTGAAAACTTTTTCAGGGAAACCTCGGGTTTAAACAGATACAGCAGTTCCACAAACCGGCTCATGTGGGTCCCCTTGTAGTTGTGGGGCAGGTCGACAAACATGTTTATGGAAGCTACCGTGTGCTGCAGTCCCTGGCTCCGGTCCAACACGGTTATGGGATGCCTCAACCCTTTTATCCCGACCTTGTTGATGGGCATATTTCGGTCGTCAAATTGATTCTGAATATCTTTCATATCTTGGGTGCTTGTGCGCGGTGGAAAGGCGTGAAGCGCTGCTGCCGGGCGGAACAAGCCCTGCAGCAGGCTTCCGTTGGTTGAGCTGATGATGGGACCCGGGTCAGCTGCTTTTCTTGTCTCTCACGCTGTCGATGGTCACTTTGCCGGCGGCGATCTCCCGCAGCGCCACGACGATGTCTTCATTTTTGGCTGATTTCACCAGATATTCAGACCCTTCCCGCAATTGCCTGACCCGTTTAGCTGTCGTGTTGACCAGTAAAAACCGGTTTTGTATTCGTTGTAAACAATCTTCAATCGTGATTCGTGCCAAAGTTATCCTCCTGATTAATTAAAATTCCGGTCCCTTGAACCCTTGACCCCTTGGACCCTTTGTTATTTATAATATTTCTATGAGTTCATAGCTCCTTTTTCCGCCCGGCGTCATCAAGGTGATTTCTTCACCCGGCTTTTTGCCTATGACGGCTTTTCCCAGCGGCGAAGATATGGAAATCCGCCCCTTATCGACATCGGATTCTTCCGGGCCGACCAGCTGATACCGGACATTTTCACCGGTGTCGATATTTTCAAGAACAATTTTATTGCCGAAAAACGCCCTTTCCTTCGGGATCTTATCCGTGTCTATGATATTTGCATTGCCCAGTTTGTATTGCAGCTCCCTTATCCGACCTTCCAGAAAAGCCTGCCGCTCTTTGGCGGCGTGAAACTCGGCATTTTCCGAAATATCCCCATGGGCGCGGGCGATTTCGATGGCCCGGATATTTTGGGGGCGTTCGGTTGATTTCAAATAGTCCAGCTCTTTTTTGAGCGCTTCAAATCCCTGGCGTGTGATGGGTGTTCGTTCCAATTTAAATGGTTTCCTGCTGTTGAGGTTTATAAATATTTTTCCGCTAAAATTTCGGCAATTTGAACGGCATTCGTTGCCGCCCCCTTGCGGATATTGTCCGCGACCACCCACATGTTGATACCGTTCGGGATCGATTCGTCTTTTCGGATGCGGCCCACCAGGGTGGCATCCTTTCCGGCGGCATCAATGGCCAGGGGGTATAAATTGTTTTTCGGGTCGTCAACCACTTTGACCCCCGGGGCGTCATTGAGCAACGATCGGACCTCATCCGGGGATAACGGTTCCTTGGTCTCAATATTGATGGATTCGGAATGTCCGAAAAAAACCGGAACCCGAACCGTGGTTGCGGTGACCCCGATGGTGGGGTCTTCCAGGATCTTTCGGGTTTCATGCACCATTTTCATTTCTTCCTTGGTATAGCCGTTTTCCATGAACACATCGATATGCGGCAGACAGTTAAATGCGATGCGGTGGGGGTAAACATTTACCTGGCAGTTAAGAAAATTCATCATGGCCCGCGTCTGATCCACCAGTTCATCAATGGCTTTTTTGCCGGTACCGGATACCGCCTGATAAGTGGACACCACAATCCTGCGAATACCGCATTTGCGATAGATGGGGTTTAGGGCCACGACCATTTGAATCGTAGAGCAGTTCGGATTCGCAATGATCCCTTTCCTGGTGTAATCCGCTATGGCGTGGGGATTGACTTCCGGCACCACCAGGGGGATATCCGGGTCCATGCGCCACGCGCTTGAGTTGTCGATCACCACACAACCGTCTTTTGCTGCGCGGGGAGCAAAATCCGTGCTGATGGAACCTCCGGCCGAAAATAGAGCAATATCCAGCCCTTTAAAAGAGTCTGCTTTTAATTCCTCAACTGGAATCATGTCCCCCTTGAATCGCAAACTGCGACCCACCGATCGGCTGGAGGCCAGAAATTTAATGGATTTTACCGGAAAATTTCTTTCCTCCAGGCAGGTGATCATTTGATTTCCCACGGCGCCTGTCGCTCCGGCTACGGCCACGTTAAATTTTTTTCCTGACATGGGTTCATTCTCCTCTAATATAACCTGCGATCAGATCTCCGACCTCATCCGTGCGGTACCCCATGCGGCCGGCCGCAACATCCTTGATGTCGTCCCGCAGCACCTTCATAACACCCTTCTCGATCATGGCCGCGGCTTTGCTTTCACCCAGGGTCTCGAGCATAATCTGTGCGGCGCAAATCGCTGCGATGGGGTTGATCATCCTCTGCCCGGTGTACTTGGGCGCGGAGCCGCCGATGGGCTCGAACATGGAAATGCCATCGGGATTGATGTTTCCTCCGGCTGCAATGCCCATGCCGCCCTGGATCATGGCCGCCAGATCGGTAATGATGTCTCCGAACATGTTGTCGGTCACAATGACGTCGAACCACTCGGGGTTTTTTACCATCCACATGCACGTGGCGTCCACGTGGGCATAATCGGTGGCGATGTCGGGATACTCTTTGGCCACCTCATAAAACACCCGTTCCCAGAGATCAAAGGCAAAGGTCAACACATTGGTCTTGCCGCAAAGGGTCAGCTTTTTACCCTTGTTCCTTTTCCGGCAATATTCAAAGGCATACCGGATGCAGCGCTCAACCCCCTTGCGCGTGTTGATGGATTCCTGCACGGCCACCTCGTCGGGCGTTCCGCGCTTTAAAAAACCCCCGGCCCCTGCGTACAGGCCTTCCGTATTTTCCCGGATGACCACAAAGTCGATGTCTTCAGGGCCCTTATTCTTCAACGGCGTATCGACGCCTTCATAAAGCTTCACGGGCCTGAGATTGATATACTGGTCAAAATGAAACCTGAGTTTCAACAACAGGCCTTTTTCAAGAATGCCCGGCTTGACATCCGGGTGCCCGATAGCCCCTAAATAGATCGCATCCAGCAGGGCCAGTTCCTCCAGTACCTGATCCGGTAAAATTTCTCCGGTTGATTTGTAGTGTTCGCCACCCAGATTATAATATGTCAGGTTTAATTTAATGTCACATTTTTCCGCCACGGTTTCAAGTACTTTCAGCCCTTCGGCAACGACCTCCGGTCCGGTGCCGTCTCCGGGGATAACCGCGATCCGATATTCTTTTGTCATAGGACGCCTCCATTATAAAGCGGATCAGGGGTGGCCGCGCGGTGATATCCTGATTTTGAAAAAGTTAAATTTAGGGCAGGGCATGCTCGGCACCGAAAAAATACAGGTTAAATATGATTGGATCTCTGCTCGTCGATCTGATGGGCTTGAACCTCTTTATTTTTTTGTTGCCGGTGGTGTAAAATACTCAAGCAGGGACCGGATATGACATAGCTGAGCCCTAAAAGAAATAGCGCTATGGAAGGTTGGGCCGCAATAAATATCAGGATCAATACAACGGTAACCAGCACATTAAAATTCATGCTTTTAAATAATTCCGGTTTTTTGAAACTATCGTATTTAATGGTACTGACCATTAAAAAGGATAGAATATAAAGCGTGATAAGAAACAGGACCGGATTGGCGGACCCTTCAATGCCGAACTTGTTGCAGACCATCACCGAGGTGGCATTCATTGCCGCTGCGGCCGGTATGGGAAGTCCGAGAAAATGGTCGCTCTTGGTTTGTCCGGTCTGGGAGTTAAATCGCGCCAGGCGAAGAGCGCCGCATACCATATATAAAAATGCGGCCAGCCAGCCGAGTCGTCCCAGAGGTTTGAGCGCCCACAGGTATATCAGGATTCCCGGCGCCATTCCAAATGAGATCAGGTCCGCAAGGGAATCATATTCAACGCCGAACTTGCTTGTCGTGTGCGTTGCCCGGGCAATTTTGCCATCCAGCGCGTCAAATACGGCGGCGATGATGATCGATACGGCAGCGGCAAAAAATTTGCCGTTGATGGATGATATCACCGAAAAAAAACCAAAATAAATATTCAGGGATGTAAAAATGTTGGGCAGAACATAGATCCCGCGACGAGACCGTTTTTCATTAATTCTTTTTTTTCTTTTCATGGTAATGACCCCAATAGGGAAGTTCCTGCTTTAACCCTGTCCCCGATAACCACATGCAGCCGCGTGTCTGCAGGAAGATACACATCGACTCGTGAACCAAAGCATATCAGCCCGAATCGCTGACCGCATGATAATGTGTCTCCTTTTTGCGCGTAACAGATAATCCGCCGGGCAATGAGACCGGCAATCTGGACCACGCCGATCGATTTGCCTTCGCTGGTTTCAAGAAATACCGCATTGTGTTCATTCCGCTTGGACGCCTTGTCCAGGTTCGCGGAAAAAAAAGCCCCGGGGTGATAGCTGATTTTCTTAACCGTTCCCTCATGGGGGACCCGGTTTACGTGAACATTGAACACGGACATAAAAATACTGATTTTTAAACAGGGGCCGTCAAAAAAATCGCTGTTTTCCTCCGGACCCGCTTTGATAACTCTACCGTCCGCCGGTGACACGATGGCATCGGGCAGATCCGGGACGATGCGGTCCGGATCTCTGAAGAAGAAACAGACAAACAAAGTCACAATCAGACCTGCCAGCGACGGAATGACAAATCCTAACAGGGCGAATATTAACGTCGCAAACCCGGCCGCCAGTATCACGGAGTAACCGGCCCTGGCTATGGGAAACACTCCCTTGCCCAAAGCTTCAGGCCAGGATGATTTGTCCACGAAACTCCTTACGTGTTCGTTTGTTTGAAACTGATAAACATACAAGCTGTCCGCCAGGACCGACCGCCTGGTAAAAAATCCACTCGCCCACATATATAACAGAGTAAAAATGCAATGTCAATTTATGATTGAAGCCCCCCGCAGTCCCGCCCTTGGCGGCTGCGGGGACCGCGCCCGTTTTCTTTCAGTCCCGGCCCCGCCGTCTCATGTTTTCCTCCATCCGCTGCTGCCGGTCGCATCCTTTTTCAAATCCGAACTCACACGATTTCTGGAAGTTCTCATAGGCTTCCCGGCGGTCGCCGTCCCGGAAATGGGCGACCCCCATCTGAAAATAACAGGGCCCGCAATCGGATTTTATTCGGATCGCCCTGGCAAACTGCTCGAGGGCCGCCCCTGAATTTCCTTCCTGCAAAAGCAGTATCCCTTTGATCACATACGCCCGGGGCAGATCCGGGTTCAGCTCCAGGGCCTTTTCAACATCTGCAAGGGCCTCGCGCCTTCGGTCCAGTTTTATGTATGCCCGCGCCCGCGTGGCATAAGCAATCGCGTATTCCGGGTCTGCGGATATCAACCCGGAGAGCTCGTCGAGCGCTCCGGCAACATCATCGCTGTTGATAATCTTGTTAAAGGCCGCTTCCACGGACTCCAACGCGACCATCCGGCTGATGGTGACATGCTTTTGGCGGTCAAGCGCTTCCTGATCCTCCGCCAGTTTTTTTTCCCGCGCCGCTGCCTGCTGCTCCTCGGTTTTGAGTTTTTCCAGCTCGGCCCTCAGCCCGGTCACTTCATTTTTCCCCTGGGCCGCCGCCTGCCGCTCCTGGATTTTGAGTTTTTCCAGCTCGGCCCTCAGCCGGGCCAGTTCGTGTTTCTCCTGAGTTGCCGCCTGCTGCTCCTGGGCTTTAAGTTTATCCAATTCGGCCTTCAGCCGGGCCAGTTCGTTTTGTATTTGTTTGAAATCTTCGACCCGGTCGTTGTCCTGTTTTACGGCTTTGATCCTGCTGTCAAGACTGCCGGTGTCGATCCTGGCCTCGATGGTCAAGGTGACCGTGAGATTGGTGCCCTCCATCTTCCACTTTTCATCGATGATATTCACCGAAAGAATACCGGCGGCAATGGATGAAATCTCGTCCTTGTTTAACTGAAAATCCCTTACTTCCGAAAGGCTCTTCAGATAAGTTCCCGCCTGTTCCAGCGCCAGCCGCTTGGCATTTAAAAGGGCGATATTTTTGGCGTCGGCCTTCGAATCCCGATCGCCCATATTATACTGGCCGCTGCTGATGACCGTTTTGACCTCCGCATTTGCCGCATGGCCCGTCGCAGCCAGGATCGCAAAGAAAAGAAACAGGTATGTTGTTTTTCTCAACATCAATTCGCCTCTGGGGTTCAGGTGATGAAAACACACTTTCTAATCAGCAGATTATAAGATGCGCAGGCCGGGATGTCAACGGATAATTGACGGATCATTGACCGATCATTTTTGTACCGGGTAGGCGACACGCATAAAAGTGTTTTCCCCGACTTTCACTGCCGATGCGTATCCATCATCACCCGCTTCAAATACGACCGGTTCGCCCAGTTCCCAGTATCCGTTGTTTCCTTCCAGCCTGAAAATGCCCTGTGAAACCGGCTCCAGGGTCATGGCGGCGGATTTTGGATCCGGTATGGTCGGATCGATCAACATGAGTTTTCCTTCCAGCGGCAAGATATGTATGTCCGACCATAGCGAGCGATAGACTCCTGTCAGGCGTTTCCAGGCAAAAGGCGGCTCCGGGACATTCCTGCCTTTCCGGGCTTTGCCGACGGCCGGTGCGACCCAGCTGAAGATCCGATCCGTAATGCTCAGTGGCGTTCCTGGATAAGGATTTGCGTCCAGGGAGTTGGCAAAGACGATGACGCCCAATTTTTCTTTCGGACTGATGTAGGCCGCGGTCTGATAACCGGGGTACCAGCCCCCGTGCCCGATCAATTCCCTGCCTTTTGTGCCCGG
>JAUYIZ010000258.1 GCA_030688615.1 Desulfobacterales bacterium | reverse complement strand
GTGTTGGCTATATTTATCTTTGGAAAATACTTACAGAATAGAAAAAATAGTACCATCTGCCACAATATGTTGATAAATATTGACTCTTTTTATCCATATATAGTAAATTTAAATCTATGCTACATTGAGCGGGAATTGCTGACAACCTGCCAACACGACAAACCTTTTTTGACGACATACGCGCTTTAACCCGTTATATGCATTTTGACACTTGGAATGCGATGCTGGCTTTTATGCTCCGAGGTCTCGAACTTGAATTTCCGGATACAAGCTAGCTTTTAAATTCTTAAATGGTTGGTTTTAAATAAAATGCCTATGGAGCGTAAAGGGACAGGCATATAAAAGATACGCCAGATTAAACCGGAATAACGGTCCGGGGCCCCAAAGTTGTCTCTTCGGTAAACTGAAATTTGCCAAATCCCGTAAAAAAATGTTCTTCTTGTTAAACCCGCATGAAAATCATTTTTTAATACTACTGACCACTTTCATTTATTGCAAAAAAAATGTCAAAATTAGAATTGCTGCAATGCCCCCTTGGTTATCATGCAGGAATGGAATTTACCGGTCTGCTGTATGCGGTTTATTTTGCTGCCGGCCTGGGTGCCGGCGTCGGCCATTGCATGGGAATGTGCGGCCCCATCGTGGTATCTTTTTCTTTTAAGTTGCAGGGTAAAAACACCTTCGTGCCGCATCTGCTTTACAACGCCGGCCGAATAAGCACATACGCTCTGGCGGGCGGAACCATCGGCGCCATGGGATCATTTGCCCGGACGGCGGCGGGTATTTCTTGGGTACAACAGGGCGTAATGATTTTTACGGGGCTGGTGATTGTCTTCATGGGGATAACCCTGGCCGGCTGGATTCCGTTTAAAAATCCCTTTTCAAGCGATGTGGGTTCAAAGGGAATCCTTGCCAAAGGGTTTCGCAGGTTGCATTCGGTCGATTCTCCCTGGATCTATTATCCCCTCGGGTTGCTTCTTGGGCTGTTGCCCTGCGGTGCGGTTTATACCGCGCTCATGGCGGTGGCCGGTGCGGGAATGGAAGCCAAAAGTTCTGCCGGCGGTTTTTTGCTTGGCTTTGGCCTGATGCTCGCTTTTGGCCTGGGCACGGTTCCTGTGTTGTTGCTGTTAGGGAAGCTTTCCGGCACACGATGGGTCCAGTCCGTAAAAATACTGCACCAGGTCGCGCCGCTTTTGATGATTCTTCTCGGGGGGCATTTTATCGTCAAAGGGATATCCTATTGACCGGTACATCTAAACGCCAAAGAGGGCACACAACTATCATTTATCAATGCCGACTGGCGCGATTTCCAAAACACCCCGGCGAGAAATGAAAGGCGGAACAATTCAATCATGATCGATGACTATCTGCATATTATCAATAAAAGCGGCTGGGAACATACCCATATCTTTCAGTCGCCCCTCTCCTCAGAGCGTTTTAAGGCAAATGTAGTATCCGCCATGCAAAAGAAAAAAATAATCGGCGTAACCAGCAGATACGTCATCATTTCAAAGAAAAAATAGGTCTTCGGATGAAGAATCGGCAGATCGCAGATCGGAATGGAATCCGCCCGGCGCGAAAGTGAAAAGCGGCTGCCCGGCACTCTACACGGCCAGCTGCCGCCCATCGATTATTGGTTCCAATAATCGAAAATGAGTCTTGAGCCGTACCGGAAATCCACGCTCAAATTTCGCTGAAAATCTTATTTTTTTAAAATCCTGGTTCCCACCTTGTCGATTTCGTAACCGTTCACGGTTATCGGTTCACAGTTTTTTCAATTAACTAGTGCCCGTCCATAAATGAGATAGTTTTTGCAAGATCAAGGCGGCCGAGAATTTCAACCGGAGGAATACATTGATGATTTTGAGGATTGAAATTCGGAGCCCAACGCAGATATTGCGGAAAATAGCCATTTATGGATGGGCACTAACTATGCAGCGATGGAAGCATTTTGGATATTGACCTCAACTCTTCAATCAATTCTTTCGCATCTAAATCAGAAAATATATTAACCTGTCGTGAAATATAAATCTGTGTTCTCAGCATTTTGTGAAACTGGTGTTACCCAAGTTATGGCGGTCTGAACGGTCCCGCCTCCTAAATATGGAGAATAACCCTATTTACAGAAGCTACCGATTTTGAAAACTTCATGATTGATTTGACTGTTTGGATTGTTGGTTGCGGGGTGCCAACAAATAACAATCAAGCAAGTATGAGTATGTAACGGTCTGAATTAAAAACACTTATAAAAATTTCCGGAGATATAATGCGGTTTCAGTCAAACAACGGTCAAACAAAATAGTCCCTGGCATCACGCCCACCATGGCAGATACTTTCTGGCCCTGCTGCCGACGGTATCATCGTGGCAGCGGATCAAATCGGCATCGATGGTATCCCTGATGATTCGCGAAGCCATGGCGCTGTTCCTGTCTTCAATCCCAAACCGCTTCCGCAGGATGGTGTTGGTCATGAAATCCCGCTGCACATACCTCAGGCAGGCATGCAGATAACTGGCTCGGACTCGATCATCCTTGTCCATATCCCTCAATTCTCGGTGTGCGAACAAGACAGCGCGGGTGTGCTCGTCAGTGGTTTCAAATAGTTGCCTGAAAAGGCTCCGGAGTCTGACATGTTACGGGCGGGACATCTTGGCGAAAAACTGTTCGGGTCTGTCGGCGAGACGAGCCAGAACAGCCTGTGCCGAGAACTCCGCAAATGTTTACGCTCGTGGGAAAATGATTTGGG
>JAUYIZ010000249.1 GCA_030688615.1 Desulfobacterales bacterium | reverse complement strand
GTATTTGTAATTTGATATTTGTAATTTCAATCATGCAATGAACTTCCAACAAAGCAAATCCCCTCCGGGGATAACCAAAATCTGGTCCTCAAGGCCAGGGTATTTACTTCTTGACACACAACCGTAAGTTTGCCATAAGCCAATTTTGTAGAAGCAATCTCTTAGCATCCGATTCTTAATTCGCTGTCCTTTCACCGGGGGGTAATATGCAGCTCAGCGGCGCTCAACTGATCATCGAGGCTTTGAAAGTTGAAGGGGTGAATCGTATTTTCGGCGTTTCCAGCTCTCCCACCCTTTCCATTATGGATGTTCTGTACCATGAACCGCAAATTCGCTATATCCAGACCAATCATGAGCAGAATGCCATGTACATGGCCAACGGTTATGCCCGGGCCACGCGCACGCCCGGGGTTTGTCTGGTGGGTCCCGGTCCTGCGACCACCCATTGCGTTTCCGCGGTGGCCCAGGCCTATTATACCTGCGCTCCCTGTGTGCTCATCGGCGTCGAATACCCCACCCGGACCCATGGTCTGGGCAGCGCCATTCATCATGATCTGGATGCGGTCCCCATTTTCAAGCCGGTTACCAAGCTGTCCTTGCGGGTTCACCGGGTGGACCGCATCGTGGAAAGCCTGCAGATGGCGTTCCGCACGGCGCTCTCGGGGCGCAACGGTCCGGTCTATATCGGGATCGCCAGAGACACCCTCACGAATATGGTGGACGTGGAAGTGCCCGCGCCGCAAAAGTATCGGGTCGCCTACACCCATCCGGCCGATCCCGCGGCCGTTGCCCGGGCCGTCGAATTGTTGGCGGCCGCCGAGCGGCCGGCGGCCTTGATCGGCGGCGGGGCCGCCGGCGCCCTGGATGTCCTTCTGGAATTGGCCGGGCGCCTGGCCATGCCCATGGCGGCCACCCGGCACAACAAAGGGATCATCCCGGAGGACCACCCGCTGGCATTGGGCACTTTGGGTAATCTGTCCACCAAAGCCATGCAGGAGGCCGATGTTTTGCTGGCGGTGGGCTGCACTTTTGATCAGTTTACCACCAAAGGCTTCGGGCACAAGGTCATGCCCCAAAATGCCGGGATCATTCAGGTCAATATCGATCCGACCGAGATCGGCAAGATTTACCCGGTGGATGTGGGGCTTTTGGGAGACGCCTTCAGCGTGCTCACCGGCCTGCTGGAAGGGATCCGGGGGAAAAAAGTGGATCGCAGGCCGGTGGAGCAGAACCGGCGCATCCAGGAGCTGCTGCGGGAAAAGCGCCAACGGCAGGAATCTTTCCTTCCCTTACAGACATCGAGCCAGGTCCCTATTCACAGGATGAGACTTCTTCATGACCTGCGTAAAGCCCTGCCGCGAGATGCCATCGTGGCCGGCGAGTCCGGCAGCACCCACGGGTGGTTCCTCTACGGCTTTGAGTCCCTGGCCCACAACTGCGCCGTCGGCGGCTGGCATTCCCTGGGCGCGGAATTTGTGGAGTCCATGGGGGTGAAAGTTGCTTTTCCGGACCGGATCGTAACCTGCGTCACCGGGGACGGCTCCATGATGGCGACCCTGCATGAACTGGTGACCGCCGTGGCCCAGGACATTCGTCTGCTTTGCGTGGTCTGCCACAATGACATCTTCGGCAATATGCGGCACACCCAGATCAAACAGTTCGGGGGGCGCTTCATCAGCACGGATTTGCTTATTCCCAATCTGTCAAAGGTGGCCCGGGAGTTCGGCGCCTACGGGGAGCGGGTGTCGTCGCCGGATGAAATTATTCCGGCCGTCGGCCGCGCCATCGACTCGGGCAAACCGGCCCTGTTGGAGATTATGATCGATGCTTCCCCGGAAAATCTTGTGGCTCCCGGCCACTGATGAGATTTCGGGGGTCAGGTTTCAGGTCTCGGGGACCTGGGAAAATAAGAATTGATTGTTTTCTGTTTATTTTTGACCAATGGAGGAAATCTATCTGGATTGTTGATTGTCGATTGTTGATTGGCGATTGAAGGAATTCTATCAATTAAAACAAGACAGAGCGAAGCGATTCAATAAATCAACAATCGACAATCAACAATCGACAATCAATGTAAGGAGGAAAACCTATGGAACAAAGCGGAACGGAAGCCAAGGAGAGGGGCTGGGGAAAAGAGAATTACCCTTATCCGAAGGGGCCGGCATTCATAGAATGCGATGAAATGAAGTGCGTGGGCTGCGGCATATGCCAGATGGCCTGCTCCATGATGCATTTCGGTGTGATCAACAAGGAGCTGTCCAGAATCCAGGTGCGAAAATACCTTCTTCCCCTGCCCAAAGCCGTCCAGGTAACCTGTGTTCAATGCCGGGAAGGGGAGCGGGAATGTGAAAAGGCCTGTCCGGTCCAACCGTCGGCAATCTATTTTGATAAAACCACCCTTCATATGGTGGTTAATAAAGACACGTGCCTGGGAAAGGAGTGCATGGCGTGCCGCAAGGCCTGCGATGCCGAAGCGGTGAGAATATACCCTGCCGTTTCTCCCACCCCGTTTGTCTGCGATCTGTGTGATGTCAAAAACAAAGGCGTCCGAAACCCCCAGTGCATCAACGTGTGTCCTTATAGCGCGCTTTATTTCGTGAGCAGCCAGGATGGCCGTTTCGGTTATTCCATACAGCATATTTTCAGAAAGCATGCCGATGAAAAGGCTGATCTGATTTCCAAGCGGCTGTATCCCTTGAAAAAAGACAGTATGGGCAACCCGGGATGGAGGTAATATAAATGACGGAAATCAATTTTAACATGTTAGAGGTGGATTTGACGGAAGAGACCTTCCGGGTGGTGGATGTTACCGCAGATGTCAAAAAATATCTGGGCGGCCGGGGGCTGGCCAACAAGCTGATCTGGGACCTGGTGCCCCGGGGCGCCGATGCCCTGGGCCCGG
>JAUYIZ010000244.1 GCA_030688615.1 Desulfobacterales bacterium | reverse complement strand
TTTAAGATTTAAGGTAATTCAGGCCCCAGGAAATCATCACAAAAAACGTAAATTTTTCTTATGTTTTTGATTTACAAAGCATAAAAGGAGAGACCTTTGAAAATGCTCAATTTTGTTCAAGATCAAGGAAGGCGAAAATTTTACCCAGAAGAATACATTTAGTATTTTGAGGATTAAAATTTGAGCCTGACGTAGAGATTGGGCAAAAGGGGCGTTTTGCAAAGGTCGAAAGGAGAATAGAAAATGCATCGACATATCTTAATATTCATGACCCTGGTCGGCCTTGTGGCCGCCGGCGGGTGTTCCACCAGCTACAAAGCGACCCCGCTGCCTTTCAAAGCGCCGTCTTCCTATGCCAACGCCGTGACGGTGCGCGGCGCCCAGGTGGCGGCCAAGGCCTATTCCGATGCGGATGAAGCTAAAGAAGCCTTCGGGTTTGACATCCGCAATGCCGGCCTGATGCCGGTGCAGGTCGTGTTTGACAACCCCACGGCCTATGCCCTGGAAATCGTGGGCCAGCAATCCTTCCTGGAAGATGCAACCGGCAACTTCTGGCCGATCTTAGACAGAAACATCGCCTATGAAAGGGCCACCAAGTACGCCCAGACCAAACAGATTTTCAAGGAAGGGGCCTATCAGGGACTTTTAGGCGCCGCCGCCGGTTCGCTGATCGGGGCCGCCATCGGCATTGTATCCGGGGAAAATGTGGCCGCTGCGGCCGGGAAAGGCGCCGCCGTGGGCGCTGCCGGGGGCGGCATCCTGGGGGGTGTGAAAGGCGCCCAGTCCGACGACGCCCGCCGTGCCATCATGGATGACCTGCGGGGAAAGAGCCTGCAAAACAGCCCCATTGAACCCCGAAGCCTCGCCCACGGTTTTTTATTCTTTCCCGGCGAGGCAAAATCAGCCAAACGCCTGCGCATTCAGCTGATGGAAAAGGACACCGGAAAGATCCACGCGGTCCAGTTCGATTTATGAACCGAATCTCAGTGTAAGACCTTTGAAAAATGAACTCTCCCCGCAGCAAGCTGCGGGGTATCTCGTCGGCTTCACTTCGTTCCGCCGATGATAGGGAAAGGTTCATATTTCAGATTCATCCCACGCTGCAAGCAGCGGGGAATTCAAATTTAAAATTTTCTCCTGACACAGAAATCGGGCAAAATAGGGGGTTTTTCAAAGGTCTCAGGGATTTTTGCGGGGAATCTGACCCTTAAACCGGGACAGCCGCGCCAGCCGTTCGGGGGGTAATATCTCCGTATAACGCTGCCCCGTGATGATCCAGGTGGGAAAGGACCTGACTTGGTCGGCAATGCATGCCGCGGCCTTGGGACCGTTTCTCCCTTTGGGATAGCATTCCACATAGGGAAGCCGGTGAACTGAATTCTTAAACAGAACCTTCTGTTTTTCGCAGGCCGGTCACCAGAACGCACCGTAAAAAACAGCTTTGCTCCCGGTCAGATGAACGGCCAGGGCTTTCAGAAAAGGATCTTCCGAACCCTTCGAAGCGCTGAACACGCCGCTGTAATGCAGCTGCAGCCCCCCGATAATCAGCGCCGCCAGAACAACCCTTTGGCCTGCCCAGGCGCTCCAGATGGTTTGCGGCATGGTTTTGGGCCGCTGAAGCGAAACCGTCAAAAAGATGGTCCCCATCAAGGTCAGAGACGCCAGACAGTAGCTGCAGGCAGTCTGCAGCACGGTAAAAGAAATCACGGTCAGATAGGCGCTGACGGCCAGCCCGATCAGGGAAAATGTCCAGAGCCACTTCCAGCGCTTTTCCGGCTGACGCACCTTATAGGCAATGCCGGCAAGGAAGACATACCCTAAAAAGCCCCAGAAAGCGGTGGGGACCCCCAAAAAGGTTCCCCAGGCACTGTGCTGCACCACATCGCAGCCGCTTCCTTCCTCACAATAAACCAGCGCCGTCCCGAACCAGGAGGAAAAGGATAGATACGCCGTCAGCACCCCGCCGGCCAAAGACAAGGCCAGCACAGGCCAATGGGGGCCCGGCCGGTTTTTCACGGCATCGCCCGTCACCCGGGCTGCGTTCCGCGCCCCGCTCCGTCCTTTGTCAACCGGTTGGACCTTTTTTGCGCGCCGTCGCGCCATGGCCTTCCTTTCCATCCACCATGAAGGGAAAAAAGCAAAACGCACCCGCCGCCGCCTGCCGCGGGGTTGAGACCTTTGCATAACTGCCTTGAACGCCCATCATGAACTTTTTGGGGCACCCATTCGGGCGAAGTGAGCGGCCCACCCCAGTGGGCAAATCCTGAACTGTTTGAGGCACTTGGGCCGAGTTTTCAGGATTTAGCGAACAAGCCAGAAAAGGGTCAAAAAGTTCATGCCAGCAAGAGAAAGGCAGTTATGCAAAGGTCTCGGGTTCTACCATGAAATGGTGCCGGAGGTCGGAATTGAACCGACACGGACGTGAAGCCCGGAGGATTTTGAGTCCTCTGCGTCTACCAGTTTCACCACTCCGGCATTACGATGACATAGCCACCCACCATCATTTCAAAAGTGGCAAGACCATTTCAGAAGCCCAGATCGAAGCCCTCTGCAGTGCCGCAATAAATGCCATGAAAACGGTTTGATGTCAAGACCTTTAAATCTCCCAAATTCCGACCTTCCCCCCTTACGGCAGTTAGTCTTTTACTCAGCACTCAGTCCTCAGCACTCAGCACTTTTTTTTAACACTCAGCACTTGCTTTTGTCCTTCCCCCTTACGGCAATCCCAGTTCTTTACAAAATTTATCAACCGGGATCATCCGGGCACCTCCTTTTTCATAATCCTTTGACCCTTGGTGCACCTGATAAAATCTTGGAATATCGGTTCTCTCCTTGTAGTAATATATTGCAGGATTGATTGCTCTGTCACCGGACTTCGTTTCAACGGCCAACATCGGTTTTCCATCACGCAATACAATAAAATCAATTTCCCGCTTATCCGTATCCCTTAAAAATCGAAGCTCCATGCGAAATCCTTCCGTATCTTCCATATAATGACAATATTTCAACAATTGGGAAGCCATGAAATTCTCAAACCTGGCGCCCGGATCCTTAATAAGAGACCAGTCCCAGAGGTAAAGCTTTTGTTCCTTTTTTACCGCCCTGATTTTTGAGGCGCCAAAAGGCGAAATTCGAAAGCAAAAATACATGCGTTCAAAAATTTCCAGCCAGCGTGAAACCGTTTCATGGGCAACCTGCAGGACTTCCTTTAGGTTTTTTATTGACAAAGGAGACCCCACGCGATGCGGCAATTCGTCTGCCAGCAATTCAAGCAGGCTGATTTCCCTGATATTCTCAAGATCTCTGATGTCTTCATAAATAACGCGCTGGATGCGCTCGCGCTGCCACCGCCGCCAGAAACGTTCATCCGCACGCAAGCAAGGCTCCGGAAACCCGCCATACTGCAATAATGCCTGGACGTCTTCTTTCGTTGGGTCGATGACAAGCTCGCCAAGAGAAAACGGATGCAGCCGGTAATAATGATACCGTCCCTGAAGTGAATCTCCCCCCTTCCGATAATGATCCAACCGCGCAGAACCGGTTATCAGAAATGAGACGGTTGATTTGTTCGTATCGTAAAGGCCCTTGATCAGATTCCGCCATCTGGCAAATTTGTGGATTTCATCCAGTACGATGCACTTTTCACCAGGCGGCAATTCTCCCCTCATAATGGCAGGACGCTTATGTATATCATCCCAGTTAATATAAGCCGGATGTTTTTCACCGGGTGGAGATAAAAATGTCTGGGCAAAAGTCGTCTTCCCAACCTGGCGCGGCCCTCCCACAAAGACCATTTTATTCAAGAGGTCTTCTTGAACAAATTTCTTGATATATCTGTCCTGTATATTCATAGCCATAGTAGACATAACACGATTTTACTCATGAGTAAAGTAGATTTAAATCTATTAATTCCATGCAAAAGGTCAATCACTTTCTCAAATTAAAAAAAAGGGCCAGAAAAATATTCCCGACCCCTTTGTCGTCATACCGGCCTCGATCCAAAATCCAGAAATTCCCGTCATACCGGACTCGATCCGGTATCCAGTCTTTGCCCTTCGCCCTTAAATTTTCCCTAAAAACTTTTCAGTTCTTAATCACTCAGCACTCAGTCCTTGTTTTTAGTCTTTTACTCAGCACTCAGCACTTTTTTTTAACACTCAGCACTTTTTTTAACACTCAGCACTTTTTTCCCTGCATTTATTTCCCTTGACACAAATAAATATTTAAATTAATATTTGTAATAAAGTTTAAATGTTTAATTATGGAGGTTGTATGGCAACGGTTATGAAGATCAGCCCGCAGGGGCAAATTCGCATCCCAAGGAAATTCATGGAAATCCTTGGCCTGGAAGCGGGTGATTACCTCGAGGCGCTGCTGGAAGAAGATCATATTGCTTTGAAGCCGAGGAAACTGATCGATCCTTCTCAGGGATGGTACTGGACGAAGGAATGGCAGCAGACGGAAAAAGAGGTGGATGGCGAGGTCGAAAGGGGTGAGGTGTCTCCAACATTCCAGACGGCGCAGGAAGGTATCGAATGGTTGAAGAAATAACCGGTTATGAGTTCAGCAGCCGGTTCAGGAAGGATTACCGTGCGCTGTCGAAAGAGATCCGGGACATCTTTGAAACCAAACTCCCCCTTTTTCTCGACAATCCCCGCCACCCTTCCCTCCGAGTCAAAAGACTCGTCGGAACCGCCGATCGATGGGAAGGTTCCGTGACCGTGAACTACCGCTTCACTTTTCAGCTTGTCGAGGGAAATGTGCTCTTCCGCTTAATCTTTGCGTTCTTTGCGCCTTGAGCGTAGCGGGCGGTTCAATCAAACCTGAATCTCTATGCCCTTTCCCCTATCACCGGTTCTCTGCTTCTTCCTGTAAATGAAAGGGCGTCTCTGAGCATGGGAATCAGCAGCGCTTTGGTGGCGTGGGTGCAGATTATTTCGCCGTCAAACCCCGCTTCAATGAGATCAGGCACCCTGCCAATGTGATCAATGTGGGCATGCGTGAGAAAAATTTACGTTTTTTTTGGTGAGGATTTCGAATGAGTTTTTCCTTTATCACCTTAAAACTTAAATCTTAACACTCGAACTTCAGTTCGTTATTATATTAATGCCGTTTGCCTGCAACAAATGGCACGAGCCGGTAACCGTTTTCTCACCGCCCAAGTGTATGATATTCACAATCAAACGTCTCGCCAATTCTACAATTGATTCGGTGACCCCATCACCGGTTCAGAATGATTGGTGAGTTTTCACTTGTGTTGGTCTCAAAATAGTTGTACAGTAATAAAAAATCGTTCAACTTTATGAAAGTCTGAGGTGGACCATGGAATCCGTAAAAGTACTTAACAAAGGCCAAATCGTTATACCCGCATCGATCAGGAAAAAGTATGCAATCAAGCCGGGAAACAGAATCCAGATGTTTGAGTATGGCCGTCTGATTTACATCATGCCTTATACCGATGATCCTGTCAACGAGGCTCAAGGTTGTCTACCTGCCCAGCCTTCCCTATCGGAGGAACTGCTTGCAGCCAGGAAAAGAGAGAGCAATGATTGATGTCCTCTCACCTGTTTGACAGCCACGCCCTGCTGGCATTTTTTCAGGGGGAGCCGGGAGCTGAAATAGTAGAGACGATCTTGCGACGATCTTACTCAGGTTCTTACGATCTTTTTATTTCTCTGATTAATCTTGGTGAAATCGTCTATCTCACCAAGAGGCGATTTGGGGATGAAAAAAAAATCGAAGTGTTGAGTCGGATCTATCAGCTTGGATTCAAGATATTGTCCATACCCGAATCCCTTGTTTTCCAGGCAGCTGAACTCAAGGCGCAATATGCTCTCTCCTATGCTGACTGTTTTGCTTTGGCCTGTTCTATTAACCATTCCGCTATTCTGGTCACTGGGGATCCAGAATTCAAGTCAGTGGCCCCTTTGGTCGCTATTGAATGGATACGATAGGCAGATTTTAAATTTTAGGTGCAAAATCGTCGTCGAATTGTTTAGACTTCGGGAGATATCTTTTATCCCTAAAAACTTTTCAGATCTTAATCTTCGCGTTCTTTGCGCCTTGAGCGCAGCGGGCGGTTCAAGTTCTCACTTTTTTTGAGCACTTGTTTTTATGCTACACAAAACTGGGCGTTATCTTTCTGTTTTTTTTATCAAAAAACTCGATAACAAGGCACTTATTGTTACTGCACGGGATATGAATAAAAATGAAAGAGGTAGATATGGGAAAAAGTAAGGATATAAAAGACATGTCCATCTATGAAGCATCTGACTTTTGGGATGAACATGACTATTGCGAATTCGGTGACGTTAAAGAAACAAAGGAAATACAATTTTCACTAAAAAAGAAAAAATATGTTGGAATCGACCAGGATTTATATGGCAGAATAAAAGGTAAAGCAAAAACGCTAAATACATCAGAAGATGCCTTAATTAATGAGTGGCTTTCAGAAAAAGCAAACGCTTGACTGCCCCCGCGCCCTACGCTCTATGCCCTATCTGGCCTGTTTGGTTTATTGGGTGCTTCTGATCCCCGTCTCTTTTCAAGCCGAATAGGCGCAAACCCGACACCTGCCTTTAGCCCTTTCCCTTAAAATTTTTCAGTTCTTAATCTTATTGCTTTTACTCAGTCCTCAGCATTTTCGGAATGGTCAGACGTAGACCGGGGATTCGTGAAAACCCGTCCGTGAGAACTGCCGCGTTTCTCCTTCGCAAAGTCAACCATTGCGGAAGCTTCCGAAGCTGCACCCGGCCGCCTGCATCGCCGTCATCCGCCAGTTCGTCCCGAAGGATTCATGCAGCCAGCAGAATCCCAGAGAATGCTCCCGGTGATACACGGCGTCAAAGCCTTTAACGGGATTTTCCCTATCCTTTCGAAAATAGGTAATACCCATTTCTGGGTGTTACTCAGCACTCAGCACTATTTTTAACACTCAGCCCTTTTATTTATTCCTTGCCCTTAGCTTTTCCCTTAAAACTATATTTTCTTTCTTAAATCTCTTCTTAATCTTATTGCTTTTACTCAGTCCTCAGCACTCAGCACTATTTTTCAAACGTGTGGATGTTGATACCGAGCGCCTTCAGATTCCGGGCGATGTCAATGTCGTCGGCAATATCTCCCTCGCCGGTTTTTACCGCATTCCGGTACTTCAAAAAATTCCGTTTTGCGAGATAGATGGTGACTTTACCCTTTTCCAGTTTCCATTCCAGAGCATCTTTTACAGAAAGGCCGAGATTCTCACGAATGGCTTTGGGAATAGTTGTTTGATATTTCGATGTTATGATAGATTGCATATCGTTGCCCTCCGCATGTTATGGCGAAAACCCGCCTTTTTATAACCCCCACCCACCCAGAAGGCAGATTCGATCGTCTTTCTTCATCTTTTCGCGGAACTTCTCGTCACTGGTCAACAAAACGGCGTCAGTTGCATAAGCCGCCGCCAAATATACCGCGTCATAAAAGGTAACATGCTGTTCTTTCATCCAGGTAAAACACTGCTTAATCATCTGTTCGGAACACTCGACCACGTCGATTTGAAGATCCAGGAGCAGTTTCATTTTTTGATTCGCCTCGTCAGGTAATATTCTGCCGAGAATATTTGCGACTTCATAGGTCCATAAACTTGGCGCTGCAATCCCGACGGCGCCTTTCTCCCATGCGTGCAGCAGGCCTGCTGCTTGATCAATATCCGGTTCCTTTTCTTTTTCCAGGACCCATTTCAGAATAACCGAGGCGTCAACAATGTATTTTTTCATCCGTGCGACAACCTGTCCTCGGCAAGCAATTCAAAAACATCTGAATGCGAATCGCCACCCTGACGAGGCGAAGCGGCAAGCAACCGCTCAACTGCCGATTTACGGCGCAGCAGCTCTAATTCTTTACGCAGTGCCTCATTGACCACCTTGCTGCGCTTTCCGGCAGGAACGAGCCTCTCCAGGTCTCTGCAAACGCATTCTTCGATGAGGAAGTTCATTTTTTTGGTAGTGCTCGGCATATTATACCTCCTCTTGATAAGTATAAAATATACACATGATAGTGACACCATTAAAAATGGATGTCAAGGAAAATAACAGGAAAATAATAGTTGAAAACACTTAACACTTAAAACTTCTTTTTATTAAGGCGGAACTGAATCCATCCGCCATACAAAGCCTGAATTAACCCTTGACAAACTGACATGTTGCGTGTACGATTTTGTTAAATCGTTTACGAAAGATTAGAGAACTAATGACCCAGATGGTAGCTGACAGCAGTTCCCTTATTTTGCTGGCCAAGTGTAGTTTATTGGAGATAGTTTGTAGCCTGTTCGATGTGATTGTGCCAACGGCTGCAGCCGCAGAGGTAGCATCAGATGCATTAGTCCAAAAATATCCGGATGCAGCCCTGATTTCAAACCTTATCACAAAGCGAGCCATAACGGTTCAAAGTCCTCACAGTCGCGAAATCCCGCTACAACTATCCCTTCACCCGGGAGAAAAAGAAGCATTAGCAATCGCGCTGAATTTAGTAAAGCCACTATTTGCTACAGATGACGGTAAAGCGATCAAGGCTGCAAGGTTCTTAAAGATTCCGTTTGTCATTACGCCAAAGATCGTCGTCGAATTGTTTAGATTGCAGGAGATCTCATTCAAAAAGGCTCGCAATTGTCTCGAAAAGATAGGAAAGATTGGTAGATATTCACCTGAAATCATCGCTGACGCTTTGATTTCACTGATGGAGGGCAAAGATGGCAAAACCGACAACCATAAGGGTACCTGAAAATCTTTTAAATGAGATAGACAAATTTGTTAAAGAATTGAAACTGGATCGAGCAGCCTACTTGCGAGAAGTTCTCCAGAAAGGCTTTTCCGCCGACAAACAAGGCCGCCTGTTGATGAAATACGTTCGTGGAGAGTTGAGCCAAATGGAGGTTTGCCGGGAGTTGAACTGGAACCCGTGGGATTTTTTAACCCAGTTAAAGAATAGTAACCTCAGCCGGAATGTTTTATTAGAAGACTGGATGGATTCGGCGGAACTGAATCCATAAAAATCTTTTCAGTTCCTGCAGCAAGCTGCAGGGTATTGGAGTTTAATCGAAAAGTAGTAGCTGTTTAAGATCGGACTTGGGTTTGCCTTGTTTTTGGACATATCGCTCGACAACATCCCAGTTGCCACGTTCACC
>JAUYIZ010000207.1 GCA_030688615.1 Desulfobacterales bacterium | reverse complement strand
CCGGGCATGGGTGTTGTTTCCACATTTCCTCAAAATGTCGTATAAAAAAGCTGCAAGCATCTGCCGCCGATGAGTATTCAATGACTGGAACGTGCTTTCCTATACAACTCCCATATCTAAGCGACTCAGGTCGACCGAGATGGTACTGTTCCGTAAAGACCGAATCTTGAAAAATCATGAGAAAGACAATTGGATCAATGTCGTAAATATGAACCTTTAGGTTGCAGGCAGACATTGTTATTCCATCATTATCCGCTTCGTGGATTAGGCTGGTAGTTTGTTGAGGCTTACCAGACTTCGAATTAACACAACGCCTTAGTCGTTCTTGAATAGTTGATGGGATTACGTGATTGGTGTATTTCCGGTAAGCCTGCGTAATGGAAAATATTTACTGGGGCGAGGTCGGGGGCAATGGTTCTCCCCCGACCTTCAGATTGTGCGGTTGCAGGCAGCGCCTGATTTAAAATGTTGACTGGGGTTCGTTAGGAATCGTTGACAGGGATGCTGTCCTGGTAATTCCAGGGCATCCAGTTGCCGGGGTTTTTGAAAACCTCGGACGCGTATTTCTGGAGGGCCGTCAGATAATCGAACGGATTGACATTTTCCAGGTTGCAGGTGTGGATCAGGCTCATGAACATATCACCGATGAAGGCGCCATGTTCGGTCTTATAAAAAAGGGAGTTCTTGCGGTGGAGAATCGCCTTTTTCAAAATCCTCTCACACAGATTATTATCTAAGGGCGCCCCCGGGACTCTCAGGAAAAGGGTCAGGGCATCCCAATGGTTGAGCATGTACGCGATGGCCTTTCCCAATCCTGAGTTTGGCTCCGTTTTCTTTTGATCAAGCTGTTCAGCAAGCCACTGTTTGAGATTTTCCATCACCGGTCCGCTTTCCCGCTGATGCAAGAGCAGTCGTTCCTGATCCGTGAGATTCTGCTCCTTGGCCGTTTTGTCGTTTTTGTAAACCACGGCTATTTCATCAATGACATGTTGGGTTTCTTCCGGAAAGTTTGCCGATACATCCACAAAGTTGCGCCGCCCATGCGTCAGGCAATTGGCCAGGATGGTCTTTAACGCTTCCGGAAAGTTTCTCGATAGCGCGTCACACATTTGAATCGGCGGCGCCAGATGCTTCTGCCGCTGCTTGAGTAGTTCGATCATGTTTTCCCCGGCATGTTTCTGTCCGGTAAAAAACAGGGCGGTCTTGCGATCTTGCACGATGGACACAATGCCGGTGGTAAACATCCCGGTCCGGGCTGCCTTCTCATCGTTGTGTTTCATCAGTTCCAGGATTTTCATGGCGGTATCGTCGTTATGGATGACATCGCCTTGGGCGGCCTGGCAAACCAGTTCCCGATAGGCGGGATAGATCCCATGGTTGGCTGCATTCTCTACAATATCCCACTGGGTGGATGCCGCAAGAGGGATGCCAAGACTTTTCTGAAGCTTTTCTATGCGGTAAAAGGGCACGCCGCTGCCATACTTGAGCATGGCCACCATGGCTCCGGCAGTTTCATCATACTTGGCCGAACCTACATTCTCCGGGGCCTGGGCCGTAATAACCACACCGCACAGATTGCAGCGCAGTTTTGCCAGCTCGTAGATTGTTGCAGCAAGGGGAGCCATGCCCACAAACCGCACCAGAATCCCCGGTTTCTTGACCGGATAGAGCTTGCCTTTCGGGCATTCCAGGCAGGGTTCGCCTGGCTTCCAGATCTTGATAGGCACTTAGATCCGTTCAGCTTGTTTGAAAGCATCCGCGCCGTTTCTGCCATGTCCCGGTTGCGGTTCTGACTTCTCTTCCGGGGCAGCGGCCTCTTTCGGGTTGCTTGCGATCTTGAACAGCTTCTCCCTGGTCTCAGTTTTGGCGCCAAAGATTATCCGCAAAAGACGTTTGATCGCTGTAGCCTTCTCATCGACTGCCTGGCTCAGATAGGCAAAGGCTTCTATGATGGCCTTGATGATCTCATAATCGCCTTGCTGCAGGGACCCCTTTTCCACCCGGCAAAGCAGCGCTTGCACATCTTGCGGTTTTAACTCGATCAGCTTCGGCGGCTTCATGCAGTGCCTCCGCAAAGATGACGGCGAAAATCCTTTGACAGGGGGTATCCCAGGACATCCTTGATCGAGCGGTTCGGCCGGCCGGTCTGATCATTCTTGCCTCGACCTGTGGTCTGGCCAATATGGATCCAGTTAGCTGCCCGGTAGCAGGTTCCGTGAAAACGCTCCTGATCGACAAAGGTCTCCAGATAATACAGGGGATGATTGTAGAGGTTCTGCCAGTGCGCAGGCAGAATCCTGGCCATTGCCCCCAGGATATGAGAGGCCAGGCAGGAGACCCGAACCCAAGGTAGAATCAGAAACCGGGTGTTGCAGGCAATAAAAGACAGATTGTTGACGCGAAACTCTTTGGACCAGCCGATAAACCGGTCGCGGCTGCCGATATGACGGGGGGCGGACGACCAGGCCAGGCAGGCGATCGGTCTGTCATTGGAAAAAACAATGTACTTGAGATGTTCCCCCACCGGCTGGCAGTAGCCAAGATAATGGTAATGCTCGATCAGACTGTTGAACAAGACCTCCGCTGATGTCCGCCGGACCTGACGGAACTCAAGGGGCTTAAGCTGCGATACCTTCACCTCAACAGACGTCTGATCAACCTCTATCAAGGCAGGTCTTTTACGGCGCGTAAAGGGACCGGAACTGTGCTTTTTTACGGGCGGAAGCTGGATATATCCGGCCCTGTCCAGTGCCAGCATCAACCCCCGGCACACCATGTCCCGCAACGCCCCGTTGGGCTGCACCCAACCCCAGGTTTCACACAGCTTGCGGGAAAGAGCCCATCGGCTGTCCCCGGGATGCTCCGCGATGAATTGCCTGACAAAGGCAACCTCTGCCTCTGTAAATCCCCTGCCTCTGTATCGAATCAGCGTTTCCATGGGCAGGCTATACCATGATCAAAAAAAGAACGCAAGCGGCATTATTAAAAAATATTAATTTTTTTCCACGTAGGCCCCACACGGACCGTGCCGGGATCGCCGTTCCAAAGCAAAAGCTGCAACTCATGGACAGCTAAAACACTTACATGTCCATTGCTCTCATCCGGCCACCAGTGAAACGTCCCCTTGGACAATCGTTTATAACAAAGCCAGAACCCTTGGCCGTCGTATGTCAAGACCCTGATGGCCGTCCTTGCCCGGTTGCGGAAAATAAAGACGCTGCCCGAAAAGGGGTCCGTGTTCAGAACTTGCCGGCATATCCTGGCCAACCCGTCAATGCCTGTTCTGAAGTCGACTGCTTTGACCGCCAGAAGAATCCGCATCTGCGGGGTGAGCTGGATCATGACCAGAACCCCTGCAGCACCTCGGCCAGAGCCGGCAGAGAACCTGTAGCCGCCAAATGCAACCGGCCGCCATCGGCGCGGATACACTCCATCTGCCAGTGGTTGGAACAAGGGCTGTCCACTTCCAATCGCATGAACTGGACAGAGTTTTCTTTGACAGCTTGAGTGCCCGGCAAAAGCTTCTTGAGCGCCGTATACGAAAGCCCCAAAGAACGGCTCACGTGATTGACGGAATGAACACGACACAACTGCACCGCCGCTTGCCACAACCCTGGCGGGATACGTTCCCGCTTACTGCTACGGCGTGCCCGCCAGTGGTTAAATTGTTGCCGGACAGATTCTAACGCAAACTGATCATCAACTTGGGTAATACTCATCGACCATCCTCCTTGTGTTCAAGATGGCCGATCTTACACCATCGCGCTATCCCAAGTTAAGCACGCTTGCCGGAAAGACACCGTGATTGATGGTGAAGTGAATATCCTCGATAGTTGTATTCCCTTTCTCGACCAAGGCGCGACGTTTTGCAGCATCAGACTCAGGATTCAGCAGCAGAATCCTGAGAAGGATTCGAGGATCATCTAACCTTTCGCGGAACTGCCGAGTGTGCTCTCCACTCGGGTTAAAGATTGAGCGAAATGCAACTCCCATGAGTTTGATGTCTGTCGACCTAGCGGCAGCGGAATCTATCGCTTCTCGCAATTCCACACTGTCGGATTGCCGGCTCCTAAACATCGCACGAATACCTGCGCGATTACACGTGTCTAGAATCTTCAAAGATTCAGCATTTGCCTGTAGCTGATAAAATAGCGCAACAGGAAGTGAAAAACCGATTGCGAGGAACGCTGACCCAACGGCTGCAAGTCCACCAGCCCAGGGACCGGTAATAAATTGTGAAACTGTAAGTCCGACAACACCAAGAAGGTCTGTTATTAAGAAAATCGGGCGAGAAAAAAGTCGCCACATTTCTCGGTAGGGCTCATATCTCGAAGTCATGACAGCCTCCCTCTGGAAGTTACCTTATACACATAACGAAAAAATCACTGGCCCGCGGAACGCGGGTCCGGTGGATTGATTGGTTCAAGTAAGCCGCTCTGCGGCAGTTTACACCCTGAAATAGGTTTAGTATTGACATTTGATTAAAACTTGGTAAATAAAAAACATGATATTCTATATCAAGTTCATAAATGGCTCGTTCGCGTTAGGCGTCTATTCTGCTGGAATTATTTAATAATCACGATCTCGAAGCAATCCCCCATTAGCAAAATCTGTGCCAATTAATCGGCTTCTTGAACCATGGCTTAGTTCCGAGCACGCGTTCCGCGACTCGGAACTAAGCCTGATTTTGTTAGGTTGCACCACCGGTTATGAACGCAATATTTGTAGCCCGAGGAGTAGCAAGGCGATAACCGCAAAGAAATTAAGCAGAATCCAATACACAGCCGGTCCGTCCTTTGATTTGAGTTTATTTCTTTTCGCCAAGTAGACGGGATACGTGACAATAAGCAAACCCATCATAGCGATACTCCAACCCATTGGAGAGAGATTCGCAAACGACTTGTTGTCCATGTTTTTGAAGATACCCGAGTACCATGTATCTAGAAACGTAAAGATACCGGCGAGGACAATCAGCACTCCACCAAGACGGAACAAGGCAAGAACAACAAGGGACGTAATGACGACTCCCGTTACCTGTTTCCCAAGTGAATGGGGGTTTATAACCCCCGTCTTAGGTGTCAGGTGGCTTTGCTGAACAGAATTTTCATTCGACATGTTCGCCTCCTTTTGAGTCAACGTTGCTAATCAGCCGCGCGGCTTTTTGCGTCGGCCGAATTAGCCTGGTTAGCGGACTGAATTCGCCAAGGATAAATATCAGCGAATCTGGATTTCAATTCATTCAATTTATTCTCCGCCCAACCAACAGCCTCGATTATTGCAGGTTTAGGAACATTCAAACTATAAGGCTTTTCAAGAATAACTCTGCTATGCTGTGAAACGCCTGCTGACATATATGAACTATTACCGCCTTCAGCTCGCAAGAGGATTGTCACCCAATTATTTTGTTTGCAAATATCAATTTCCGTCAAATGTCCTGACTTAGATGAATCGTCTACCACAATGAATCTAACGATTGATCCTATAGCGACGACTTTTTGAGAAAGATCCTGATAAACACTATCCGGAATATTTTTGACCAAAAGAGGGTCGTACCCGATATCGCTAAGAACCCCCGATATCATATTAAGCCTTTTTAGGCCTTCTTTTCCGTAATCACCTAAAACCAAAATGGTTTTTTTCTTAAATTTTGATATATATTCATCAATTGAAACGGATCTTTCAGCAGCCCTGTTTGATTCGACCAATGCTGATAGAACTTCATCTTTCGCTCTAGATACAGCACTTTCTATACTCCAAAACTTTTTTGAGCGATTGGCATATACCTCAGCGAAATGGACATATTGCTTCCAATTTAGGGCCTGAAAATCTACTTTGTATAAGAATAAACTTGCGTCTGGCCCTTCCATACGAAATGGAAATTTTCCAGAAAAAGAACAACTATGAAAAAGGGTGTTTTCACCAGAATTTTTAACAAAGGGAGCCATTTTTCTGAGACTACGAGGAGCTTTGACAAACAAATCTTCAACACGAGCACTTCCCCTTTTAACGGAAATGATCGTTTTATCAGAAGGTTCATACTCAATAGCTATGCCATATTGTGTCGATAAATAACCTGTAATATTGGCCGGTAAAAGAGATATGTGAAGAACTTCTTTTTGCAGTTCATTTTTTAGAAATTTGTTTGCGGTGCTTTCCAAGATTGTATGGAAAACTTCAAGATATTTCTTAAATTCATTCTCGGTTAAATTCATAATCGCGCTAATCTTCTGATATTTTATTAAACAGCTAACGTTTGGTATAAGCGGCGGGCGGGTTAGAATGCAGGTAGATCAATTATCCAATGCGATGATTACTGCTGAAAACTCCAAAAACCGCGCTATCCAGCCCGTCCGTCTTCATACCGTTGTTGGGCGTCCTGATTCAGGTCTGCCCCTTTTTTATCTGTGACTCTGTCTTTCCACATTCTCTTGGGAAGCAATTGCTGCATCTGCTCAATAATGGCAACTTTCTCTTCCCACGACAATGCCGCAAGGGTCTGTCTACGTTCCGCTTTTGCAGAAAGGATTTCAGAGATATCAGGATAGGATGATTTCATAAGCTGCTCCCTGTCAATCGGCCTCGTTCAAAAAGCGTCTTCGAAAGGTCTCCCA